>NZ_CP024123.1:3272500-3588750 GCF_002736105.1 Solibacillus sp. R5-41 | reverse complement strand
CAGAAGGAAAAGACAGCACTGCAGTACAAGCGGTGGCATCAGGACAGATTGCTAGCGGTGGTCCAACGCCAACTGGCAAAATCCTGCCTGCCACGTCGACAAATATATTTAATATAATGTTATTTGGTGCTGTACTTGTGGTAGGTGGCATTGTCATGATGATTATCACATATTACAGACGAATGAAATTAGCTCAATAGACGATAAAGTGACTTTTGAAAAGCTTCCTAGGCATCGTGTATCTTGCCTAGGTTGCTTTTTCGTTTTTTTGCGCAGGCTACTTACTGTAAAGAGGAGATAGGTCAACAGTGCCGTTATTAGAATTTACCGTACGATTTTGCAGGAGGTGTTGAGTTTTGTTAAAAAAAATGGCCTTTATTTTGCTGACGGTTGGACTGATTTTCATAGGTTACGCCGGTATGGAACTAAAGTCCGTACAGCAGTTGGAAAAAGTAGCGCTAGCTCAGGCAAAAGAAGATTTAAAAAAACAAATAATAGAGACATCTCAGCCTGAATCATCCAATCCTGAACTGTCTTTTCAAAACGGTCAAACAATTGGCATTTTGCAAATTCCCCTTATTGAAAAAGAGGTCCCGATTGTGGAAGGGACGGATGAGGATGCTTTAAAGCAAGGTGTTGGTCACTACACAGGCACCTTTTATCCTGGGCAAAAGGATCAAATTTTGTTATCAGGACATAGGGACACCGTATTTACGGGATTGGACAAATTACAAAATGGCGATCCAATCATTGTGAAAATGCAGCATGGAACTTTCACATATACCATAGTAGAGACGGAAATTGTCGATGCAAATGATACAACAGTCATCCGCTCTACAGCACCGGAAGAAATGCTGACTTTATCTACTTGCTATCCATTTCGGTATATTGGAAATGCGCCAAAACGGTATATTGTTTATGCGAAACTAATTGAAAAGTGATGATTGGTACACGAAAAATGTGTGACAGTAAATAATAGGGAAATCTAGTTTGTTCAAATAACACAATTCAATTAAATTTAATAGCACATCTAAGAAGTCTCCCTCTCCAAGCGTATGAAGGGAGAAGGCTTATTAGGTGTCAATGCACGCTATGAATGCTTAAAATTTATCTACAATATTAAATAATTTATTCAATTTTAACAGCACTCAAACACATTATGCTGATATGTTGTTTAAGTGCTTTTGTTTGGGGGAGGGAGCAATCGGGGGGATGAGCGTTTAGAGCCGCGGAGCTCCAACTTTAATGTACAACGTTCCGAAAAGTTATACAAACTGGGTCAAATGAAGTATATGAAGCAAAAAGTTTGCATAAAAATCTACTATGCCTAAAAAAGAAGTTCCAAAATAACTATTACAATTTAATTTAAATTCTATATACTATTAAAAAGGAATAATTTAGGGGGGATTTTATTGGTTAAGCATGTAGAAGAAAAAGTAGGTTTCAAAAATGAGAGCAATCCTATACAGAATGAAGTACCGCAACAAAATCTAAATGAAGATAATAAAAATCCAAAAACTAAAAAAGCCCTTCGAAAACTAAAGAAACGACAGCAGCTCGAGCATAAGAAAAATGCCTTACCTGCACCGAAAAAAGTGCAATATATATATGATACTGCAAGTGAAAGCATCATTATAAAAGGTGAAATTGACGAGTCCAGTGCAAAAAAAGCAGGAGGCAACTATTCAATTCGTTTCAAATTAAGTGGACAAAAAGATTTTTTAGAATTCGGCTATCAGGCAAAAATTCCGATTACAAAAAACTATCAATTTCAATTTGAAGTGCTAGAATCCGCATTATTAGCGAAAGATTGTATTGCCATTCAACTTTATAGTGATGTCGGGCATTATTCTGACATTGTATTTTGTGAGTACGAAAGAAAGCAAGAATCTGTCGAAGAAACGATAGATAATACCGAAGATCCATTGAGCCGATTTAAAAAGTCTCAACAAATAAATCACGCCACAAACAAATAATCTAAAAATTTATACAAAAATTGGTTCTTAACATCAATGTTATATTGTCAGCACACAATGAATTTGATATACTGTTATGTATTGTAACGTCCGTGTCTAGGAGGTGGAGCAAATGCATACAATATTTACAGTATTACTTATTATCGTAGCTTTATCTTTAATCGTTATTGTATTATTACAATCAGGTAAAAGTGCTGGTTTATCAGGTGCCATCTCAGGTGGAGCTGAGCAACTATTCGGTAAACAGAAAGCTCGTGGGATGGATTTAGTATTACACCGCATCACGATTGTTCTTGCTGTTTTATTCTTCGTATTAGCATTAGCTATTACAAAATTCTAATCGAATGAAATCAATCGCCTAACCGAGCGCAAAGCATGGTTGGGCTTTTTCTTTTGTTCAGGAGCAAAAAAACGTATAATAGAATTATCCAGATTAGGAAGACCGCGATTCTGCAGTAATGCACGAATCGTATTTTTCTAAGGAAACATTTCGACAGGAGTATTTGCGATGAAAAAAGCAATGTCTACACCATTTTTATTTGAAGCTGGATCACGAGCAGTTTTATTATTACATGGTTTTACAGGAAGTTCCGCGGATGTACGGATACTTGGCCGTTTTTTAGAGAATAATGGGTATACTTCTCATGCACCTCATTATAAAGGGCATGGCGTACCACCAGAAGAGCTCATAGTCACTAGTCCCGATGATTGGTGGCAAGATGTACTCAATGGATATGATACATTAAAACAAGCAGGCTATGAAGAAATCGCCGTTGCGGGACTATCTTTAGGTGGTGTTTTTTCATTAAAATTAGCACTGCAAAAGCCAGTAAAAGGCGTTATTACAATGTGTTCACCCATGTCGATGCGCACAACACATAAAATGTTTGAAGGTGTCATCGAATATGCACAACAATATAAAAAACAAGAAGGTAAAAATGAACAGAAAATCGAACTAGAAATAGAAGCGCTAAAAAATACAGGGATGGCTTCTTTACCACAGTTGCAGCAACTTATTCAAGAAGTACGACAGTCCATTGACTTATTATATGCACCGATTTTGGTCGTACAATCACGTCAAGATGATGTCATTGATCCGCACTCAGCAAACATAATTTATAGTAGTGTGGAATCCATTCAAAAAGAGTTGAAATGGTTTGAGCAATCAGGTCATGTGATTACACTTGATAAAGAAAGAAATCAGCTCCATGATGATGTTCTTGCGTTTTTAAATTCATTAGATTGGACAGTCTAATGGTTGAATATATATTTTCTGTTCAAAGGAGGGTAAAAAATGACTCAAAACAATGATTTTCAAACGCGAATCCTTTCTTTTATGAAAGAAGAGGGTTATAACCCAATGACAGTTTCTGAAATTGAGGAAGCTTTTGAATTAGAGGAAGCGGATGATTTCCGTGAGCTCGTTAAAACACTAGTTAAAATGGAAGCACAGGGCCATATTGTTCGCTCTCGTTCCAATCGATACGGATTGCCAGAACGTATGAATCTAATGCGCGGTCGCTTTATCGGACACGCGAAAGGATTCGGCTTCGTGGCACCAGAAGAACAAGGCATGGATGATATTTTTATTCCACCATATGAAATTAATGGTGCATTAAATGGCGACACAGTATTAGTCCGTGTATTAAAAGAAACTTCTGGGGATCGCCGTGAAGGAACGATTACAAAAGTAGTTGAACGCAGTAAAACGACCTTTGTCGGTACGTACCAAGCAAATCGTGGCTTTGGCTTTGTCGTGACAGATGATAAAAAACTAAATATGGACATTTTTATCGCCAAGGAAGATGCTTTAGGTGCGGTAGATGGTCATAAAGTCGTTGTAGAAGTTACGCATTGGCCGGATGAAACAAAATCGGCTACTGGGATGATTACGAAAATTTTAGGTCACCGAAATGATCCAGGTGTGGATATTTTATCGATTCTGTATAAATATGACATTCCACCAGAGTTTCCAGAGGAAGTTGTGCAAGCAGCAACGGAAGTGAAGGATGAAATTTCAGAGCAGGATTTAGTTGGTCGTCGTGATTTGCGCAATGAAGTAATCGTAACCATTGATGGCGCGGATGCGAAAGACTTAGATGATGCGGTAACTGTTATTAAAAATGCAGATGGTACGTATAAGCTAGGTGTTCATATTGCAGATGTCAGCTATTATGTGACGCAAGGTTCAGTCCTTGATATAGAAGCGTATGAGCGTGCAACATCCGTGTACTTAACAGACCGTGTTATTCCAATGATTCCACACCGTTTATCGAACGGGATTTGTTCATTAAATCCACAGGTTGATCGCTTAACATTGTCATGCGAAATGACGATTGATGGCAGTGGGCACGTCATTAAGCATGAGATTTTCCAAAGTGTGATTAACACAACAGAACGTATGACATATACCGATGTATACCATATTTTAGAGCATTCAGATGAACATCCGGAGCTAATGGAACGCTATGCGGACTTAGTGCCGATGTTTAGAAACATGGCGGAGCTTGCACAAGTGTTGCGTAATAAGCGAATGACGCGCGGTGCGATTGATTTTGACTTTAAAGAATCGAAAGTCCTTGTATCAGAAGAAGGCTGGCCAACTGAAATCGTTTTACGTGAGCGTACTGTTGCCGAGCGTTTAATTGAAGAATTTATGTTAGCAGCCAATGAAACAATTGCGGAACATTTCCACTGGATGGAGCTACCATTTATTTATCGTATACACGAAGATCCAAAGCCTGAAAAATTACAGCGTTTCTTTGAATTCGTTACGAATTTTGGCTTGGTGATTAAAGGTTCGGGCGCATCAGTCCATCCGAAAGCGTTACAAGAAATTATTTCAGCAATTGAAGGTTTACCAGAAGAGCCTGTCATTTCTACGATGTTACTACGTTCAATGCAGCAGGCAAAGTATTATCCGGAATCACTTGGTCACTTCGGCTTGTCGACGGATTACTATACGCACTTCACTTCTCCAATTCGACGATACCCGGATTTAATCGTTCACCGTTTAATTCGCACGTATTTAATTAATGGCGATACATCGAAGGAAACAGTATTCCAGTGGGGCCAAGCGATGGATGAGATTGCGGATCATACATCGAATCGCGAACGACGTGCAGTAGAGGCAGAACGTGATACAGATGCACTGAAAAAAGCACAGTATATGTCCGATAAAATTGGTGAGGAATTTGAAGGAATTGTTTCTTCCGTTACAAACTTCGGGATTTTCGTGGAATTAGAAAATACAGTAGAAGGTCTCGTGCATATTTCGAATATGGCCGATGATTACTACCGTTTTGATGATCGCTCGATGATGATGATTGGCGAACGTACAGGACGTCAATTCCGAATTGGTGATGAAGTAAAAATTCGTGTTGCCAATGTAGTCATTGAAGAATCTTCAGTAGACTTTGAAATTGTTGATATGATTTCGAATGCACGACCATTTAAAAAGCAATCCACAAGAGTGATTCATGCTGGTCGTCAAGAAAAGAGCCGTCCAGAGCGAACAGGTGAAAAACGTGATCGCAAGTCGCGCGGCGGCAGCAAGGAGCGTCCTGCAAAAGAGAAAAGAAGTAGCCGCTCCGATGAACGTGATCCACGCGGTCGTAGAAAAGATGGCAAATCCAATGATAAGCCAAAGTTCTATGAGGGTATTGCTCGAGGGAAAAAGAAAAAGAATAAAAAGAAGAAATAATGTTTGAAGCTAGGATTGATGTTCGAAATCCTAGCTCCTTTCTAAGGGGTGTTAATAATGGCAAAAGGCGCAGGTAAAGTAATAGCACAAAACAAAAAAGCGAATCATGATTATTTCATAGAAGAAACAATCGAGGCAGGTATGGTGCTGACTGGTACTGAAATTAAATCGGTTCGCGCAAGTAAGGTCCAGTTAAAGGATTCTTACGTGCGTCTACGAAACGGCGAAGCGTGGATTATTAATATGCATGTCAGCCCTTTTGATCAAGGAAATCGTTTTAATCACGATCCACTCCGTGAACGTAAGCTGCTCTTACATAAAAAGCAAATTGGTCAGCTTGTCGGCGCGGTAAAGCGCGATGGCTATACCATTGTTCCATTAAAAATGTATATTAAAGACGGCTATGCCAAACTTCTAATCGGAACCGGTAAAGGTAAAAAGGATTACGATAAGCGCAATGATATGCGTAAAAAAGAAGCAAAGCGCGACATGGAACGCGTATTCAAAGACCGTCAACGTTAATTTTAAAAGAGTGCCTCATACAGAAATGAGGGCACTCTTTTTTTTTTATTAATACATAGAAATTTTAAGGTAATCCGTATAAGAAAGCACGGAAATTCATTGGAATTTTCTGGGGTGTCTTTTAATGTCGAAAAATATATAATTTTAAGAATATTTAGTTTTTAAAGGAGAAAAGGGATTTTTTTCGATGATTTATGTTTTTAATTGATGTAAAATAGATTTCGGGGAAAAGGAGTGGTTACAAAAAAAATGGAACTTTTACAACAGGCTGAAATAGTAGATAGGATTATTTTTCACATTGAAAAAAACTTTCGTGTAAAAAATTGCTTAAAGGATTTACATGAAGTGATATTTGTGGAGTATCCTGTTTATGAAAAGGTTTTTCAAGAACAAGTAAATTTAACAATTCATGAATACATCGTTAGATTACGTACGGAACAAGCCGTCCGATTATTAGAAGAAACACAATTGGATGTAAAGGAAGTTGCAATAGCGGTAGGAATAAATGGCTATTTTGAATTTGTCCGTATTTTCGAAAAGCAAATGGGGATTAGTCCTAGCAAGTATAGGAATCAAATTTGCAAGGCGAAAGTAGTTAAATAGAAATCACATTTGCCACACGCTGAGCCTATTTCGGGGGAGTGACTTGTGTTTGTAAGAAATATTTTGTGACATTTAATCATGGAATGCTATCGCTTGCTAGTTTAGCTAATTTATCATATAATTCATTACAGATAGCCAGTGTATGTCTACTCATACGGCATACGTTTAGGAGCTTTGTCTCCAGCCGAACTATACTCGGGTTTTTATACTCGGGGACGTTACGGATTCGACAGGGGTGGTTCAAGCTCTGGTCGCGCGTCGGAGGTCTCGTCTTCGTCATCAACGGAAGTTATATTATAACTGGCAAACAACAAAACTTAGCTTTCGCAGCGTAAGCTCGTAAGCGCTCTGCCTCTGCATCGCCCATGTGCAGTACGTAGGGCCCAACTTTAGTGGGATACGGTCGGTGGTGCCGCTTGAGTCACCGGCAAGAGATTTCCAAGCTAGCGTGCAGGACGCCTGTTTACCGGCATAATGCCACGCGAATCGCAAATAGGTAAACTACACGCGTAGAAGCCGGAGTATTGGAGCTTCTGGACGCGGGTTCGACTCCCGCCGTCTCCATAAAATAGAAATCAAATGATTTCATAGAGTGTCAAAATCCTTGATAAACAAGGGTTTTGGCACTTTTTTAATGTCAGTTAGTTTCATCTAATTCCATCGAAAAATAGTCAATTTGTAGTCAGAAAATAGTCAGAAACTTAACCCTCTAAATAGTTCACAAACTTCTGTATAGCACCTTCTTTCGCTTTTTTAGTTACATGTGTATAAATGTCTAAAGTAGTCTTAACATCTGAATGTCCTAAGCGATCTTGTACTTCTTTAATGCTTGCACCCGCTTCGAATAAAAGTGAGCAATGCGTATGTCGAAGGCCATGTGGCGATACATGCTTGAACTGATATTTATTTTGCACACTATACATCCATTTTTGTACTTGCACAGGTTGAATAAATTCGTTTTTAGTGTTGCTAAATATCAACTGATTCTTCTTCATTGTATTAAACCCAAGTTTTATATATTGCTGCTTCTGATGCTTATTCCATTCTTTTAAGATCAATAACGTTGTTTCATCTAGTTTTATTGCGCGTGGCTTGCCGGTTTTGGTTGTTTTTAAATAAAGTTGTGTTTGTTTACCACGGCCAATTGCTTTATTGATTGTGAGTTCACTTTCTACAAAGTTTACATCATTCCAGGTTAATGCTAATGCCTCACTTTTTCGCATCCCTGTATAAGCAATTAATCGTAATAGGGCATATGCCTTAAAGTTAAGATGCTCTTTTGCCTTTTCTAGAAATGTAATTAGCTCATCTTTAATATAAAAATTTTCGCTTCCTTCTTCTACACTTTCAGTAAAGGCTTTCTTTACTTTGGTCTCAACATGTGTGAATGGGTTAGTTTGAATAAAGCCATGTACAATAGCGAAATCTAAAACTTTTTTTGCATAGGATTTAATTGTACGCGCTTTTTGAACTTTTGTAGCCCATTCATTGTAATGTTTTTGGCAAATAGCAATCGTGATTTTTTCGATACGATAATTACCCATAGCAGGTAAGATATGATTTTTGAAGTAGCCAGCTGTTTTAACAAATGTACTTTCTTCTACAGTTTTTTCATATTGGTTAATCCAAAGATCGTAAACTTCCTGGTAGGTTTCTGCGCTCTTTTGTTTGTATGTTCCTTCAGATACTTGTAGTTTAATACGTGCTAAAGCGAGCTCTGCTTCTTTTTTTGTTTTAAATCCACGGCGTGTAGTGTTTTTAGCTTTTCCTGTTAGTTCATCTGTTCCTAAAAATACTCGAAACATATATAATGTTTTACCATCTTTATTTTGATAATTTTTGATGGGTGAAGAATTATTTTTTTTCATAGTGATCCTCCTAATATCGTTGCGGGGGCAAGATAAAAAGAGAGGATTAATCCTCACAGTTATAATATATAATTTAACTGGGGAAAAATCCTCTTGTAGAACTTGATTAAGAGCTGTATTCTTCTAAAAAGCGATCGATTTCTTTTTTTGCTACTCGTTTTATGCCCTCAATTTCACATACTTTTAAGCCAAGTAAACGAAATTTTTTGAATGTGTTGTATGAGACCCCAGCGTAATTAGCTGCTTCTTTTAACGAGAACCATTCCTTTGGAAAGGTGAATTCATATCTTTGATTCAATTAGTCCACTCCTAGCGTTTAATTTATCGTAATTTAGGTACTATTTATTTAAAAACTGATTGAATTTATCATAAGTTTGTCTACCATTGGTATTATATTTCTCTTTAAGTTTTTTAAGTAAATAATTTTTTTGTCTAGTATCTTCAACAGAAATATATTTTTTTTCTAAGTCATTATAATTTTGCATTTCAAAATAATCTTGAGTTATAAATTGAACGAAAGTAATTCTTCTCTGAAGTTGTCCAAATGAATCAACCGTTTTTTTATGTCTGAAAATTTCATCATAAAATTGTTTTGGGCTATATGGAGAAGTGATGATGAATATATCAATCATTAGAGATTTATCAAAAAAACGGCTTGGAGCTTTGGGATTTTCTCCAAAAGGATCAAGCATTTTCAATAAATCATCATAATTAAAAGTAGTTGGTCTCAACTCATCTAAAATCACAAGATGTTCGCCATCATAATGTTGAAAACTATCCCTGGATGAACCTGTAATAAAATACTTTACATTTTGTTCATCTGCGTATTTTTTAGCTAGAGCTGTTTTTCCAGTTCCAGAAGTCCCATATATCCATATAACCGTAATCGGTTCATTTTTACTTTTCTGCTCATCTAACCAAACTTTAGATTTTTGTTCTTGTACCTGCTGATAGACATCATTGATCTGCTTTTTTGCCTTAGCAAATTGTGAACCTGTCAAATTTAAGATAACTTCATCTTTTGATAGTTCGCCTGTTCCTAATTGATCAAGCAAGCTTTTAATAATTTCACTATCTTTCATTTTAATTTTCTGTTCGATTTTTTGGGTTATATCTCTCATCAATGCAGGATAATCAAAATTAGCTTTTACTTCCTCAAGCTGATATTGATATTTGCCTTTTGCTTCTTTTGTTTGATGAACAAGATAAGAGTAAGCATTGTTAACATTTCCTCTCCACTGTTGAAAGGATGATATTTGTGGTTCGTTTAAAAGCTTTGCAAGTCTTTCTAAACTCCTTTGGTTTTCAAACTGTAATACTACATGAACATGTTTTTCAACCGAGTTCCCTTCTTCATTCATATCTTTATCATGTATAATTGCAGCAATTTTTAAAGGTTCCAAACATTCCACCAAAGTTTTTACGATGCTATTTAGTGTCTTCCGTTTAATAGACGATGGCAAATGTGAAAGTTGTTGCTGATACATTACATTAATTGCTTTGGGCTTCCCATTTTGGCTACCTCCTTAAAAATATAATTTTTTCAGATTTAATAATGCTTTTTGATAAATTTTAGCTATCATTTAATTTGATTAAAAAGACTGTGATTAGTCGACATTGTTGGTTTTTCAATAATTTTTGGCTACCTACTAAGCGGTGGTATAACAAGCTCTACCACCGCATGAAATATAGTTTTTTATTTAAATTTGGCTATGAACTTTATAAATTTTTTTATTTTGGTGCTTTTTTTGGCTTTTCGTTCCGAGCCAAAAGCACCACTATTCATTTACTCTTTGTACCAATGAGCCATAAGTTGAATTTATTACGTTCAAAAGTCGAGATTAAATAATCAGGATATAAGCTTGAAATATGCTCTTTTATTTGCCCCTCATACTCTTTAAGAATTTTTTGAGACTGTGCCTCTTTAGGAATTTTTATTAGTAGTTTCAACTGTTTATTAGTTAAATCAATTACGGATTTTCTTACCTCTTTATTGAACTTTAAAATAACTTCATTTTTGGGTAACATATAATTATCTGAATCATTCACCGGAGCTTTTTGGTATTGTTTTAAGAATTTTCTGAACCTAAGTGTACCTATAATTGATTTTCCTAGGTTGATTAAAGAATCATTAATCAATCTTAGGAAAACTTCTTGTAGAAGAAGAACAAATATTAAACTAGGAATCAAGAGGTTAGTTACATATAGTATCCTTAAAATTTGTTCAATAAATTGGAAAAGTTGATTGGGTAATGGTAAACTTTCGCCTAAGTTAATTAAATTTTTTCGTAAGAGTTTAATTATTAGCGTAAATATAATGCTCAAGAGGAAGAAAGTCCCTAGAAACTGTATTAAGTTATAGATTTTCATCAAGTATGATTTTTTCATCACAGAATACCTCTTTCCATATAAAAAGTAGGTGTGAGCAGCGGTAAAACTTGATAAGGATGTTCATCATCAATGACTTGTATTAATCCCGTTCCTTTCCCTATGGGAATTACAATACCCTCAGGATTTAAATCCGGAAACAAGAATTGGGTTGTCTTGCTGCTAATATTACCAATCTGAACTAGAACATTTGCTTGTTCTCGTACACTTACAGGAACCGCATTAAAATCAAAACGCTGCGATACTAATACTAAATGACACCGTGTTGAACGCCCTAGTAAGGCAATAGAACTAAGCAATGACATAAAGGAATCTTTAATTTGTTTGTTCACTCCTTCTGATAATGCTAAAACTTCATCAATAACTACGGTCAAATGTTCAAACTCATATGCAGGGTTTTCGTATAATATTTCTTGTCGCTGATAAATAATGTTTAGCACAGAACTTAGAGATTCATTGACTTGACTAACAAAATCACTTTTCGAACGGTTATTTTCAGGGTGAATTACCGCGATGTTATGATTTCTAGCCCATCTGGATGGAGTATCAAACTTTGGATCGATAATTATTAGTTCAGAAATTTCGTTCAGTATCTCAAGTAAATAAGTTAAAAAATATGACTTACCACTCCCCGAATTTCCTGAAATAATTATCCCAGTCACTTTGTTGAAATTTATTTTTAGATTTTTCATAATTGGAATTTGGTTAGATTTATTTTCTTTCAGCAACCTCATCAAATCTGATAAAACTAATCTTTCACTAATCCCTATAAACCAAGGGAAGAACAATGCACGCTGTACATGAATATCATCCGTATCTAGAGGAATAAAATAAGCTGAATTTTGTTTTAAAAGTGTATACCTTGGATAAAGACTGGCATTTGCAATAATAAAAATCTTTTGGTATAAATCATCATCAATTAGATAACCCGCAGGAGTACGAGGGACGAATAAAAATCCGTCATCTCGAACTTCTACATAAAATGAATTAGTGTATGTTGATTCTCCATTCATCGCAAGAGCCATATTTAAACTCTGATTCAAATATTTTTTAATGTAAGACTTATCCATCATTTAACTACTTTCAAGCCATCTGCTTTAAAATACACATTTGAACGAATTTCAATGCCTTGAAGATTTTCGAATTCTATTATTGAAAGAAACGGTGGTAAGTCAGGTTTTTTCGTGAATTTGACTGTGAAAGGATTGAGTCCATCTTGTACAAACCATAACTTGTAACCTTTAATATTTTCTGTTCGTTGCTTATCGACGTATTCGTACTGCGTTTCAATAAAAGTTGTTGCACATTTCGTCGGGACATTTGTTGCAATAAATTTGCGAGCTACTGATTCTGAATACTGATTCGATTGAATAAATCCTGTTTTCATTATGAAAACCTCCTTTATAAAATAGAGTTAAGAAGCAGCAACTTCTTCCTCTGCTATCTAAACAATTTGCAACTTGTTTAGATATTCAAACTATCAAAGCTTTGCTGAACTTTGATAGATTCATCTTATAAAAGTTTTCTTCTTATTAGGTTGCAGTTATGTGGGTATTTTCATATTATTTTGCCAACATGACTACCAACAAAATATTCAATAAAAAAAGAGCAGAATTTTTTCTGCTCTTAATAATCACCTATTTAGAAAAATGTATTAGTTCCTCATCAGTCAACAGTTTCAAAAGATTATTTTGAATATCAATAAATCTATCAATTGATTCATGAATATCTTTATTCATACGTTCTTGCAAGCGTTGAACTATTTGGCTATTATTAGTCAAATACCCTGGGATGTTTTGATTTTTAAAGTGTTTATCATTATACCAATCCTCCATAGCAGCCATTACCTCTTCCTGAGAATTAAAATCTGATGTCTCAAAAATAGGACTTTCTTCAAACATCCGTGGATTCTTAAGAGTCCTTCCAATACCCCTGTTATTGACTGCACGATTTATAACATCATCAATTTCGACTTCTTTAATTGAAATAGTTTCAGGTACTTCACTAAAGGTAATGCCATACCGTAACAACTTAGCATCTGGAATATCTCCTTTTTGTAATGTTTTCATAACTACTGATATTATTTCAGCTCTTTCAATTCTTTCAGCTTCCGATAATCCTCTTAAACCAGCACTACTAATGTTTATTTTGTAGTGTTCAGCTTTTGTCGTCTGCAATGGAATCGTATTTTGAAATGATATTGCTAAATCTTCATCTAGGAATTCATCAATTAAACTTTTCACCATGAATCCGATTTTGAAAATCATATTACTCTTTAATTTTGCTACAACATCAGGAATAATAATTTTATTAAATTGCCCCAAAATCCACTGTCTAACTTCAGAATTAATCTTAGAATAGTCGAATTTATTGAAAATTTTATCAATTATTTCAGCTCTGAATGAACTTATAATCTTCTTTCTACACATCAACCACATTTTGTCTCTCATATCAAAAAGATCGATTACAGTTTCTTCATTTATTGGATTTATTCTAAAATCTCTCTCGATATTAACGATTTTCCCACCTATCCATAAAGGATAATCAAACTTTTTACTTACATTATCCATATAAATCTCATCAGATTTTAGAAAGTTATATCGCTTTATATTATATTCAGCAAAAGTTTCTGCCATTGATAACATAGCTTTTTGGGACTCGATATCAATATTATCTTTACCTTCATACAAGTCTGAATCAGTAGTTAAATCTTTAAGATTAATTAGTTTAAACAAATTTGTAAAAAGCCATTTTAAAGTTTCTTCAAATTCTTCTGAACTTCCGAAAATAATCTCTTCTGGAGCTTTATCAAAAATAGTAGTATAGTCTAAAAGTACTGTTTCTGTAATGAAATTACCACGAATCTTACCTCTTTCGATACGACTTATATCACTTCTATCAGATATTCTTTCCATAGGAAAACCTAAATCTACTCTTAATTTTTTACATCGCTCTGCAATTTTAGGAACTAGATATGCTTCCAAATCAATCAAATTTATACCAACTTTCTAATATTTTATACGCTACTCCACAACTCAGTAAGCTTGATGTCATCACTAGCTGGATGAAGTGATTTCTCTTGATCAATCTTTAAATCTGAGATCTATTCCTAGTTGATTATTATACTTGAAATAAATATTTTTTAACATTGAATGTTATTAATGGTTTATATTGGGTTATTTTGTCCTGCGCAGTTAGGGAGACTTTTCATCTGACACCATGGTCCTATGTTTACCTTCATAGTACAATGAATATAATAATAAGAATAAATAATATTTTGGGAGATAATTCTATGAGTATGAAACGTCCGTTAGTAATCAATGAAGTTGTAAATAATAAGCAACTTTGTGGGGTGTTTTTATGTGCGCCGCAGGGGGGAATGCGTAAATCGAATCGTACTAATACGTTGACGCTTATTTCGGATAAGACGAAGCTTTATGATGACAAGGTAGTAGATGATATTTATCATTATACAGGTATGGGCCAGAGTGGTGATCAGAAAATGAGCGGTCAAAATTTAACATTAGCTGAATCAGACATTAATGGAGTCGAGGTTCATTTTTTTGAGGTAATGAAGCCGAGAGAATATACATATCGAGGACAGGTAGAGCTTGCTGGCGAGCCTTATCAGGGGCAGCAAAAGGATCAAGATGGAAGGCAGCGTCTTGTATGGATTTTCCCTCTGCGCTTAAAGGATAGTAAAGCAAAGTTTACAAAATTACCATCTCCTAAGAATGATAAGCAAGAACTAGAAGAAGAATTTAATGAAATTCAGCAAATTGAAAACCTACCAATACTTCAAACTGAAAAAGAACGCCTAATCAAAGGGCGCATAGGTCAGGGGAAGTTTAAAAAATTACTTTTCGATCGTGAATGTAAATGTGCATTATGTGGTGTAACCGATCCACGAGTTTTGATAGCTAGTCATATTAAACCATGGAGCACTTCTACAAATGAGGAGCGTCTTGACGTGAATAATGGATTATTACTTTGTCCAAATCATGATGCATTGTTTGATAAACATTTAATTTCGTTTGATTTACAAGGAAAGATTGTGATATCACAAACATTAGATGAAACAGCTCGAATGTTTTTGAATATTCATGATGGGTTGCGAGTAAAGTTGAATGAAAAGCAATTAGGTTATATGAAGGAGCATTATCAAAAATTAAATTAATAGTTTTTCCATTTAAACTATAGATTAAATCTGAAATGAATGTAATAATATACCCATTTAAATTCCTTATATTTGTATTTACTTGAAAATTTAGTTACAATTAACTTGTCTCCAAAATTGGTTGTGAGAGCAATTAGTTTCTATGTTGAGCAAGTTTCTGAACGTTCATAAACTCGCTCAACCACCAGATGTCGAGGATCATTGCTATTAAAGCTTGGCCTTCCACATTGAATAAACTAATCACGGTTAGAATTACCTCCTTACGGTAATGATACCAAATGTTTAAGAGTACTCTTCTAGAGTGCAAGCGGTCAAAGGCTCTTCCCCGTATAAGGGTGAACCCGCCAAAATTATGCTAGGAGGCTGATCTATTTGAATAGAAGTAATGGGCCGCGACGATTACATGGCCTTTCTAGCTCTTCTGAAATTAATTGGTCAAAATACAAGAAAAAGGAATATCTACACTTTGATAAACGTGTAGATATAAAAAATGATGAGCATATGCAAGCGAAAATCCAAGACCCATCTTGGGTAGCTTCATATGCTTTTTTGCCGTCCATTCATTTCGAAATTGTATTTAAAAAATATATAACTTTAAAAAATGAAAAGGGAGAAAAATATAAGAAGCCAGACAAGAAGCCACGTGAAATATATTACGCTGCTCATAAAGATAGTCTCATTTACAAATATTACGGAGACTTACTTAACAATGCATATAACCACTATGCTTCTAATAAAGATATTAATGAGATAGCTGTCGCCTATCGAAATAATAAGCGCGGTAAAAATAACATTGATTTTGCATATGAGGTGTTTGATTTTCTTTTGAAGCAAGATCAATCAATAGTTATAGCATTAGATTTTAAAAGCTTTTTTGATAATATTAATCACAAATCACTTAAGCAAAAAATTAAACGTGTATTAAACGTAGAAGAGTTACCAAAAGATTGGTACAAAATTTTTAAAAATATCACTCGTTATTCATATGTAGAAAAGGCGGATATAGAAGAGTTTTTGCTTGATAAGTATGGAAGAAAGAAATTGAGAAAGATTCGGTCTAAATTGCCTAAAATTATGAACCCAACTGAATTTAGGCAATTTAAAGAAGGGAAAATTAAAGTGAATCAGAATTTTTATGGAATACCCCAAGGTTCTGGTATGAGTGCAGTTTGTTCTAATGTGCATTTAATCGACTTCGATAAAGAAGTACTTGAATGGTCTAAGCAGAAGCATCCAGAAGCATTATATAGAAGATATTGCGATGATCTTATAATTGTAATACCTACAGCTAATGCTACTGTAGAACTACTTGAAGAGTGGAAAAATGAATTTTTGATTCAAATTGACCGCTATAAAGACGATGGTCTAATTATTCAAGAAAAGAAGACGGAGATGCGCTTATATAGAGATAAGACAATTTATAATGAAAAGATGGAAATTAGTCCATTAGATTATTTAGGCTTCGTTATAGATAAAAATATTATTAAGATTAGAGAAAAAAGTTTATTCAAGTATTATTCCCGTGCATATAAGAAAACTAAAACGAGTAAACGAATAGCTTATGCTACTAACCGACCTGGCCCGAAAAGAGAGTTATATGATTTATATACGCATCTTGGTCATAAATATCTTGGTTATGGTAACTTTAATGCATATGCGAAAAAAGCGCATAAAATGATGAAAGAGTTACCTTGTAAATCATATATCAGGAAGCAAACTAAGAGACATTGGGTGAAAATTCATAATAAGTTAAATAATTAGTACGGATAGGTGAGAAGTAATGACTTTTGGAAAGACAATAAAAATGTTTCTAATAGATGGAGATCCGAGTGGGCGTTTAACTTGTGAGCTTTCGAATTGGACAGGTTTAGCTTATCGAATCCCTCGTACTGAGGTGAAGAAATGCGCGGATCGACCTAATTTAAATTCGACAGGTGTATACATGTTATTTGGTCGCAATGAGGATGATAAAGAGGCCGTATACATTGGTGAAGCAGAAGAAGTATATGAGAGATTACAATATCACTTACGAGAAAAAGACTTTTGGAACGAAGTTATCGTTTTTATTAGTAAAGACGAAAACCTAAATAAAGCCCACATTAAATACATCGAAAATAAATTATATGAAAGAGCGAAAGCAACAAATCGTTATTTCGTGATGAATGGAAATATCCCTCCAATGCCTTCTATATCAGAACCAGATCGTGCGGAAATGGATGAATATATTAGTAACCTTATGATGATGGTAAATACGCTTGGACATAAGTTATTTGAGGAAATTAAAGACAATGCTGAAATTCACGAAAATGATATTTTCTTTATTGAAGCTGCTCGTGGTGCGAAAGCAAATGGAATTCAAACTCAGGAGGGTTTTGTTGTCTTAAATGGTTCTAAAATTGCAACGGATTATGTTAATTCCTATTCAGAACGTTCAATTGCTAAAAGAAATGAACTAATACAGTCAGAAAGAGTAACAGTTATTAATGGTGAATTTATTGTGATGGAGGATCTTTTGTTTACGAGTCCTTCTGCAGCAGCTGATATTGTTATGGGACGAAGTGCGAATGGGTTGACGGAGTGGAAGAATAAATTTGGTAGAAGCTTAAAAGAATTGCAGTAAAAAACAGCCGTTTATGGCTGTTTTTTATTTTTTAACTTTAATTTTCTCATCCACAAGGATTTTTTATTTTGTGATCATTCATCAAATCCTATTGATTTGCAATACCCTCAATGAAAAAAATACAATGAACCTATCGAATTTATTGATGGCTCCTTCTTTTGTTTTCTTGAAACCTGTGCATAAATGTTCTTTGTAGTTCGAATATCCGAATGTCCTAAGCGATTCTGTACTTCTTTAGTATTTCATCAGCTTCTAGATATAAGAAAGTAATGTAAATGACAGAAAGCACGTGTCTTAATTTTAGGTAGATCATACGTGTCCTTAAGCCATTTTCTTTTTGCATGCTGTAAGAAGTTATTATCTTCATTGCTAAAACAACCTGTTACAGTTGAGCTGTATTAATCCTTTCTACAAAATTCTTTTCCTTTGTCCCTTCTACCACTCTGAAAGAATCGACATCCTGCATCGTTAATGATACGGGAAATCATCTGTTTTGGTGTCATTGACATAAAGCTTGTTGTCTTTCTCGTGAGAAATTCCTTTGTTTATACATATCTCATTTGTTTTAAAGTTAACTCTTTTCCAAGTAAGAGCGCGTGCCTTATCTTTACGCATATCGTTGTAAGCAAAAAGTTTGAAAAGGGAAAAGGGATTTTGGGAAATCGAATTTTAATTTAGTTGCAAATAATTTTTTATGGTTTTTAATAACCACATTGACATCGTTCTACTGTATGGTTTATAATAACCATAGAAAGATTAAAAAAACCAAACGGAGGGATTATATTGGATAAAAAGAAATATATTGAATTGCAAAAAAAAGATTACACTAATTTTGAATGGACGCTTACAAATTCACTGAGAGCTTTTTGTGTACCAGACGAGTACTTAGTAAAGGGAGTGTCTGTTGCATTTTTAACTTTACTTTGGAAGCAAACAGAAGAAAAGGAAAAGACAACTTTAGCATTAGTGATTTCTGAGAAGGTTAAAGACGAAACAACTGAACACTATTTGAACAATGTAGCTTTTGAATTTGGAAATCTGATTTTTGATTTGACAGATAAATATGAAGAAGAAGTCCTTATTTCATATATATTGTTTGCGGAACCGAACCTTTATTCAGCGGTGAGTAATTATGCAACACCAAGTGGAATAATCAAGTTAGCACTTAATATTCTCGATATTAAACCAGGTGATAAAGTGTTAGATATGGGTTCAGGTTTAAACAACTTTTTGATCACTGCAAATATGAATGAAAATTCTGCTTATTATTTTGGTATTGAAATTCATACACAATCAATAGTTGTTGCCAATATCAGAGGTTTGGTTGCTGAAAATGATATTAAAGTAGTTCAGGGAGATATGCTGGCAAAATCATGCGAAAAATTTGAAGCGAACAAAATCTTTTCTAATTATCCAATTGGGATGAAATTGGCACAGTTGAAACAAAAAATTGATGTTAATCCTACTTTAAGAAATTATTTTGGGAATATGAAGAGAAATATTTCCTCAGATTGGATCTATAACTTTGCAGTATTAGATAATCTTGACGATTCTGGGAGAGCGGTTGTAATTATGTCGAATTCGGGTACATGGAATAGTTCGGATGAAATGATTCGCAAATATTTTATTGAATCTGGAAATATCGAAGGTGTAATTTTACTTCCAGAACGTCTTCTCACAGGAACTGGAATACCTGTAACTTTGTTGGTTCTTGGGAAAAGTAAAAGTCAGACAGTGAAAATGGTAGATGCATCTTCAATTTATACAAAAGGCAGACGCCAGAATACCCTAGAAGAAAATGATATTGCTCATATCATGAAATATTATAATAGTGATTCAGAATTTAGTAGATCTGTTTCAATTGAAGAAATTGCAAAAGAGGAATATTTACTAAATCCACAGAGATTTATTCTAACTTTGAATGAGACGATTGATGGTATTCCTTTTGAGGATCTTTGTATTCGAATTTCTAGAGGTGCACAAATTAAATCCTCTGAATTAGACGAACTTGCAACTTCTGAATCTACAGGATTCCATTATTTAATGCTTCAGAATATTAACGAAGGGTTGATAGAGGAAGATTTACCAAGTTTAAAGTTTATCGATAAGCGCTATGAGAAACATTGTATTCAGAATAATAATTTGATTTTATCGAAAATAGGTTTTCCATTTAAGGTTGGTCTAGCCAAAGTTGGATTAAATGAAAAAATTCTAGCAAATGGAAATCTTTACTTTATTGAATTAGACGAAAGTAAGGTTAATCCTGTATTTGTTAAAGCCTATTTAGAGAGCGAACCGGGACAGGCTCAACTTTCGAAACTTTCGAAAGGTTCAGCTATGAAAAGTATCAGTATTCGAGATCTTAACCAATTGAAAATTCCGAGACTTCCGCAGAAAGAGCAGTTGGAAATTGCATCTCAATATCTTGATCTCTGCGATGATATCGTAATCCTTCAAAAACAACTTGAAAAAATTAAAGACAAAAAAGCAAATTTGTTAAATCAAGTAGGGGAGCGTGAGGGAGATGAAAATATCGAATGATCAATTACTCGATATTATAGCAGAAGCATCTTATCGTTTACATTCTGAACTGCGGACAGCAGGAAGAGAAAATAGATTGCAGGAATATCTTGAATTGATTGGAATGGGAGATCTTTTCCCGAAAGAAAGAGATGCGAATGATTTTGAATCTTATCTAGATGGAAAGATTCTGATTGTCGGTAAGAGTGAGATTAAACCTCAAGTTATTATCGGTACATTTAAAGAGTTAGGAATACCAAAAGAACAAATTGAGCTCTGTATAGGATATGATGAAGCTAAGACTTATCCTTTTAATAAGTTGCAATATAATCCGAAATACAGAGCCGTATTATTTGGTCCCATCCCACACTCAGTTGTAGGCAAAGGAGAAAGTTCAAGTATCATTACTCATCTTGAAACAAACGATGGGTTTCCTCGTGTAATACGGCTCAGTGCTAATAATGAACTAAAAATGACTAAAAGTAATCTTAAATCGGAGGTTGAACAATTACTTCATGAGGGTTATATAGTGGCTGCAGGTTGTAGATGAGACAAAAAGTGAGAACTAAGTTTGATATTAAAAGTTATAAATCGATTAATAATAAATCACGCCTGTTGATTATCGAAGTAATACATTCTTGATAAATTATCAGTGCTAAGGCCAACTCTTCAACTAGCTTTTCTAAGCTGGGGTTGAGCTCATGTCAAAGAAACAGGCGTGTCAACTCTGCAAATGTGTTTCACATCTATTTTGAGTTGATTCTTATATATGAAAAACTTTAAGTAGTTGTAAGTGTTAGTCTAGATGCAAACACACATCACTAAGTAAAATTAACCATATATGCTTTATTAGAATGATTGTTCTTGTAGTACAATAATTACCATTATTATACAATTAAATCAAATACTTAGAAAAGCGGTGGATGATAATGAGTAACTTTTCTTTTTTCAAAGGTGATTGGGAAGTATTAGCGAAGCTTGGTGAAAGTGCCGAGCGTAATCTATATAATGATCCGCATACTTCAATTATTAAATTACGCTTATTAGGTGAATCAATTGCAAAAGCTGTTTTAGCATCTGATAACATTCGTGAATCGTATGATACAAAGCAAGTAGACCGTTTAAATACCATGAAAAAAGAAGGCTTAGCAGAGCCAGAAATGTTAGATATATTCCATACGTTACGAAGAAAAGGGAATTCCGCTTCCCATGAAGCATCTTATGGTACGACAGAAGAAGCGAAACAATTATTAGCATTAGCGTATCAAATAGCAATTTGGTTTATGGAAGTATATATTGATTGGGAGTTTGTCGCACCTACATATAGAGAGCCAGAGAGAGAAGAAAGTTCTAAGGAGCTTCAATTAAAGGTGCAAGCTTTAGAAGAAGAAATTGCTAAGAAGGAAAAAGAACTCCTAAAGCAGCTTGATACAATCACAGATGATGCAATTACAAAAGATGTGCGTGTAAGACGTAAAGAAAAATCAAAGCTCCATATTCAAAAGCATCGTTTATCAGAAGCTCAAACACGTGTATTAATCGATGATAAATTGCGTGCGGCTGGTTGGATTGTTGATACAGAAAAATATAATCATAAGAAGCATAAAACGATGCCTGAAAAGAATAAAAATATAGCCATTGCTGAATGGAAAGTCGGTTCGAAATATGCGGATTATGCTTTATTTATCGGATTACAATTAGTCGGTATTGTTGAAGCAAAGGCGAAACATCGTGACATACCAGCAGCGCTTGAAAGCCAAACAAAGGTGTATGCACGTGAAATCCAACCAGTTGAAGGGACAGAACTATTACCTCCAAATGGTGAATATAAAGTGCCATTTTTATATGCATCAAATGGGAGGCCATATTTAAAGCAATTAGCTGATCAGTCAGGTATTTGGTTCTGGGACTCTCGCAACCCTACAAAGCACGCACATCCATTAGAAGGCTGGCATTCACCAGACGATTTAAAGTTATTATTAGATGTGGATAATAAAGAAGCCAATGAGCGTCTTAAAAATGAAGATATTACGAAGTTCGGATTACGTGACTTTCAACAAAAAGCCGTATTAGCAGCTGAAGCAGCACTGATGGATGGTGTTAGAAAAATGTTATTAGCAATGGCAACAGGTACAGGTAAAACACGTACCGCAATTGCTTTAATGTACCGCCTAATCAAAGCAAAAAAATGTCGTCGTATTTTATTCCTTGTAGACCGTAACTCCTTAGGGCAACAAACAGCCGATGTGTTAAAAGATTCGAAGATGGAAAATGATTTATCATTTACTTCTATTTACGATGTAAAGTCGCTTACAGATATGACACCAGATGTTGAAACAAAAGTTCAAATTGCGACCGTTCAAGGGATGGTAAGACGCTTATTTTATAGTGATAATGACCAATTACCTTCAGTAGGTCAATATGACTTTATTATAGTAGATGAAGCACATAGAGGATATACGAGTGACCGTGAGATGACAGAAGACGAGTTATTATTCCGCGATCAAAATGAATATGTAAGTCAATATCGTCGTGTAATCGATTACTTTGATGCAGCTGTTTTAGGGTTAACTGCTACTCCTGCGCTTCATACTACTGAAATTTTTGGTTCTCCGATCTATAAGTACTCTTATACAGAAGCTGTATTAGATGGCTATTTAGTCGACCATGAACCGCCATATTTATTTGAAACTGAATTGAAAGAGCATGGTATCAAATTTGAAAAAGGCGAAGATGTGGAAGTTTATGATTCAGATGAAGGTGAAATAATTTTAGAACACCTAGAAGATGAACTGAAATTTGAAGTTGAGCATTTTAATAAACGTGTTATTACTGAAGGGTTTAACCGCGCAATATTAAAAAATTTAGTTGAAGATCATCTAGATCCAGAAGGTGATGAAAAAACATTAATTTTCGCAGCAACAGACCAGCACGCTGATTCAATTGTACGCTTATTAAAAGAAGCATTTGCTGAAAATGGTGATGATGTTTCAGATGATGCAATCGTAAAAATTACAGGCTCTATTTATCATCCAAATGAAATGATTAAACGTTTTAAAAATGAGCGTTATCCAAATATTGTTGTTACAGTGGATCTCTTAACTACAGGCATCGATGTACCGACTATTACGAACATTGTATTTTTACGTCGTATTAAATCACGTATTTTATACGATCAAATGTTAGGACGAGCGACTCGATTATGTCCAGATATAGGTAAAACCCATTTCCGTATTTTTGATGCAGTCGGTATTTATAATCAATTGCAACAGTATACAGAAATGAAACCAGTCGTAAAACAACAAAATCAAACAATTGGACAACTACGTGATTCATTTGAACAAGCAGAAACTCAAGATGAAGCACAGCATTTCTTAGAACAGTTAGTTGCGAAAATCCAACGTAAAAAACAAACACTCAGTGATGCTGCAAAGAAACAATTTGAACAGCTTACTCAAGGTATGACAGTAGACGATTGGACAAAAGAGTTAAAAGGATATACGCCAGAAAAAGCAAAAGAACATATTGTGCTCTTTGATTATTTTGAGACGTACAAGACACAAAAAGAACTTCAAGTGATAGCTAAACATGAAGATAAAGTGACAGATGTTAAGCGGGGTTACGGGGAAGGAAATGAACGTCCAGCTGATTATTTAGATGGCTTTGTTCAGTTTATACGTGACAATATGAACGAAATTCCTGCTCTACAAATTGTCTGTACAAGGCCGAAATATTTAACACGTAAGGATTTACGTGAAATTGAGGTGATTCTTGCAACAAAACACTTCAAGGAAGATCATTTACAAACGGCATGGAAGCAGGCAAAAAATGAAGAAATTGCAGCAGATATTATTAGCTTTATTCGCCAAGCAGCATTAGGGGAAGCGCTGGTATCAACAGAAATGCGTGTGAAAAATGCTATGAGTAAAGTCTATTCAATGCATGATTGGGCACCACGCCAGCGTAAGTGGTTGGAGCGGATTGAAAAGCAATTAATTGAAATGCCAGTTCTTGCACCAAAGCCAGAAGATGCGTTTTCGGAAGAACCATTCAAAAGCCAAGGTGGATATACTAGATTGAAAAAAGAGCTTGGTGAAGAGTTAGACCAAGTAGTTCAAATAATTAACGATAACTTATACGTAAGTTAATATTGTGCAATAGATAGGGGTTCTAGAGATAGAACCTCTATTTTAATAGAGACAATTACGGATAACGGTTATAATATGTATGGACTAATTAGAAGTATGGAGGAATATCATGAACAACACAGAAATCGTCTCAAAACTTTGGGGCTTAGCGAATGTATTACGTGATGATGGGATTACATATCAACAGTATGTAACGGAATTAACATATATCCTATTTTTAAAAATGATGAAAGAGCAAGAGATGGAAGTAGTCATTCCAGAAGGCTATCGCTGGGATGATTTACTTGTAAAAGAAGGAATTGAACTTAAAGAGTTCTATCAAGGACTATTATTAAAGCTTGGTAGTAGTGGAGTTGAAAATGAGCGCCTACGCCAAATTTACAACGGTGCTGCAACAAGTATTGATGAGCCTAAAAATCTTGAAAAGCTAATTAAATCAATTGATGCACTTGATTGGTATAACGCAAAAGAAGAAGGCTTAGGTGACTTATACGAGGGCTTACTTGAGAAAAACGCGAGTGAGAAAAAGTCTGGCGCAGGGCAATACTTCACACCACGTGTCTTAATTGATGTAATGGTAAAGCTAATTGACCCGAAAATTGGTGAACGATGCAATGACCCAGCCTCAGGAACATTTGGCTTCATGATTGCAGCAGACCGCTACTTAAAAGAGCAAACAGACGATTACTTTGACCTAGCACCAGAAGAAGCGGAGTTCCAAAAGAAAGAAGCATTTACAGGTATGGAACTTGTAAAAGACACACACCGTTTAGCTTTAATGAACGCATTGCTTCATGATATGGAAGGTCGCATTGAGCAAGGTGATTCACTTTCAGCAAATGGAAAGTGGATGAAAAATTTCAATGTAGTTTTAACAAATCCTCCATTTGGCACAAAAACAGGGGGTGAACGTGCTACACGAGATGATTTAACTTTTGAAACATCGAATAAACAATTAAATTTTTTACAAACTATTTATAATTCATTAGTTATTGATGGAACAGGTAGGGCTGCTGTTGTATTACCAGATAATGTATTGTTTGATAATGAAGTTGGAGTAAAAATCCGCCAAGATTTAATGGATAAATGTAATTTGCATACTATCTTACGCTTACCTGTTGGAATTTTCTATGCAAAAGGCGTTAAAACGAATGTTTTATTCTTTGATCGTTGTACATCAGATGATGGAAATACAAAAGAAGTATGGATTTACGATATGCGTACAAATATGCCGAAATTTGGTGTTCGCACTCCATTAACAGAAAAACATTTTGATGGATTTATTAAGGCATATAATGCAGATGACCGTACAAAAGTGCAAGATGAACGATGGAATCTATATACACGTGAAGAGATTGCAGCTAAAGGAGATAACTTAGACGTTGGTTTAATCGCCGATGAATCATTATCTGCTTATGACAACTTACCAGACCCAATTGAATCGGCAGAAGACGCAATTGAAAAGCTACAACAAGCGATGAATTTATTAGTTGAAGTTGTAGCTGAACTGAAAGCGATTGAGGTGCAAGATCGTGAGTAAGAAGAAAAAGACATTAGATGAGTTTTTAGAAGAAGCATTAGGATCGGAAGATGAGCAGCTTTATGAGCTTCCTGAGAATTGGTGTTGGGTGAAATTAGGAAGTGTAATAACTTTGATTTCAGGACGCGATATTAGTTCGGGAGTGTGTAACTCAGAAGGGAAAGGAACCCCATATATTATGGGGGCGAGTAATTTTGTTGATGGAGAATTAGTAATAGAACGTTGGATAGAAGAACCAACAGTTATAGGTAATGAAGGGGATATATTGTTATCTGTAAAAGGTACTATAGGTAAGATCTTAATACAAAAAAATGAAAAGTGTCATTTAAGTCGACAAGTAATGGGAATAAGAGTAAATAATAAATGTGAAAGGAAATATATATATTATTATTTATTAACATATATAAATAAACTAAAAGAAGCTTCTAAAGGTGTTATTCCTGGTATCTCACGTGAAGATATTTTAAATATAGAAGTTCCAATAGCACCAAAATCAATTCAGCAACAGGTAGTTAATAAAATCGGGATTTTATTTGCTAAAATTGATGAAGCTAAACAATTAATTGAAGAGGCAAAAGAGACATTTGAACTTCGACGTGCGGCGATTTTAGAAAAAATATTTAAAGACCCAAATAATAATCAATATAAAATCATTGGTGGAATAAGTAATGTAAAAGGTGGAAAAAGGCTTCCTAAAGGTGAGACTTTAGTGGATTATGATACAGGCTTCCCTTATATTAAAGCTGGAGATCTTAAGTTTGGGACAGTTATTCCAGATAAAATTCAATATTTATTACCTGAAACGCATGAAAAAATTAAAAACTATAAGGTAAGCACTAATGATGTTTATATCACTATTGTTGGAGCATGTATAGGTGATGTAGGAATCATACCTTCTGATTTTGAAGGTGCTAACTTAACTGAAAATGCAGCTAAAATAACGAATATCCAAGGTTTCTTACCAAAATATATTGCTATCTGGTTAAGTTCAAACGAGGCGCAAAGTGAAATTAAACAAAGTATTGCCTCTGCTACATTAGGCAAGCTGTCGCTAATAAAAATCAAGGAATTAAGAGTGCCTATTAAGACTTTAGAAGAACAAGAACAAGCAATAAAAATTTATCGAAATTTTATGAGCAAGGAAGAAAAAGTATTAGATATAATGCGATCAGTAGATTTAGATTTATTGAGGCAGAGTGTTTTGGCAAAAGCTTTCAAAGGTAAATTAAGTACAAATGCTCCAACTGATGAATCAGCAATTGAATTATTAAAATCAATTCTTCAAGAAAAGATATAATTGTTGTTTCTATTTATGTAAACAGACAGCTAATTTATCCACTCGGTAAATTGTCGGGTGGATTTTCTACTGCTTAAAATTACAGTAAGATTTTGTTACAACTTGAAAGCTTCACTTCTATGCTAGATTTAGAGTATAAAACTTCACAAGTAAGCTTGTTATTATAATTACTTGGTTTGTGAATTTCAAACAGGTGTTCCTGGAGCGGGAAAACACTTGCTTTACTGCATTAAAGGTGTACTGTTCAGGTGACTTGATGAAATTGTTAGGTAGTTTTGTTAATGAACCAGCATTGCGTTGGATAAAATGAGTTTATCTTTTATTATTAATTTTCACTATAGATATGGTGAAAGTTAATTGTTTTTTGAAGTGAATATTGGATAAGCTTTTATAAGTTTTGCAATACAATTGAGTTTTGAAATATGTTAACTGAATATACATGAGAATACTCAAAATCAAATACCAAAAGTTAAAACAGATTCTAAAAAGAAAAAAGCCCAACCTTTTACTCCGCCTAAAGTTGCTGAGTATATGGCGAAGTTAATCGATTTTCAGGAGCGCTGTATAAGAATTTTAGATCCAGGAGCAGGAACAGGTATATTCTCTTATCCCTACAAAAAAATAACTAACGTAGTCAAAAACATAGTCAATAAAATATTTTACCCCCGCAACTATTGATATAACAATAACCCAATACGGTTGGTTCGACTCCCGCCGTCTCCATACAGATTAAACAAATACGTTTCATAAAGTGTCAAAATCCCTGATGTATAAGGGTTTTGGCACTTTTTTCGTTTTTAAAAAAACATCACATTTCAGGGTTTCTTAATCGTTTTTATATGAAACAAAGTTAAAATTGGGTTAGGTAATATTGTATTAACACCCGTGCAGGAAATTTTGCCTAAACAAATGCAACCAATTATAATAAAACGAAAGTAAGGTATTTGAAGGAGTTTTTTTGATGAATACACGATATAAAATTACACGTCTTGATAAAGAAGGAAATCCAACGTTGAGCTTAGAGGAATGCCAAAGGTTCTTCGCGACAAAATCGGATTTCGAGTATAGTGATTCATTTGGTGCGAGCCAAGATGGTGTACATATGAAGATTAAAGGTCACTTTTTCATGTGGCAATTAGATAATGTAAAAATACCGTTCCGTTTTTTCGAAGGTGAAATTTATGTAGCGGTTTCACATCAAGTTATTTTAGAGAAAATGAAGGAAATTGCGCGTTTATTAGAAGCGAATTACGTGGAAGGTTAAAATGAGCTGCTAGGAATGCCCTCAATTTCAAATGCGAAAGGCTTTAATATTTCATAGTTTTTAGCTGTTCACTTATGCGAAGAATTTTTAACCTCTAAAAGAAGGTGGAAATTTGTTGAAACAAGAGCAATGCATAGTCTGCTACAATTACATCGAATTCGAGGATGGTGTAGCTTACTGTGTCATGAGATTATCTATGAAACGGAGGATGAGCTCGAGAGCTATTTACTGAACTAGATGAATAAGCACCCATAATACAAGCCGCGCAATCAATTAGGTTGCGCGGCTTGTATTGTTTGTATTTCACAAAGGCTCGTCTACAATAAAACGAATAACAGGGAAGCTATTTCACCGCACAATTGTATTTGCACCAAGGCATGATACTACAGTCTTTTCTTATTAAGACTTTGATAGTTCGATAAAACCTTCTCCAAACACATCTCGTACATCATGGATTGCAATAAAGGCATCCTTATCTACCGCTTTTACGATATTTTTTAGCTTAATGACTTCCTGTCTGCTAATAACGATATATAAAATTTCCTTTTGTTCTTTCGTATAATAGCCGTGCCCAGATAGTACAGTTACACCACGATTCATTTTATAGCTTACTTGATCCGCGATGGCATTCGGATTTTTTGAAATGATTGTCACCGCTTTTTGAGGGTTAACACCTTCAATCACGAATTCCATAACCTTTGTTCCAATGTAAAGCATCATAATCGTAAGCATGAGTGCTTCTGCGCCGATAATGAAATAGGATGAAAATGCGACGATTAAATCGAAAAAAAGTAGTGCATAGCTAATATTCCAGCCAAGGAATTTATTCGCTATTCTCGCCAAAATGGTCGTGCCGGCAGTTGTACCACCGACGCGGATAATTAATCCAATCCCAACACCAACAAAAACCCCACCAAAAATAGCATTAATCATAATTTCATCTGATTGAATTGACCAAGATTCTGTTAAATATAAGAAAATCGAATTGAAGGTTACGGCGATAATTGTATAAATTGTAGTTTGCCTATTGAGGAATCGATAGCCGATAATTAATAGGACTGCATTGATTGCAAAGCTGACAAGACCAGGAGACCATTCCATTACATAGTAAAGAATAATCGTTACACCTGTTACACCGCCTTCACCTAAATCGTTTGGAATAACGAATAAGTTGATAGCAAGGGCAAAGAGGAATGCCCCAATCATAATCATAATAATATCAATTGTAATTTTTTTCATTTTTCACTCCACCGTTTGTAACTAAAATTTTTCCCATAGTCGATACTAATTCAAAGGTGATACATTTTATAGAATTGGATAACGCCAACAGCTTTTTTGTGTAATTCAATGTGCCCGCAATTTTGTAGCTTGCAAAGAGCTTTTACTCAAATAAATGTTCAAATTAATTTGAGCGGTAAAAACGCAAAGTTGTCTTTTCGAATAATTTTGCACGTTTGAAAAGAAATAGGCTGTTTAAGAATGGGCCCATCAATAACTGTTGTATGGAACTCGCCACCTTCACCACAAGGATCAATGCCTCGAGTTTTTAGCTCCTGCACATACTCATGTGTTAGTACTTTCCCTAAATCATCTTCTCGCATACCTAGTGTTAAGTTAACGGTAGTCATTATCGTTTTAAAACCTAAATTAATGAAGCGTTCAACAACTTCTGAATGATCATCTTGCCATAAAGGCATTCCGAGTTTTAAGTTTGCGATGTTTGTAACTTTTTCATGCCAGCAGCCGTGCTCAGGCATATCAAGATCGCCTGTAACAAGTGCATCTGCTCCTAGAGTCTTCATTTTATTTAGCATCTCTATAAATATTGCTTCATAGTTTGCCCAGCTTGCTGCTGCTAAATGAATGGGCAAGCCAATAGACTGAGCCTGTGCTTTTATGAAGTCGACGGTCATACCATGTGACCGAGAACGTGTGCCATCTTCCTCAAGTACGGCAATTAAACCTACTGCTTGCCCGGTTTTCATTGCTTCGTATAAAGCGAGTGTACTATCTTTACCACCGCTAAAGGAGGCAACAAACTTTTGACCATCAGCACCAGTATTCCAATCTTTTAAATTTTCCATCATATGTATCTCCTTTTATATAGCAAATGAATTAGGCGCAGTAATCATCACAGTTGAGTTGCTTTCATTATAGGTTAATAATTTTGTAGACTTTATCCACGTATCAAAGCTTTATTTCTTGTAACATTTCAATAATAGGTTTTACTGTTGAGTTCTCCAATTTAGTTCACCTCTTGTTATATAATATCACTATCTATAGGCAAAATAAAAATAAGCTTAGAGCAATCAAGAATAGCTTTAATGTATAATGCTCATCTAAAAAACTCATATCAACTCAAGGGCCAATTACAATAAGCTCATTATCGTAGTATTGATTTATCAAAGTGGCTTTTGAGGTTAAGCTCTTAAAAAAATGATTTATGAAATGGATTCATTTATGAAAGAATTGAAACATCCATGAATACTGTGTTAGCACCTAGAACCTCAATTTCACAACAAAAAACCTAGTGCAACCACTGGCACTAAGTTTCGGAAGGACTAGCTATTTATGTTTTTTATGTTGTTTCATTCGTTTGACCAAAAATCCACCTTTGAACGACTTCGGCTCGTAGGAAATAATAAACGCAGTCGGCTCATAATGTTGCACGAGCATAAACAATTCCTTCTCGCGATTACGCTTTGTTAAAATTTCGTATTTATAACGCTGACTGTCGCGTCCTTCGCCTACGTATGTCGTAAGCGCAAACCCTTCCTCACGAATCATTTTGATCAATTCTTCATTGCGATTTTGTGTATTAATCGTTACGTAAATATAGCCAATCGCGAGCTTTTGCTCAATGCGCGTTCCGATAATAATGCCGATACCAAATCCGACCGCATAAACGACCATCGCAAGGAACCCTTGATCTCCACTAAACACAAGTGACAGACCAAACACATAAATCAGCATCTCCACAATGCCAATCAACGATGCGAGCACAGTAATATTCTTTACTAGGAAAATCGTACGAAGTGTAAATAAAGGTACATATATCAGTTGAAGTAATAATATAAGTAAAATTTCTTTCATTGAAATCGAATCCTTTTCTACAGAATAAGCCCATCATATACGGTACATGTTTTAAATGCAATCTATACGAATAGTGGGCGTGGGTTTCCAAAATAATGGGGAGCGAGACCAAAAAAAGTATTGTTTGTGTAACCAGCCAAAGTTATTTAACAAAATAGATAAGCTACGTTTCAGATCAAATTATTGGGGTTAAAACGTAGATTTTTTGATTATTTAAAAATATGCCTGCCTATATAAATATTAAATAAGGGATTATAGATTGAGTGCTTTTTTACTTAAATGTATAATAATTCAAAATAGATATTTCAATTGAATTGAAAGTGGGAGATGATAGCAGTTGTTTCGTATTTTGTACATAGAAGATGAAAAAGAAATTGGGCAATGGGTGACGAAGGAATTAACAGAAAGAGGATTTGACGTTACATGGCTAGAGTCTGGCGAGGGGGTTGAGAATTATATAGGATCTGCTGATGTTGTCATTTTGGATGTTATGCTACCTGGATTAGATGGCTTTTCTATCGGGAAAAGAATCAAGAGGGAAAATAATGAATTACCTATTTTAATGCTTTCCGCACGCACAGCAGTGGAGGACAAAATTGAGGGGCTAAACTTCGCGGATGATTACTTAACAAAACCATTCCATCCGGATGAACTAGTAGCGCGTGTAGAAGTTTTACTAAGGAGATATCAAAAGAATGACGATGTATTAGACCTTCAGCACTTAAAAATACATACAAAAGAGATGCGAATAATGGATAGTATTGCAAATGAAGAAATTCAATTAACAAACAAGCAGTTTTATTTATTTCAATATTTTATCCGCCATTTAAATCAAATATTAACAAAAGAACAGCTATATGAAGGGGTTTGGGAAGAGGCATATATAGAAGGGGATAAAACACTAATGGTCCATATAAGATATTTAAGAGAAAAAATAGAATTAAATCCAGCTAAGCCACTGATTATTGAAACAATTCGCGGCATTGGCTATAGGGTAAAACTATGAAAATTTTCCGATCATTATTAGCGAAGTATATGCTAATTATTTTACTGGCAATGTCTATTGTTCAAATAGCGTACTTTATTCCTGCTTTATTTGTAATGGGGATTGCTCAAAAAGAGGAAAGTAATAATAATATTCAATATGGCGAAGACTACAATGAAAATATGATTGAGGAACAATGGCATACTGAAGCAAATAAAATAAAAGCTATTAAAATTGAAGTAATCGAACAACTATTTGAAGAATGGCAGCAAAAATACCCCGAAGCGGCCATGTTTTGGGTAAGTGAGAAGGGGACATTACTAACAGAAGTCAATGTGAAAGAGCAGCTTCCAGCACAATGGACACCTGCATTTACGACTAAGTTTATAAAAGAGCGATATGACGGGGATCCTTTTACCGTTATTGCATTTCTAGGAGATGATGAAACGAATGGTTTTATTGTTTTTGAAATTCCTAGATCGGTATTGAATCCACCGCTTATAAATGTTTATCAGGAATATGGGACCTTTGTAATTTTAGGTGTTATTTGTATCATCATATTTTTTATCAGTGTATCCTTTTTATTTTTTAGAGGGATTCGAAAACGTTTATTAAAGCTACAGGATGCGATGGAAATTCGTGATGTAGATGGGTTACCTATTGGGATGGATGTGAAAAAGAAGGATGAGATTGGGCAACTTGAACAAAGCTTTAATCGCATGGTGTGTGAGCTTAGGGAAAGTAAAAATCGTGAACAAAAGGAAGAACAATTGCGGAGAGAATTAATTGCTAATCTATCACATGATTTACGGACCCCTTTAACTAAAGTACGGGCACAAACCTACTCCATTAGTAAAGAGGAATTATCAGATGAAGGCAAATACGCTGTGAAAGCTTTGGAAACATCGATTGTAAATATTGACGGATTAATGGAAAATTTAATGTCGTATACGCTATTAATGGCTAGTAAATATAAATATGAACCAAAGGAAACTAATGTTATTCGATTTGCACGAGAGCACATGACTACGTGGTATCCTGTTTTTGAAAAAGAAGGTTTTGAAATAGACGTAGAGTTATATTCATTTGAGGACAATAACTGGCTAGTTGATTCGCTTTGGTTAGGTCGTATATTTGATAATTTCTTTCAAAATGTATTACGTCATGCAAGTAGTGGGCGATATATTGGTGTTAAAACAGAATCTACAAAGCACTATGATGCATTCGTCATTTCGGATTGTGGAAAAGGAATGAATAATGAATCCAATGCAAAAGGCGCAGGTATTGGTTTATCTATAGTGGATATTATGGTGAAGGGTATGGAGCTAGATTGGGATATCATTTCAAGTGAATCCGGCACAATTATTAAAATTATACGACGTAAGAAGCTGTCCGAATGATTTTTCGGGCGGCTTCTTTTTATCAATTACGCAGGGGCTTTAAATTGCTTCTGCTGAAGCAATTTAAACAAAATTTAAACTTCGTACATACTTACTTTTAAACTTGGTACTTTATGCTAAATAAAGAGGTGAGGGAAATGGAATATATCGTACAAACAGAAAATTTATCAAAACAGTTTGGTAATGAGCAGGCTGTATCAAAATTAGATTTAAAAATTCGTAAAGGGGAAATTTACGGATTTTTAGGCCCAAATGGCGCAGGGAAAACAACGACTATTCGTATGCTTTTAGGATTGATGAAACCGACATCTGGCAAGATTAAAATTTTTCAAAAGGATGTAACAAAGGAAAGAGTCGAAATATTATCAAAAATTGGTTCGTTAGTTGAAAACCCATCCTATTATCCGCATTTAACTGCGTATGAAAACTTAGAAGCTCTTCGAAAAATTTTAGGAGTGCCTAAAGCGCGCATTGATGAAGTGTTAGAAATTGTTCGTTTAACAGAGGCAGCCAATAAAAAAGTCAAAGGATTTTCGCTTGGTATGAAGCAGCGTCTAGGTATTGCCGCTTCTCTTTTACACAATCCAGAATTATTAATTTTAGATGAACCAACAAATGGACTTGATCCATCTGGAATTATTGAAATTCGAAATTTAATTAAACGACTTCCTTCTGAATATGGGATGACGGTTGTTATTTCGAGTCATTTGTTGTCTGAAATTGATCAAATGGCGACAACAGTTGGCATTGTTTCGAAAGGGAAAATGATTTTTCAAGATTCAATTGAAGCAATGCGTATGCATGCACAGCCAAAAGTTATATTCAAGGTGAATAAGAGTGAGCAAGCATGGCGTTCGTTAGTGGCGAATGGTATAAAAGCTGAATGTAAAGAAGGGCAAATTGTATTGGATGAATGCTCCGATGAAAAAGTAGCGCAAATCGTTCAAATTCTTGTGCAAGAGGGCTTTTCGGTTTATCGCGTAGAAGAAGAAAAACAATCATTGGAGGATATATTCCTTCAAATGACGGCGGGAGTGCAAGCGATATGATAGGCAATCTTTTGTCATCTGACTTCTTAAAAATTAAACGAAAGGGATTATGGTTTTTAACAGCTTTAGGACCTCTTGGTGTAGTGGCGCTACAAACGGTCAATTACGGCATAAGAAAAGACTATTTGTTACAGCAAAGTGAGGATGATTGGGGCTATTATTTAGGGAATGTACATTCTTTTACCCCGCTTGCACTTATATTAGGGATTGCCATATTAACGTCTTTCATGGCGAGTATTGAAAATGAAACAAATGCATGGAAGCAATTAATTGCTTTACCTGTATCAAAAATGACAGTTTATTTATCAAAATTTACAGTGCTAACCATATTATTATTTGTTTCTTCTTCGCTATTGTTGTTTTTTACTTTTGCTTACGGATTGTTTTTAGATTTGGGTGAGAACATTCCTTATATGGAGCTAGTCAAGTCTAGTTATTATCCATTTTTAGCGTCATTACCAGTATTGGCATTGCAGCTTTGGATTGCGACTGTTAGTCAAAATCAAGCCATACCAATTACTACTGGGGTCTTTGGTGTGATATTTGCATTTTCAGCATATAAATTGCCAGATTGGATGATTTGGAAGTGGCCAACATTAATGAATGAATGGAATGAACCAATCATCAATGTTGCACTAGGTATAGGTGTAGGTATTCTATTATATATCGTTGGAATGATCGATTTCACGAGAAGGGATGTGAAATAATGCGCGCAATACTTCACTCTGAATGGTACAAATTAAGGAAGTCTAAAATGATACCACTTATTCTTACGGGTCCGATGATCGGTCTAATAATAGGATTATCGGTCGGTTTCGAGGATGATTTCGATGTGAATAAATGGTATATTGCATTACTTTCAATGAATTTAACATATGCATTATTGTTTCTTCCACTTATATCAGGTATCTTTGCAAGCCTCATTTGTAGATATGAGCATCAAGCGGGTGGCTGGAAACAACTTTTAGCATTGCCTGTTACAAGGGGAAGAGTATTTGTAGCGAAGTATATATTAATCATGCTGCTAATCATGGCGATGCAATTATTATATTTATGTTCGATATATGCGGTAGGTATGATAAAGGGTTATACAGATCCTTTCCCAATGGAAATTGTTTGGAAAAGTATTTTTGGAGGATGGGTAGCGACTTTTCCCTTAGTTGCATTGCAATTGTGGATGTCAGTAATGTTTAAAAGCTTTGCTGCTCCGTTTGCAGTGAACGTAATTTTTACATTGCCAGCTATAATAGTTGCGAATTCTGAACAATTTGGTCCTTATTATCCGTGGGTGCAACCTTTTTTTATGATGAATATAGGTGGAAGCACAGAGGAAGTATTTTTTGTTCCATGGGAGCAATTAGTTACAGTTGTAGGTGGTAGCTTTATGTTGTTTTTCATTGGAGGCTATTTGTACTTCCAGAGAAAAGCTGTTTAACTTGTTTCAGCAGAAGTCCCTATTTATATAAATGGGAGATGAATGCCAAATATGCAATTTTTATTTAGTTGGGGGTTAAACCCAGGCTGAATAGTGGAACTCTGGCTAAGAACGCCGCGTCCTGCGGCAACGCCTGAGTGACCAACTTCCTGTTTGCCCAAAGCCCCCGGCGGATGTCACAGATTTTTAAGGGGAGCTTTTCGAGCAGGCTCGAAAAAAATCTGGACGCAATTACGCCGAGACGTAATTGATTTTTGTGAGGAGGATGTTAAATGACTTTGTTGAAAAAGAGTTGGTTTATTACTACATCTATTGCCCTTTCTGTTTTCCTAGCAGGGTGTGGAAGTGGGGAAGCAGTAGAAGATGTAGCTCAATATACATCGAAAATAGAAAACATTGATATTCCAAATGACGTTAAAGTCATCGGTTTTGGAGAAGCAACACACGGTAATATTGAATTTCAGGAATTGAAAAAAGATCTATTTAAAGCATTAGTTGTGAATGAGAATGTTCGTGTCTTTGTTTTAGAGGGCGATTTTGGTGGTGCACAGCAAATTAATCGGTTTATTTTAACGGGCAATGGTACAGCAGAAGAGGCTGTAAATGCCCTTGATTATAATATTTACCGAACAGAGCAGATGATAGCGCTTGTGCAATGGCTGCATGATTATAACAGGACAGTAGATGAAAATGAGAAGGTTTATTTTTACGGCAACGATATGCAACGCTATGACTACAGTAAAAAAGGGTTGCTAGATTATTATAAAGAAGTAAACAGTGATGTGGTAAAAGAATATGCAACGCAGCTGGAGCATGTATCCAATGAGACAATGCGCGAATTAACAAACAGCCAACTGAAAGAGCTGGATGCAACAATGGATAAGATTATTTCAGATTTACAATCAAATAGCACAGCATATATCACACGCTCATCGGAAGAAACCTTTGCTATGGCTTCACAATACGCACAAATTATGAAGCAACGTACTCAGCTATTTTTAAATGATAGCGATTATGCCCAGCTACGGGATCAATATTTAGCAGATAATTTGAAATGGATCGTTGATTTTGAAGCGGCGCGCGGGCACGATAAAGTACTGATTTCTGCACATAATGGGCATATTGAAAAAACATCTGCGTCATTAGCGGGTTATAAAGCAATGGGCGATTATTTAGATGAAATCTACGGCGAGGAATATTTTGCGATTGGAACGGATTTTATCGATAATACATTCCAAGCATTAAACGCTAGCTCAGGTGAACGTAAAGACTATACACTAGAGCACCATAACGATTTAGTAGATGCTTTTAGTGATGTAGATGAAAATGTTTTTTACGTAGATTTTGAAAAAGCTAGTGCATCTAAAGAGTTAGCAGCAATGCTATCAACGGAACAGAAAATGGGGAATATAGGGGATGATTTTCGCTCTTGGTATAAGTTCGCAAAGATGTTTTATACGATTAAAATGATACCAAATGAATCTTATGATGGCTTAATAATTGTGAAAGAGGCGACACCAACGACTGTTATTGAGTAATTTTTTTGCAAACGGTGCAGGAGTAAATTCCTTCTTATGTATGTATTAAATATCGAGGAAGTAGTTCAGAGGAATAATATCAACACCGTCCAGGTTTTTATGGACGGTGTTATGTGTATTTGACCGCTTACAATTGTTAAAAAGACTGAAGTTCAGACGTTTCACTTTTACTCTGTTCAATTGTTTCGATAAATTTTTCGATTGTTGAGGTGAGGTATGAATTGGATCTCCTAACGAAAACAGTGTTGATTTTACTATATTTTTCAGGGAGAGCATGGCAGTGAATGAGCCCTCTTTTTTCCAAATGTAAAACAGTCGATTTTGGAACAAATGTGATACCAAGACCGACGACAACACTACTTAATATCGTTTCTAATGTGCCAAATTCCATTACTTTTTGAGGGATAATATGTTGATCTTTATACCAAGCTTCAAGTCTTGCCCGGTAGCCACATCCTTTACTAAAACATAAGAATGGCTCATGTATTAGTTGTTCGATGGATGTTGTGTTTACATCTGATATTAATACAAGCTCTTCTTGAAAAACATTATGGTACACAAGCTCTGGGTGAGGGTCTATTTCAGTCACAAAAGCTCCATCAATCTGATGTTTTAATACATCTTCTTGCAGCTTTTCAGTCACTCCAGAGAATAGCGACAAATCCACATTCTTATATTTTTTAGTGTACGTTGATAGAATTGTCGGTAGTTTAATGACAGTTTCAACTGTGCCTATTTCTAATTTACCAGAAGGTTCCTCTCTACTTTGCACAAATTTTACCATTTCGTTTGTTAATGATAATATCTTTTCGCAATATACTAATAGCTTTTTTCCCTCGGGTGTTAAACTCATTCCTCGATTATGTCGGTTGAACAAAGGTGTATTTAGTTCCGTTTCAAGTTTTTGGATCCTCGATGTAATATTTGACTGTACATAACTTAACTCTTTTGCTGCTTCTGTAACGGTACCTTTTTCAGCGACCTTTTGGAAAATCTCTAAATCTTTTAATTCCATTATTTTACCTCATCATTCATTTTCTTTATGGTATCACTAAAAATGATAGCAAACATCATTTTTATTCATTTTACATGATGGGTGATTATGGAGTTTAATGAGTAAGGCAATATTGTGAAGGAGATTGGTATGTTATGAAAAATAATGTGTTATTAGGTGTTATTTTATGTTTTATTGCAAGTGTGTCATGGGGAGCGATGTTTCCCATTGCTCATCATGCTTTTCAATATATTGATCCATTCTACTTTACTATTTTCCGTTATGGAGCAGTGACGGTTATCTTAGTTGTAGTTCTCTATTGGAAGGAAGGGAAAGAGGCTTTTCAATTAGAAGGAAAAGCAGCATCGCTTTGGTTTTTCGGTACAATGGCATTTACTGTTTATAATTTACTCATTTTCTGGGGAGAAGATTTATTAGGTGAGCCAGGCGTAATGGTTGCATCTATTATGGAATCTTTAATGCCGATGATCTCCATTGTTATTGTATGGATTTTACATAGACGCCGCCCTTATGCATTTACCCTGTTATGTGTTTTAGTAGCCTTTATCGGCGCAATGCTTGTTATTACAAAAGGTAATTTAGTATCGTTTCTTTCTGCAACGGATGATATTATACCATCCATCCTTATCTTAATCGCGGTTATTGGATGGGTAATATACACAATGGGAGGAAATCAGTTTAGAGGGTGGTCTGCGCTCCGCTATTCCACATTAAGTTGTTTAATGGGAACTTTGACTGCAGCTGTAATTGTGTTTACATTAACGCTTATGGGATATGTTGCTCCACCAACAGTTGAAACAATTAAAATTGTAAGCCCACATTTATTATTTATGATTATTTTCCCGGGTGTTATTGCATTAGTAGGGTGGAACATAGGGGTCAGCATTCTAACTCCATTGAACGGACTTTTGTTTATTAACTTTGTTCCGGTAACAACACTTGTTATTTCAATTGTTCAAGGTAATCAAGTAAATTCCTATGAGAGTATTGGAATCATTTTTATCCTTTTCTCTCTCGTATCGAATAATATATATATTCGAATGAATCAGAAGAAAAAGTTGTCAGAGCAATTGTCTCCGAGGAGCAAAGTGCTGAAAACTAGAAAGTTACTAAGTGAATAAAGGGATGTATTCGAGCGTCTTTTCTACAGAGTGGTTTGTAGAGAAGACGCTTTTAATATAATCCTGCACCAGGTGCAAACACAATTTACTACAATTAATAATAATACATTGAGTGAGGATAATAGACTATTTTACACAAGTGTCCTTGTAGAATGACAAACCCAAATGCATTTGCTTTACATTAAAGAACGAGAACCAATTACAAATGAATTACACAAAAAAGTTTCCACCTTCTCATGAGGCGGAAACTTTTCCTTAATTCTTGGATTATTATTTTAACCAAGCCACAAACTATTCGTACAGCTTAACAGAAGCACGATTAGGAATAAAGCGGCACAAACGCCATCTATTTTGCTTACTGTTATCACTTGAAAATAGCTAGTTCTTCGTTCTCCTGTAAAGCCTCTTGCTTCCATCGCAAATGCAGCTCGCTCGGCTTTACGAACAGCGCCTGCTAGCATAGGGATTAAAATTCTCCGTAAGCCAAGAAGTCGTTGTAAAGCATTTTTCTCTGGAGTAGCTCCTCTTAATCTATGTGCTTGTTGAATATGAATAAATTCATCCTTTAACACAGGTAGGAATTGGTAGCCGACCATTACCCCATATGCAATTTTAGGAGACAGTTTTAATTGCTGCATTAAGCTCATGATAAAAGTATTTGGATTCGTCGTAAAAGCGAACAAGAGAGAAAGGCTTGAAAACGCCAAGATCCGAAAACTTAATGATAAAGCATAATGCAACTGTGTTTCTGTAACGTTTAGTACCCAAAAAGACCAAATAACAGGTCCAGATTGATCTTCCGCAAAAACAATCGTTGACCAAAAATACCCGAAAGCCGTCACAAAAAAAGGAATCATAAACAACAACCATTTTTTCCAATTAATTCGACTAAACAATATTTGTAGCACAAGTATGCCAATACAAAACACGAACGGAGTCCACGGATCAAAAAAGAAAGCCATCGTAAGCATACAAACTGTGAACAATAAAAATTTCAGTGAAGGATTCATTTTATGTAAAGCATGCTTCACGTGACATCAATCCTTTCGGTGGTAGTAAGTGATGATCCAATTGCAGGTTTTCATTTCTCCAAACATCGGCAGCGGGAAACTTTCCAGTCAGATGCCCATTATTTAGTAATAATATCGAATCGGCTATGCAATAAGCGAACTCCATATCATGTGTAACGATCAAAAATGTTGTTCCAGCTCGGGATCGCTCATCTATTAATTGAAACAACTCAGATAATGCTGCTGCATCTTGACCGGAAGTAGGCTCATCCATCACAATCACATCACGTCCATCCGAAAGCATTGCTGCAATCGCTACTCTTCGCTTTTGCCCATGACTAACTGCAAAAGGATGGGCATCTGCAATGGGGGTTAATTTTAGTCGAGTTAACATTTTATCGACATCCTTTCCCCCACCAAATGCAACTTCATCATGGACTTTTTTTGTTAGGAATAAAAATTCTGGTGACTGTGGCACATATCCTAAATTTTCAGGCTGAACCGTTCCACTAGAAGGGATTAATCGACACAATGATTTTAATAAAGTAGACTTTCCACTACCATTAGGACCAGCCAAAACTGTTATTTCACCACGATTTAAAGTGAAAGAAACTTCTTGGAGAAACGGTTTCGCACTTATGCTACTGGCAAGGAAAGTAACATCTTCTTGCATGGAGCTATTCCGTTTTTGTAAAGGGGTAGCATCCTCAGTTTTATTTAATGGGATGTTTCGTTCAAAAAAATCCCCCCATAGATCTAATTGATGCTCAATGGCAACAATCGTAATTTTTCGTTTTAACTGTAGCTGATCCAACCATTCCACATATTTTAGGGCAGTGTAAGGGTCTAAGTGAGCAATCGGTTCGTCTAACAACAAAATTTCAGGCTCCATAATGAGTGCACATGCAGTAGCAATTCGCTGTTTTTGGCCACCTGAAAGCTTTTGAATAATTGCGTGACGAAACCCACTTAAGCCCGTCAATTCCAACACCTCGTGAATACGACCATCCATGTCTTCACGTGGTATATGCAAGTTTTCTAATGTAAATGCAAGTTCTTCCTCTACCGTTTGCATGCAAAACTGAGCATCGGGATCTTGAAAAACAGTTGCTATCCGGCGATTTATTTCTCCAGGGATATAAGAGAAACTGTCTTTCCCGAACAGCTCTAATGACCCAGTTAAGATGCCATCACAATTATCAGGGTAAAGTCTATTACATAAATACAGTAAGGTTGTTTTACCACAGCCGCTTGGACCTGTAATGACAACACGCTCTCCGCGACGAATGGACAACGAAAGATTCTCGAGTATTGGCTGTTCTTCGTCGGGATAAGAGAAAGTTACATTGTTAAAGCAGATAACATTAGGCATGTGATTCACCTTTTTTCGAGCGTGAAATGGCATATCCGCGGAGTGAACCCGTAGCGAGTAATCCGTCTGATAAAGCTTTTCCACCGACACCGGCAATTAGAGCACCACTTAATATGCGAAGTCCTAACATTAATGCTACGTAACCTGTGCTGTACACGGCAAAGCCCCCTAAAAAGTATCCATATACAAAGCTGAAAACGGCTGAGCCAACACCAGCTAACATTAATACCCACAAGTCAAAGCGTTTGTAGCGTGTTGCGGCAAAAACTGCTTCTGCTCCCAATCCTTGAATAAGACCTGTAAGAATTAAACGCGGACCAATGGCATTGCCCAATAAAACCTCTATTGTTGCTGCGATTGTTTCAGAAATGACTGCTGCGCCAGGTTTACGAATAATATACATGCAAATAATCGATACGATAAACCAAATGCCGAAGATCCATTCATACGCAATAGGACCAATAAACCCTGCCCAAATATTTCCTGCATGTAGAAATAGTAAATAGACAATACCAAACACAACAGAAAATAAAGACATAAGTACAATCTCTTTTAGCTTCCAAGATTTCAACATATTAAAGACCTCCGTGAGAAGGACTATTAATACTCATTGAAACCGTCATAACAAGATGTTTATGTTTTTCCGATCGTGCATGTGTGAAAGATTCTTCGTAAAATTCAAATACATCGTGTATGTCTCCGTGAATACCACTTGCATAATGCATCGACTCATTGTAAACACCATGCGTTTTTGCACGGTCTATTTCACTATAAATAACATTCATATAATCAGGATTATTCATCGGATAAAGAGCAAATTGAGAGGAAACATATTGTTTCGTCGTATCTGTATTTGCTACTTCATCTCCTTTATCCAAAAATACATCTCCTGCAGTGTCACCTGGACAACCAACTGAAAAAGTACCAGATAATGCAATATGCTCTCCCGTTTTAGCAGCATGTAAAGTGATGGCTTTTGCCACATTAAATACATGCACCTGTTTTCCACGAATAACAGTAGATACGTCATCCGTATGCATCCACACATTTGATGTATCTGTTTCTAGAAGAGCACCTTTAATTACCGAAATAAAATCATTGGTCATTGGATGAAGAGAAAAACGAAATCCAACGATAGGGCTTAAACCGCATTGCATATTAAAAACCTCCCGAAAAATTTTCATAAAAAAAGACCACATCCGTGAAGATGCAGCCACTTATCCAAAATGAAAAAATCGGAAAGTCACCGCACTTCCTCACGCAGGTATTATCCTGATCGAGTTATAAGGGATCGGAGCAAAAGCTCGCATCTCAGCCAAAGTGGGCACCCCTAGTGCAGAAAACGGTATGTAGTTTTTTTAATGTGCCATCAGTATAACCTACCAATATTATCATTGTAAATGAAGTTTTATTATTTCATACTTTCGTCCATGGTTGATATATTTAAGTATTGGGAGTTAACAAAGAATATCGTGCGTGTTGTGTTTTGCATAGAGTGCACAAATAATATTCCATTCATATGGGGATTTTACGAGATATGTGGGCACTATTGTAAGGCAATTTATGAAACAAGTAAATCCAATCATAGCAACGATTGTAGAATGTATTTTCTGTAAATTCTTGAAAATGGGTTATTGACAATATTTTAGGTGTAGGTTAGATTAAATACTAATTTCAATTTAAAAAGCAATGATAAGGATATGAATCGTTTTAGTGAAGATCAAAAGAGAGGGAAATCACCGGCTGAAAGTTTCCTGATTGGATGAATCGATTTACTCCCTTGGAGCTGTGCTAGGAAACTAGTGACGTGTACAGGCGTTATCTGTATCAATGAGCTACTGATGCAACAGTACAGTAGGAATTTGGGTGGAACCACGGGTATTCAAACACATACTCGTCCCTTTGTGGACGAATATGTGTTTTTTTTATTTACCAAAAAAAGAAAAGGAGTGGTAGTATGTCAAATCAAGAAGTAACGATTCAATTTCCGAATGGCGAACGAAAACGTTTTGCTAAAGGTGTTACGCTAACCGAAATCGCCAAGTCGATTAGTCCTAGCTTAGCGAAAAAATCAATTGTAGGTAGTGTAAATACGACGGCAACCGATTTGACACGACCAATTCTAGTGGATGCTGAAATTTCTCTGTATGATGCTGCGTCAAAAGAAGGCTTAGAGGTACTTCGTCATTCAACAGCGCACTTGTTAGCACAAGCGGTGAAGCGTTTATATCCAAATGCAAAATTTGGTGTTGGTCCAGTAATTGAAAACGGGTTTTATTATGATATTGAAATGACTCATACGTTAGTGCCAGAAGATTTAGGTGTAATTGAACGCGAAATGAAAAAGATTGTAAGCGAGAACTTCCAAGTTGTTCGCAAGGAAGTAACGAGAGAAGAAGCGAGTCAAATTTTTGTGCATGACTATTTAAAGCTTGAGCTACTAGAAGCAATTCCTGCAGAAGAACGCGTAACGGTTTATGAGCAAGGAGAATTTATCGATTTATGTAGAGGACCACATGTGCCATCCACAAATAAATTGCAGCACTTCAAACTGATGAATATTTCAGGTGCGTACTGGCGTGGTGATAGCAATAATCAAATGTTGCAACGTATTTACGGGGTGGCTTTCGCAACGAAAGAGGATATGGATGAATACTTTGTGTTCCTTGAAGAAGCAGAAAAACGTAACCATCGTAAGTTAGGAAAAGAGCTTGAACTATTTATGTTTTCGGAAGAAGCACCAGGCATGCCATTTTATTTAGCAAACGGCCAAATTATTCGTAACGAATTAGAAAATTTCTTGCGTGGTTTGCAAACAAGCTATGATTATAAAGAAGTACGTACACCGCTCATGATGAATCAACGTTTATGGAGCAGTCGGGGCATTGGCAGCACTACAAAGATAATATGTATTTCACTCAAGTAGATGAGCAAAAGTTTGCGTTAAAACCGATGAACTGTCCAGGGCATATGTTGATTTATAAAAATGATTTGCATTCATATCGTGATTTACCTATCCGAATGGCCGAGTTTGGTCAAGTGCACCGTCATGAATTTAGTGGGGCACTAAATGGGCTTTTACGCGTCCGTACTTTTTGTCAAGATGATGCCCATATTTTCGCGACACCTGAGCAAATAGAAAATGAAATTACACTCGCTTTGCAAATTATTGACCGTGTATACAAAGTATTTGGCTTCGAATATGAAATTGAATTATCGACACGACCTATTGACTATATGGGAGAGCTTTCATTGTGGGATAAGGCGGAACAAGCGCTTGAAAATGTGTTAAATCGTTTGGGCTTACCTTATAAAATTAATGAGGGGGACGGCGCTTTTTATGGACCAAAGATTGATATTCATATACAAGATGCGATTAAACGAAGTCATCAATGTGCAACAGTGCAGCTGGACTTTCAACTACCAGAGAAGTTTGATTTAACGTACGTTAACGAAGAAAATGAAAAAGTACGACCAGTTGTTATCCACCGGGCTGTATTTGGTTCAATTGATCGCTTTTTAGGAATATTAATTGAGCATTTTGGTGGAGCATTCCCATTATGGCTTGCACCAAAGCAAGTGCAAATTATTGGTGTTTCAGACGTACATAATGTGTATGCTGAAAGAGTTGCAAAGGAGCTTCGTCAGGCAAATATTCGAGTAGCTATCGATGGGCGAAATGAAAAGCTAGGCCGTAAAATTCGCGATGCACAAATGCAAAAAGTACCGTATATTCTTGTACTCGGTGATCAAGAGCTTGAGAACGGGACGGTGACTGTAAGGGCGTATAAACAAGAGGGATTGAAAACCATGTCCTTTGAAGAGTTTATCCAACAGGTTCAGCATGAGGTAGCGGGAAAGCAAATTACACAAGTTGTCAGAATGAATCGGTAGAAGTGTGAGTGCAAAACGAAAGGACTTGCGTGTAGGATTATCCTATGCACAAGTCCTTGATTGATATAATGAAGTGGGTTATTAACATAAATGAATTATCATTATAAGCGTTGAATATTATGAGCAAATTTTAAAGGATTCTGTTTTTTAATATAATAATCCTCCGCTAACCAATATCTATTTTGATATTTCTTTAAACGTTCTTCTAAAACACCTATGTATGTGTCACGTTGAAGTACACGTTCATATCTCACTTCCTTAGGGCAATCTAGGAATATTATATAATCAAAATATACTTTCCACTCTTCCCTCAAAAGAAAAATACCTTCAATGATTACAATGCTATTAGGAAGGATAGTAATTGTTTTGCTTGTCGAGGTATCTTCTTCATTGTTGTAAAAGGACAAGTGCAATTGCTTTACATTCTGATGTAATTTTTCAAATAAACTTTCTTTTAGGTGATTAGCATCCCATTGTAACTGATAATATTCAAACCATTCATCATGCCCTGTATTATATCTCGATTCTCTTTCAACAATATGGTCATCAATATGAATAATTACGACATTATCTAGTATATTTTTAAGGTGATCAACAAGTGTAGTTTTTCCGGCACCACCTAATCCGTCGATTGCTACAATAAAAGGCCTATCTAAGTAATGCTTTTTATATACCTCTTGGATTTCTCTTTTTAATGTATCATTCATAGCCATTTAAATTCCTTTCGCTTAATTGAATGAAAATTAATACTATATATATAGAAGATTTTAATTTGTAGAAGGTTTCTTAATTTCACTTTATATATTTTTAATTTAAAAAATAGCCCCAACAAAATCGTCAAGGCTACTTTAAAACATGTACTTAATCGGTTTTCCCTTTTCCTAAAAGCTTATTTGAAATCACAAGCCCGATTGCACCGATTAAAATAAATAAAATCGAACGGATAAGAATATCAAGTTCGGATAAATCAAAGAAAATCATTTTAATTATCCCCAAAAATAGTAGGGAAATGCCGGTTAATTTCAGCTGTGGGTAGCTTCGTTTTGCTGCTAAAAAGAGCGATAAACAAGCAATAATGAAAATTGAAACGGTATTAAAAATAACAGCCGTGCTCCAATTAATTAGCTCATGGAAATTCATGAAGTGTGTGACATTAAAGAGCCAAACAATCGAAACAATCATTCCAGCAAGCGTAAATGGCTCTGTATATCGAGTGGAAAGGGGTTCGTATTTTTTCGAAATCCTACCACTCCTCCATAAATCTGCAACAACACCCCAAAAAATCGCGATGTATAAAATGCGGATGATGAGTGCGACTGTAATTGCCCGTTCATCAACCCATACTGTTGTCATTAAAATAAGTGCTGCAAATCCGTAAATCCCCGTAGCAAGGACTGGAAGCAATCGACCAATCTGTGTACGATTTCCGATAAGAATCAGTACAAGGCCAATCGCAATTGCACTAAACAAGAAGTAGGAAGTAAATTGAAGTGGCATATACGCCCAATCCAATTTCCAAATGTAAAGAAGGGCGACCACATATAAAATGCATGGGTAGACATCCTCTAAACCGATCAGCCATTCTTTGTTTTCACTCGGTGTACGATTATAGTGGCGAAGTATCCAGTATAATGCGAAGAGCATGATCGTGACGAGCACAATTGTCAAATGCTCTATAGAGAAAAATGGCTGAACGATATAAAACATAAGAACGAAAAACGATAGCACCGAAAATGTAATGCCTTGCAAATATTTCATGAACACAATCGCATGCTTCAATGCAAGGACCAACCCAGCAAATGACACGATAATCATTAAAAGTAACATGACCTCGCTTGAAATGTTGAGCTGTGCAATAAAGTTTAATATTGTGATGATAGATAATGTACCGAACATGTCGATTAATAGTCGGTCCTTGCGTTTAAATACGATGTATAAAGAGATTGTTAGAATCCCAAGTAATAGTGCGAGTACCATAAGCAGGATGGACTCTTTTTGTAAAAGCATCGCGTTTATTAGTGATAAAATAATGATAGTAAAGCTAAATAGCATACCTGCATTTATATTACTTTTACTAGAATATAAGCGTAAATAGCTTCCTAAAAAGACGCTATATAACGTAACAACTGCGAGTGCAAAAAAAACGCTCTGCTCGTGATGGAATATAAAAACGATCCCAAATGCCAAAATCGAAAAAGCCATCCCGATATAGAGTGCTTTGCGTTGTGTATGCTTCCAAATAACAACTTGCACAACAGCGAAAAGCAACACGATGAAAACACCGATAATAAGTGCGCTAAATTTCATATATTCGAGTAAATACGGTAGTAACAATGAGGTAAATATAACGAGAGCGGTTAATGCTTCATTACCTTTTACATAACTAATCAAAACCCCATACGCAATGTAGACAAGTGCGATAATGAGTGCAACGTATAGATTAAGGACGTCATATAAAATGGCACCAGCCGCTGTCACTAAAATTCCGACAATGAATACACCACCATAGAGCGATAAGGCGACAACGCGTGATCCTTTTTGCCTTTTCTCCATCATAAATGCACATATACCGAGACCAATGGATAACGCAAAACCACCGATTATTTTTATACTTTCTGATAAAAAGCCGTAATCGCTCACAAGCTTCAAGCCCCACAGAACACCGAGCACTAAAATGACCATAAAAATTCTTGGTAATGCCCTCGTAAACGTTTCTTCAAGTGAGCGTATTTCCTTTTCAGGAGCGTTTTTTTCCTGGACTATAGATGTTGCTATTTGAACGGTTTGTTTTGGTGGATCGATTTTTTTTGCTACCTCTTTTTTAATAGGTACAATTTGCTCGAACCTTACATGCTCTTTTAAATGCTGCACTTCTGTACGCAATGTGTGGAGTTCTCGTTCCAGTGTAGCAATTCGTTCGAGCAACTTTGAGTCTTTTTCCATACAATTCACCTCTCTCAAAGAATGTAATGACACTCTATTAGTGTAATTTTACACTTTAATTTAATGTATGTAAAACGTCTTCGGAAAATTCCTTCTTTTGTACGTATTAAATAAATGTAGATATAGTGGAAATATCATATGTGTGCTAACCAACATACAGAAAATGGCATTGTTTTCTCTTAATACTTGTTAATATTACAAATAGGTTTTTCTACTGGGATGAAATCTAATTAGGATTACGCCGCCTCCCACGGTAGCGGCGCAATAAATGTAGAAAAGTTCAGAGGAAAAAATTTATATAGGCTAGCCTTTCACAAAGCACAAAGCTGTGTGACTCATGTGCTTAGCCAGCCAAACAAGCAAACACTTTATAATAATCCATAATAGAAAACTCACATAAAAAGGATAGAATAATTTGTTTAACTTATATAGTTGGCTATTTTTCGTTGTGCTATTTTTTATACTTCTGTTGCTTGTGATTGTTAACAAATATATCAAAAAATTATTGTAATAAAATTGTTTGTGCACCCAGTTCAGGTTAATCCATCTATTTATGCAAAGATATCTTATAAACTTTAGGAGGACGGCCTTTTACGTGCAAAAGTTTCTTGTCTAAAACAGTTGCGTAACCTGTTTCGTGTAATCTATTTAACATACGATTTGCAGTTCTGATAGAGATTGATAAATGGGCTGCTAAATCTTCGGCAATGACTTCATCTGTCTTTAATTTCTCCAACACTGCGCTAATTTTTTGGAGTTGAAATAGTGCAAGATGTGTCTGTTCTGCCACTTCATTTAATGCGGTATCACTCGTTGTTGTTGCAAGCAGACTTTGACCATCTAGTGGACCAATAACTTGATTTTCCTTTGTCAGCACGTAACTTTGTGTGAATGCGCCTTGGCAAAATGTCGTTGCCTTTTCTGCTTGTAAGCGTGATTCATCTAATGTTTTTCCAATTCCCCAACCAATTCTCACCTTGAATGGAAGCTCTTTTTGAAGGAAATTTGTAAGTGAACAAGACTTCAAGTTGCTAGTAATTGTTAACAAATCGATGTAATTCGTAATAATTTCATAATGAATCGCACTTTTAAAGGTGATTAACGGAATACCGAGTTCACGATTAAAATCTAAGATCGCTTTATATAATGCGATTTGGCGATATTCGATTTCATGTGCATCGTTTTGAGCTGCAGAGAAAATAAGATGACCCGTTACGACTTGGCTATTTGTTAACTGTACAAGTTCAATTTCCTTTATTAGCTTCGTTAAAGTAATGGACATACTATATTTAGTTGGTACGACTAGGATAGGCTCAATATTAGCGTCTTTCAAATAGTGATGAAGATTTGTTAAGCGCGTAAATGAATAGCGTACTTTCTTTTCACGCCACAACGATAAATGGCGCTGACTAACAATATCATAAGCATCTTGATGACCAAATATTTCGATTGTATCACTCAAAATGTAAGGGAAATCTTCCTGTGGTAGCCAATTTTTTAAATCTAAATAATTATTTTCATTATAGATAAAGTCGATAACAGACTCCTTCCACGAAAAACTCGGATCTTTATACTGAATTTCAGCCATTTTATAATAAAAATCCCTTTGTAATATATCAAAAAAGGTTCTTGGAATAAAATTCGCCTCGTTCGGAAGCTTACTTTGAATATGTAAATAAGGAATCTGACCGCTAAATGCAATTCCATCATACTTATTTGCATGCTCCACAAATAATTTTTCTAATTCAGTCAAAGAATTATAAAAATAAAAATCAAATGACACATTTTCCATTTTTAGCTGTTTTATTTTTTCCATCCAAACGTATGAATACTCAGTAGAAAAGATTAATATTTTGTACAATTTTAAATTCCTCCTATTTTCCCTATTGTATAAATTTTCAGTTTAGTATAAATTAATTTAAAGACATTGTAAAAAAGTGTCCATAAAGAAGGGGGATATTCATGAACACAAACGAAAATTTAGAAATGAAGAATGATGGGATGTTTAATAAATTCCTGAATGTAATTGAAAAGGTTGGTAATAAATTACCACATCCATTTATGTTGTTCTTCTATTTAACATGTATTCTAGTCGTAATTTCGGCTATTTTAGGGACGATACAAGCAGCAGTAATTCATCCAAGTACTGGTGAAGAAGTTGTTGTTCAAAATTTATTATCAAAAGATGGAATTCGCTATATATTAGCGAATACTTTGACAAACTTCACAGGTTTTGCGCCGCTAGGGCTAGTTTTAACGATGATGTTAGGTATTGGCTTAGCTGAGCGAGTAGGGTTGTTTTCAGCATTAATGACTAAGGCTATCACAAAAACACCTAAACGTATTGTCACGTTTATGGTTGTTTTTATCGGTATATTAGGAAATGTTGCATCGGATGCTGCGTTCGTTGTTATTCCTCCGTTAGCAGCCCTAGTTTTCTTATCATTAGGGCGTCACCCATTAGCAGGGTTAGCTGCAGGATTAGCTGGAGCTGGAATCGGATTTACTGCCAATATTTTAATTGCAGGTACAGATGCGTTACTTTCGGGTATTTCAACTGAAATTGCACAAACGATTATTCCAGATATGGTTGTTTCACCTTTAGATAACTGGTTTTTCATGAGTGCTTCTACATTTTTACTAGCATTTTTAGGTGCTGTTGTAACAGAAAAGTTTGTTGAGCCGCGCTTAGGAAAGTATACGGGAGAGAAAGTAGCGGAGTCCACGGCGTTAACAGCTTTAGAAAACCGTGCACTACGCAATACAGGTATTGTTGCATTGCTGTATATTGGTGCAATTGTAGTACTCATGATGATCCCGAATTCACCGCTATTAAATGATGATGGAACTATGTTACGTTCACCATTTTTATCGGGTATCATTCCAATATTATTTATGTTCTTCCTAGTTACAGGTATTACATACGGCGTATCGATAAAAATGATTACAAAAACAGCTGATGTACCTGAAATTATGGCACTAGCAATTAAAGACCTGTCGAGCTATATTGTCTTAATTTTTATGATTGCTCAATTTATCGGTTATTTTAACTGGACAAATATTGCAACTTGGATGGCAGTACACATAGCAGATTTTTTAACGATGATCAATTTAACAAATGTCTTTGCGATCATTCTATTTGTATTACTTGTAGCGATACTAAGCTTATTTATTATTAGTGGATCTGCATTATGGTCGTTAGTAGCACCGATTTTTGTACCGACATTTATGGTACTTGGTTATCATCCAGCGTTTATTCAATTAGCATACCGTGTAGGTGAGTCTTCAACAAATATGGTCACACCGTTAAACACCTATTTCGCGATTATCCTAGGGTTTATGCAAGTATATAACAAACGTGCAGGTATCGGTACATTGATGTCATTAATGATTCCATATACGATGGTCTTTTTACTTGCATGGATTATATTAATTCTAGTATTTGTAATATTCAATATTCCGATTGGTCCAGGCGTAAATTACTTATTAAAATAAAGGAGTGTTTAATATGAAGTCGATCCAACTAGATAAAGATTATTTACAAACATTAATTGCTTGGCGTCGTGACTTCCACCAATATCCAGAAGTAGGTTGGTTGGAATTTCGTACATCATCAATTATTGCGAATTATTTGCATGAGTGGGGATACGATGTAAAAGTGGGGAAGGAAGTCGTTGTAGGAGAACGATTAGGCGTCCCGGAACAAACAATTTTAGATGAGTATTATGAACGGGCGCAACAAAATGGAGCACCACAGCAGTGGTTAGAGAAAATGGTAGGCGGTTATACAGGTGTGATTGCGACCCTTGATACTGGTAAAGAAGGGCCTACTATTGCGTTTCGAGTAGATATAGATGCATTGCCTATAACGGAGTCAGAAGATAAAAAACATAGCCCACAGCACCTAGGCTTTCGTTCAAAAAACAAAGGTTTTATGCATGCTTGTGGTCATGATAGCCACGCTACAATTGGTTTAGGTTTTGCCCAGCAACTGATGCAACATAAAGATCAATTAGTGGGGAAAATCAAGATCATTTTCCAGCCTGCAGAGGAAGGTGTGCGCGGTGCGAATGCTATTGTGGATTCACCATTATTAGATGATGTGCAGTATTTACTTGCTATGCATATAGGTACTGGTATTCCTAAGGGCACTTTCGTTGCAGGGACAGATGGATTTTTAGCATCTACAAAGTATAATGTAACATTTACGGGTTTAGCGTCTCATGCAGGGGCATATCCAGAACGAGGAAAAAATGCACTTTTAGCGAGTGCACAGGCTACACTTGCATTGCATAGTATGCCGCCACATAGCGATGGTGTTTCACGAGTGAATGTCGGTATACTCCGAGCAGGAGAAGGGCGTAATATCATTCCTTCGATAGCGGAAATGCAATTGGAAATACGAGGAGAAACTACTGAAATTAATGCATTTTACGAAAAACAAGTAGAGCATATTATCCATGGTGCCGCAGCAATATATAATATAGAAGCAACTATTGAAAAAGTAGGACGCGCAATTAGCGTTCCTTCAGATACAAAACTAGCACATATTCTTGCGAAGGCTGCTCGGAAAACAACGATAGAAGAAGTAATTGAATACCGAAACTTTAAAGCAGGCTCAGAAGATGCAACATTTTTAATGCAAAAAGTACAGCACAATGGTGGTCAGGCATGCTATTCGATTATCGGTACTAATTTAGCAGCGGGACATCATCATGAGCGCTTCGATATTGAAGAAGATGATATGTTATCAGCCATTGAAATTTGGTTAAATACCGTCTTTCAAATATATGAGGAGCTATAATATAAATGAACACTACAATTGAAAATATAAATGAAGTACTTACCAATTACGAACAAGATATTATTACTTTAGCGGATCAAATTTGGGGAATTGCAGAGACACGCTTTGAAGAGCACGACTCTGCGCAATTACTGACAGGCTACCTTGAAAAAATTGGATTTAAAGTAGAAATAGGGGTAGGTGGACTCCCTACAGCCTTTGTAGCGAGCTACGGTACAGAAGGTCCAGTTATCGGTATTTTAGGAGAGTATGATGCGTTACCCGGATTAAACCAAAAACCTGGAACACCTATTCGCGAAGCAATTGTGGAAGGTGCTAATGGACATGGTTGTGGCCATAACTTATTAGGTACAGCGGGTATTGCTGCTGTAGCTGTGTTAAAGGATTTAATTGCAGCAGGAGAGTTTGAGGGTACAATCCGTTATTATGGCTGCCCGGCAGAAGAAGGCGGCTCAGGTAAAACATTTATGGTACGTGAAGGCATATTTGATGATGTAGATATTGCCTTAACATGGCATCCCAATTCTTTTACAGGCGTCTTTAGTTTTTCATCATTAGCAAATTATCAAGTATATTTTGAATTTGAAGGTATTGCTGCCCATGCAGCGAATTCACCACATTTAGGACGCAGTGCTCTCGATGCTGTGGAGTTAATGAACGTAGGTGTGAACTATTTACGTGAACATATTCCGACAACAGCAAGGGTTCATTATGCTGTAACGAATACGGGTGGTATGTCCCCCAATGTCGTACAATCTCAAGCAGAAGTATTGTATTTAATCCGTTCAAAAACGATCGCTGAAGTAGATGATATTTATAAGCGTATTTTGAAAATTGCAGAGGGCGCTGCATTAATGACAGAAACAAAAGTCACTGTTAAATTTGATAAAGCCTGTTCAAACTATATTCCAAACGATACGATTAATAAAATCATTTTTGATAAGCTCAATGATGTTGGTTTGCCTGAATATAGTGAGGAAGAACTAACATATGCAAAGCAGATGACGAGTACGATAACGCAACAAGAATTAATGAGTGCAAAAGAAGAAATGAAGCGATTAGCAGGTACACAAGCAGACCAATTACAATTAGAACAGCTGGCTTCGCCATTTTACGAGGAAGTACTACCTTACGAAAAAAGCCAAGATGCGATGGCAGGTTCTACAGATGTAGCAGATGTTAGCTGGGTTGTACCAACTGCGCAATTTTTCACAACATGTTTTGTGTTAGGTACACCGCTTCACACATGGCAGCTTGTGTCACAAGGAAAAACAAGTTTAGGCCATAAAGGTATGCTTTATGCAGGAAAAGTACTCGCAGCTACTGCAGTGGAGCTCTTTACTAATAAGGACTATATTGCTCAAGCTAAACAGGAACTTGATGCACAAACAAAAAATGCATATCGCAACCCGATACCAAAAGACGTACAACCGAATATGTATGGATGATTAGTGGGGAAATGCAAGCGGACGAGATTATCGTGCTGCTTGCGTTTTTTTTGTGCCACGGAACTAAATTTAAATACCATATATTAGGTGTGCTAAAAGATAGATTTCATTCAGTACAAATGACTCGATTCTTTTGTGAATTGAGCAGGTGATAGTAGGTAATATGAATTGGTTTATTTACTTGGAATGTTATAAATTTTAGACCAACACCGAAAATTGGGGATGATAAAACGATATAGAAATCAACCTAAGATTAAGATGAAGAACCATTGCATACGATCAAACACGAACAACTTTCCTCATTTATTTGTTTGTCATTTCATAACTCAAACCTCCTAATTATTACCGTACAAAAAAGGAAACAACGACCGAGAAAATTAAAATAACTATTAAAATTATAAAATTAATGGTTAATTTTGAAACTTTTAAACGAATAGGTCAAGTTGCAATTGAAATACTTTAAATATTGAATTTTATAATGGGATAACTATAAAAAGTAAGAGATAAGTAGAATATTTCCTACAAAATGTACGTATTTTTTTTATTGACATGCTTAGAGTTGGAATTATATAGTAATAAAAACGTAATTTTCACAATATTCGTTAAAATGTTTAACCTAACTTGTACCTACAACGTGTTAATGTGTGGTTGTGATGTTACTGGTATGATGAGCGGTTTCTAATATGTAACCGTTTACTTTAAACGATAGTGATGTGCATTAAAAGGGGGAAAATCAATGAAGAAAGTACGTATTGGTGTAATTGGGGCTGGACTAAGAGGGGGATTAGCCCATTATTGGCACAAGCCTGATGGAGAATCAGAGGTTGTTGCTTTAGCAGATATTTCTCAAGAGCGATTGAATAAATTCCAGGAAAAATTCGATACTCCTTTATTTTTAACGAAGGATTATAAGGAATTATTAAAGAGAGACGATATTGATGCGATTGCTGTTCTATCGCCAGACTTCCTACACGAAGAACATATTATTGCGTGTTTAGAAGCAGGTAAGCACGTTTATGCTGAAAAGCCTTTAGCTATTACAGTAGAGGGCTGTGATAGAATTCTAGATGCTTGGAAGAGCTCTGGTAAGCATTTAATGGTCGGTTTCAATATGCGCTATATGAGCATGTATCAAACGATGAAAGGCTTAATCGATTCAGGTGCTATCGGGGATTTAAAAGCTGTATGGGTACGTCACTTCGTAGGCTTTGGCGGATACTTCTACTATCATGATTGGCATGGTAACTCAAAAAATACGACATCTCTTTTACTACAAAAGGGGTCACATGATTTAGATGTTATTCATTGGCTTTCTGGTAAGTATACGACAAAAGTTTCTGCATTTGGTAGCTTAGATTATTACGGTGGTGACAAACCAAATACGTTAACATGCCCAACTTGCGACCAAAAGAAAACATGTCCAGAATACGTTCCTCATACTTTTACAGAATGTGCATTCCGTGAAGAAATTGATGTAGAAGATAATAACATGCTTATTATGGAGCTAGAGGGCGGTATTAAAGCTTCTTATTTACAATGTCACTTCACTCCAGATTATTCGAGAAACTATACATTTATAGGTACAAAAGGTCGTATTGAAAATGATGATGTCAACAATAAAATTTACTTAAAAACACGCAAATCAAATTCTTGGGAAGAGTTAAGCGATGTTGTATATGAAATGAAACCAGAGGATGGAAGTCATGGCGGGGCAGACCCTAAAATTGCCCAAGACTTTGTGGAGCTAATTCTTTACAATAAAGAGCCATTAACTACTCCATTTGCAGGTCGTATGAGTGTTGCAGTTGGTTGTGCGGCAACAGAATCACTCCGTAGTGGAGGGAAAGTTGTTGAAATTTCTCAAGAGTCTACTATTCTTTCACATAAATAAATAGGAGGTGTAAGTATGACGCTTGCGAATAAACCAACTTTGGAAAAAAGCTCTTCAAAGGAAAGAAAAATCTCCAATAAAAAGCAAAGAGAAAAGAAGAATCACTGGGCAGAGTGGAAAAAAGCCCTTAGGAAAAATTGGGAGCTCTATTTATTGTTAGTTCCTGTCATTCTTTACTTTGTAGTGTTTCATTACTATCCACTTTACGGTTTGCAAATCGCTTTCAAAGATTTTATCGCAACAAAAGGAATTGCTGATAGCCCATGGGTAGGTTTAAAGCACTTTGAACGTTTCTATGATAGTTATTATTTCTGGAGATTAATTAAAAATACAATTGGTATCGGTGTATTTACGTTACTTGTAGCATTCCCTGTACCAATTATTATTGCTTTATTATTAAATGAAGTAAAAAGTTTACGTTATAAAAAGTTTGTACAGACGGTGATCTATGCACCGCACTTTTTATCAACAGTAGTAGTAGTTGGTATGTTGCTATTGTTCTTAAAATCAGATGGAATGATTAACCAAGTGATTATGTTATTTGGTGGTACACCGATTGACTTTATTACAGAGCCGTCATGGTTTAAATCGATTTATGTATTATCAGACGTATGGCAAACAATGGGCTGGAGTTCGATTATTTACATTGCCGCATTAGCAGCAGTTGACCCAGCACAGCACGAAGCGGCAATGATTGATGGTGCTTCCAAATTCAAACGTATCATTCATATTAATATACCTGCGATTATGCCAACAATTGTCATTTTATTCATTTTAAATATGGGTTCAGTTATGGCGGTAGGTTTTGAAAAGGTATTTTTAATGCAAAATGATTTGAACTTGTCGACATCAGACGTTATTTCGACATTTGTTTATCGCAGTGGGATTTTAGAAGCTCAGTACAGCTTTTCAGCGGCTGTAGGCTTATTTAACTCAATCATAAACTTTATCCTTCTCATTATGGTAAATAAGATAGCTAAAAAAGTGAGTGACACAAGTTTATGGTAAAGGGGTGGTGAATGTGAGAGAAACAAGAGGCGATCGAGCATTTACAGTGTTTAATTATATTTTCTTAGCAATTGTTACACTTGTCGTACTTTATCCGTTGTTGTTCGTATTAAGTGCATCATTTAGTAATCCGGAGTATGTAATTTCAGGCGAAATGTGGTTATGGCCAAAAGAATTTACTGTTGGTGCATATGAAAAAGTGTTCCAAAACGAAGACATTATTAACGGTTTTATTAATACCTTAAAATACACATTTTTCGGTACGATATTGAACATTGTTATGACCATTTGTGCAGCCTATCCTTTATCACGTAGAGAGTTAAAAGGAAAAGGCGTTATTATGGCATTTATGGTATTCACGATGTTTTTCAGTGGAGGGTTAATCCCAACCTATTTACTAATTCGTGATTTAGGAATGATTAATACGTTCTGGGTAATGATTATTCCAAATGCGGTTGCCGTATGGAACATTATTATTATGCGTACATTCTTCCAATCTATACCGCATGAACTAGAAGAATCTGCAACGATTGATGGAGCCGGGAATTTCCGAATTTTGTGGAGCGTCGTATTACCTCTATCAATGCCAGTTATGGCTGTAATGGTTCTATTTTATGCTGTAGGACATTGGAACTCGTATTTCCAAGCATTAATTTACTTGCAAGACCAAAGCAAATTTCCGCTCCAACTTATTCTGAGACAAATCTTAATTCAAGGGCAAGTAGACGATATGGTCAAATCGACTTCAGAAAGCTTACTTGAGCAAAAACTAAGCGTTGAAGGTTTGAAATATGCTGTTTTAATTGTAGCCAACCTCCCAATGCTTATGCTTTATCCGTTTTTACAAAAATATTTTGTAAAAGGTGTCATGATTGGTTCACTAAAAGGTTAACTTGCTTCAGCAAAAGTCTCCTACTTTTATAAATGGGGGAGGATGCTAAGTTATGCATTTATTTTCAGTGGGGGTTCACCCCCTGGCTGAATCAAGTTAGAGCCCCGGCGGATGTCACAGATTTTTAAGGGAAGCTTTTCGAGCGAGCTCGAAAAAATCTGGACGCAATTACGCCGAGACGTAATTGATAGAGGAGGAGAGATTATAATGACAGTAAAAAAGAGACGTGTATATGGTGCAGTAGCAAGTATGATGTTAGCGGCAAGCATTTTAGGAGCATGCTCGGATAAAGAAAGTAGTAGTGAAAAGGAGCCTAGTAGCAATGCCGAAAAGGTCAATGAAACAGGCATGCCAATCGTGAAGGAAAATATTGAAGTGGATGGCTTTGGGGCGAAATTTTTAGCTTCGCAAGATTGGGATAAGTTAATGCTTTGGCAAGAATATGAGAAAATGTCTAACGTTCATATTAATTGGACAACAGTACAAACAGAGGCGTTAGCAGAGAAAAGGAACTTGATGTTAGCTGCAGGTGATTATCCAGAATTTTTCTTTGCATCTGCATTTCCAAAAACAGATTTAATTAAATATGGTGAACAAGGTGTGTTCTTAGCACTAGATGAATATATTGATCAATATGCACCAAATTTTAAAGCAATATTAGAGAAATATCCGAGTGTTAAACAAGGTGTGACAATGGCGGACGGCAAAATTTATGGCTTCCCAGCAATTTTTGACCCTGAATTTGAGTCTCTTCATTTAGGAATGCCGTGGATCAACCAAGCATGGCTTGATAAGTTAGGCTTAAAAACACCTGAAACGACGGACGAATTATATGAAGTGTTGAAAGCATTTAAAGAACAAGACCCGAATGGTAACGGCAAACAGGACGAGCAAGGTTGGGGTACAGGGTATGGTATAAAATACCTAATGGATTCCCTAAAAGGTTCTTTCGGATTAAATAAGCAAGGAACAATGAATCCGAATTTAGACTTTAAAGAAGGAACAGAAGAATTCCGTTTTGTGCCAACAACTGATGAATACAAGCAATTACTTCAATATGTAAATAAGCTTTATAGTGAAGGTTTAATTAATAAGGATGTGTTCACCGTAGAGATACAAGCTTTTGCTGCTGAAGCAGCAAAAGGGAATTTCGGTATGATAAGCGATATAGATCCGAAAGAGGTCTTTAAATTAGACAACTATGTAGGGGCGCAAGTGTTAGAAGGTCCTAATGGTGATCGTCAATATACTGCGATGTCAAATGGTCTTGGAAACTTAGGGATGTTCGTTCTTACAGATAAAGCGAAAAATCCTGAAGCAATGGTACGTTGGGTTGACCACTTATATGGGGACGAAGGAACAAAAATGTTCTTTATGGGCTTTGAAGGCGTAACGTATGAAGAAGATGCTGAAGGAAACTTCAAATACTTAGAAACGATTACGAACAACCCAGAAGGTAAAACCATGGACCAAGCGATCAGTGAATACTTAACATGGCCAGGTGGTTATTATCCAGGTATCGTTACACAGAAATTCTTCCAAGGTGCAGAGTCGAAAGAAAACTCTGTCAAAAATGCAGAGCAAGTAAAACCATTCGCACTAAATGACGAAGATATTATTCCAGGTCTGAACTATACTGTAGAGGAATCTGAAAAAGTGTCAGCGATTTTAACAGATATCAATACGTATATCGATGAAAGTACAGCAAGCTTTATTACAGGAAAAACAAGTTTCGATAAGTGGGATGACTACAAGAAAACAATTGAAAAAATGGGCTTAGAAGACTATATGGAAATCGCTCAAGGCGCATATGACCGTACAAAATAATAAAGAAATAATTCCCATCAGTAAGTAAATTGATGGCTTATCATTAAAAGTGGGAAACTTCTGCTGAAGTAATTTAAATTAATACGGAATGTGAATGAAACATGCACGACGATTAAAGTCGTGCATGTAATTTCTATTGTAAGGAGGCAAAGTACATGACATTTGAAGGATGGAAAGGGAAGTTATACTCGACTGTAGAATTCATTACATTACTGGCTGTACTGCAGCTAATGTGGATTGGTTTAACATTACTTGGACTTGTTTTATTTGGAATAACACCAGCATCAGTTGCTATGTTTACGACTTTACGTAAAAGATTGCAAGGTGAAGAAAGTCTAAAACAACTTGTAAAAACATACTGGCATACATATAAAGCTGAGTTTATTCAATCAAATAAAATTGGGATTATGATAATTGCTGTTGGTTATTTTTTAACGATTAATTTTCAAATCATTTCAACTTTCCAAGGTGTGATGGGTTTAATTTCTCTTACATTATTTGTAACGATCAGCATTATATTTGGCATAATGGTACTAAACATATTTCAAATTTACGCTCACTATGAGTTACCTTATTTCCGTTACTTTGCCGTGTCGATATTGTTTAGCATCGCGTATCCACTCCAAATGATTGGTTCAATAATGGGCCTAACGATACTCTATTTTATTTTCAATTGGATGCCTGGCTTAATGCCGTTTTTCGGTGTAAGTGTAACAGCTTTATTTTTAACTTGGATGTCGTCGCATATTTTCAAAAAGAAGGCAGAGGCAGAAAAACAAATCAATTACGCATCGGCGTAATTGCGTCCAGATTTTTTTCGAGCTTGCTCGATAAACTCCTTCAAAAATCTGTGACATCCGCAGGGGACTTTGGGCCAACAGGACGTTGGTCACTCAGGCGTTGCCGCAGGACGCGGCGTTCTTAGCCAGAGTTCCACTATTCAGCCGGGGTTTAAACCCCCACTGAATTAAGGCCATACTTGGCATTCATTCCCCACGTTTAGAAGTGGAGGACTTCTGCTGAAGCAAGTTAAAAGTGGTAGCACATTAAACCGATGAAGAGGTGAATTGATGAATAACATAACATACATCATTCATGCAAATATTGTGATGGAAGATCGTATTTTAGTAAATGGATTTTTACAAATAACAGATAAAAAGATTACAAACATTGGTTCAATGGACAATTACCCATCGATAGCAGGGTCTGAAGAAATTATTGATTGTCAGCAACGAGGATATATTATTCCAGGAATGATTGATATCCATGTACATGGTGCAGTTGGATATGATTTTATGGATGGCGACGTAAAAAGTTATGAAAAAATTGCTAAATATTTGGCAAGTGAAGGTGTAACTGCATTTTTAGCGACGACTATGTCTTGTCCAATGGTAGAAATTGAGGCAGCTATCGACGCATTAGCTTTATATAAAAAAGAACAGTCCGAAGCGGTGCCTGAAATGATCGGAATCCATCTTGAAGGTCCATTTATTAACCGTTCTAAAAAAGGTGCACAGCCAGAGGAAGCGATACTAAAGCCGGATGCTACCCAATTTAATTATTTATACGACAAGTCCAATCAAGACATTAAACTTGTCACATTTGCACCTGAAGAAGATATAAACTTTGAATTTCTTCAGACTATAACAGATAAAAATGTCATTGCTTCTATTGGGCACTCTGATGCTGATTATGATATGACGAACCGCGCAATAAAGGCTGGTGTCACACATGCTACTCATTTGTTCAATGGAATGAGGGGGATTCATCACCGTGATCCAGGTGTGGCAGGTGCAGTTCTGTTAGATGAAGAAGTTTATGTGGAAATCATTCCGGACAATATCCATTTTCATAAAGATTTATTAGTAATGGTCCATAAATTAAAAGGCTTGGCGCGTATGCTTGTCATTACAGATGGTATACGTGCAAAAGGAATGCCGGATGGGATTTATACATTAGGTGGAGAAGAAGTAGAAGTGTTGGATAACCGCTGTATACAACGGAAAACAGGCTCTTTAGCGGGGAGCGTTTTAAACATGAATGAAGCAAGGAAAAACGTAGAAAAATGGTTACATCTATCCATGATAGAACAAACACATCTCGTTTCTTTAAATCAAGCAACTCATTTAGGGATAGCTGACCAAAAAGGTTCACTTGCTGTAGGGAAAGATGCAGATATTGTTTGGCTGAATGGCGATGGGGAAATTGAAAAAACCTTCTGCCTAGGTAATATCGCTTTTGAAAAGTATAGGGATTAAGCTATCAATAGGAAGAATTAGTAATCAATTACGACTCAGCATTTATAGAAGTGAGGAACTTTATGCTGAAGAAAGAAAAGGTTATATTGATAACAATAACCTATAAAAAGGATGAGTAAAAGATGAAACCGTTAGATCAAGCTAGTGTAATTCCATTGTATCATCAGTTGAAACAAAGGTTATCCACTAAAATCCAATCGGGTGAGTGGAAGCCTGAGGATAAAATCGACTCTGAAAATCAACTTATGGAAATATTCCATGTTAGCCGTAACACAGTAAAAAAGGCAATTGAGGATTTAGTACAAGAGGGGAAATTATACAGAATTCAAGGCAAAGGTACGTTCGTTTCGAAACCAAGATTCGAACAATCACTCAGTAGCTTTTATAGTTTTAGCCGAGTGTTACAGGAGAAGGGTTTAAATCCACGAGATGAAGTGCTTGTCATTCAGGAACTGTATCCGTCGACTAAAGTAAAAAACAGCCTTGAATTGCAGGAAGATGAGCAAGTCATTGAAATAAAACGACTGCGCTTTGCAGATAATGAACCAATTGTATTGGAATCTTCTTTTTTACCGAAAAGTATTATTAATAATAGTGAAATATTACGAGAGGTTAGTTCCTCCTCTTTGTATAGCTTATTAGCACAACGCTTTAACATTAGTGTTGTGAGAGCGAAGGAAGCATTTGAGCCAGTCCTTATTAAGGAAGAAGAAGCACGTTTCCTGAAAACAGAAACAGGCAAACCAGCGCTATTATTAGAGCGTACCGCCTTTGATACATTAGGAAAGCCAGTGGAATTTTGCATTTCGATTGTGAGAGGCGACCGTTGTCGATTTTATACTGAACTAAATTGAACTCATTGCGATTTCCTTTGAGTTTTTATGCCTTTAGTTATACCAACAACCCAAACATGGAGGAGATTTATTATGCCATTAGTAACGACGAAAGAAATGTTAGCGGATGCTTACCAAAATAATTATGCCATTGGTGCTTTTGGAGCGCATAATTTAGAAATTATTAAGGCGATTATTGCAGGAGCAGAAAAAGAAGGGGCACCTGTTATTTTACAAACGACTTCAAGTACTTATCAATATGTTGGAATGCCTTATATGATAGCACTTGCCAAGGAGGCAGCTGAACAAGCAAAAGTACCAGTAGCCTTACATTTGGATCATGGTGAATCATTAAAAGTCGTTATGGAATGCTTACGAGCAGGTTATACATCCGTAATGATTGACGGTTCGAAATTACCTTTTGAAGAAAATATAAATCTTGTTAAAAAGGTAGTAGAGGCTGCGAGTGCGATAAATGTACCTGTAGAAGCAGAGCTAGGAACAATTGGCGGTGTAGAAGATGACCTAGTTGTTGATGAAAAGAATGCCTTTTTTACAGACCCGCATTTAGCTGAACGTTTTGTAAAGGAAACAGGTATCCAATCATTTGCTCCGGCATTTGGAACAGCACATGGGAAGTATAAACAAGAACCTAAACTTCAATTTGAATTATTAGATCAAATCCATCGTGTAACAAACGTCCCATTAGTAATGCACGGGGCTTCCGGTGTATCAGAAGAGAGTGTAAGGAAGGCTTTGAATTATGGAATTGCAAAGGTAAATTTCTCAACAGAGCTAAAAGATTTATTTGCTGAACAACTAAGAGCATTCTTCATAGAAAATCCGAATGAAAACGATCCAAGAAAGTATTTCCTTCCAGCACGTGAAGCAATTATTAAGTTAGTAGAACAAAAGATTGTGATGTTACAAAAATGATAACGACTGTCACATTAAATGCTGCGATTGACCAAGTTTATGAAATGAATTCTTTCGTAATGGGTCAAACAAATCGTGTAATGCAGAAGTTTCAACAAGGCGGCGGAAAAGGGATAAATGTTGCACGTGTTATTAAAGCGCTTGATGGAGATGTGTTAATCGGTGGATTTATTGGTGGATTAAATGGAGAAAAAATTAAAGCATCTCTTCAAGAACAAAGACTGCCAACAAGTTTCATTCAAATAGAGGGTGAAAGTCGGATTTGTCTAACTGTCACAAACTATCAAACAAAGGAAATGACGGAACTTTTAGAAGAGGGTCCGACAATACAGCAGCATGAATGGAAAGAAATGTTGCGTTGGGTTGAAGTTCAAGCTGAAAGTTCGAAATATTTAGTACTCTCAGGCAGCCTACCTAAAGGGGTCCCATCAAATGCGTATGCAACGATTATTCATCTCTTAAAACAAAAAGGTGTTCGTGTCGCCCTTGATACGAGTGGAGAGGCTTTAAAGCAAGGTATTGAAGCAATTCCATTTGCCATTAAGCCGAATGAAGATGAAATTAGTCAATTGATTGGAAAGCCAGTAGAGATGCAAGAAGATCTCATTCAAGCTGGTGAAAAACTACGTGATTTAGGGATTGAGCATGTTTGTTTTTCATTAGGGGAAAAAGGTGCTTTATTTATTAATTCTACGGGTAATTATCAAGTAAATGCCCCAAAAATAAATGTGGTGAATACAGTTGGTAGCGGTGATGCTTTTTTAGCTGGATTGATCTTAAAACTTTCGCAAGGGGCAAGCGATGAAGAAGCATATAAATGGGCTGTTGCATGTGGCTCCGTGAATGCAGGAGAGAAAGAAATTGCGAAAGTACAAAAGGAATCTGTAGAACTCTTACTAAAAGAGCTACAAATTACAAATATTAAAGAGAGATAGGAGCATGATCATGTTCACATATAATGAAATTATGACGCAAGCAGAAAAGTTAGAAAAAACGAGAGAGATTGTTCAAGCGCAGACATTTAACGGCGCAGAAGTTGACGTTACCTTGTTTACAGGATGCGGAACATCATTTTATTTGGCAATTGCGGCTGCACGTTATTATCAATTTGCAACTGGAGAGATTGCTGTGGCAGTACCAGCATCTGAACTGTTTTTACACAAAGATACACATATTTTACCTAATAAAAAATATAATGTAATCGGTATTTCACGCTCAGGAACAACTTCGGAAATTATAATGGCGCTAGAACATTTGAAAGGTGCCAATAATATACGATCAATGGCTGTTACATGTAATGGTAATACACCAATGACCAATGCGGCAGATGAAGTGATCGCATTAGATGATATTTCGGAAAAAAGTGTTGTCATGACGCAATCATTTTCGAATATGCTCTATGCTCTACAATTGTATGCAGCAAAGAAAAGCGATCGGTCAGATTTAATGGGGCAATTAGAAGAAATTCCAGCACATGTAAAAGTAGCTTTAGAAAATGGAGAGCCATTAAAGCAAGTAACAGAGAACGAAAACAAAACACGTTTCATCTTCTTAGGGTCAGGAGCATATAACGGTTTGGCTAAAGAAGCAACATTAAAGCTAAAAGAAATGACGCAAACAGAATGTGAAAGTTATTCTAATTTAGAATTCCGTCATGGACCAATTTCTATTGTAGATAATGAAACAGTGATCATATTATTTACTCAAAAGGAAACACAAAACTTCGATCAGGCGTTAATTAAAGATATTCAAAAGCTTGGTGGATGTGTTGTTGTAATCGGTGTTGCATCTGAGCAATTAGAAGCAGATGTAATTATTAAGCTTTCTGATAAGTTGGATGACTTAAATCGCCTAGTGGAAGTAGTACCATATTTTCAACTACTAGCTTTCCAACGTGCGATTTTTAAAGGTTTTGATCCGGATAAACCACGTAATTTAACACAAGTTGTAAACCTATCTTAAATTAGGCGGTGAATTGATGAGCTATACATTAGTAGCAGATGTTGGTGGAACAAAGTTAGCAACAGCTATTTTTAGTCCGGATCAGCAATTATTGTCTAAACAAGAGGTTCCTAGTGATACTTCTAGTCGAGAGGCATTATTTCAAAGTTTAGTGAAAAGTTTTGAGCAAATTTGTACAGAAAAGGCTATTTCATTTGATGAAATTTCCAAAGTATGTATTGGTTTACCTGGTATTGTAGATATTGAAAAAGGGATAGCGGTTTACCAAAATAATATCCCTTGGGCTAACTTTCCAATTTGTAATCGTTTAGCTGAGGTGTTTGTTAAAGCCGATATTAAAATGGATAACGATGTATACATGGCTACTTGGGGCGAGTATTGTGTAAGGTCATTTTCTAAAGAAACGATGGTTTATGTAACAATGAGTACAGGTATTTCTTGCTGTACAATTGTAAATGGTGAATTTCTAAGAGGAACTGGATTAGCTGGAGAAATCGGTTTTAATATTATAGGTGATGAAGGGCGTACATTAGAACAAACAGTAGCTGGGCCGGCAATTGAAAAAATGGGAAGGGATTTACTCGCAAATCCTGAAATTACACTGAAAGAAATGATGGAACTTTACTACCAAGGCAATGCTGTAGTTGGGTCAGTTTTAGAACCATTAATTCAGGCAATGGTAAAGCAATTGCAACAAATGATTCTATTGCTCGACCCACACTGTATCGTTTTAGGTGGAGGTTTTTTCAATTATCACCCTAAGGTAATCGATCAATTAAAAATATTATTACAACAAAGTTTTGCTGGTACACCTTTTGCTGGAAAGGAACAAATTATTGAAAGTAGCCTTAATAAAGGGAAAGCAGGACTTTACGGTGCAGCAGCAAAATAATAATGCAATGCACCGGTGAAAAAAATGCAAGCGGACTATATAATAGTGCTGCTTGCGTTTTTTTCTTCTATAATTTTTTGTTTGTGCATGAAAATTCATGCAATTATACTGGATTGTAGGAAAGGTTTAATGCACAGGTACCCCGAGATAGAGAAGGAGAATTTAAAATATGCCCTATTCAATACAACTGATTAGAAAAAATGAACAAACAACCAATAAATGGTCAGGTGGGTTCACTACGCAGTTAGCCATTTATCCTGAGAATGCAGATTATTTAGAGCGGAACTTTAAGTGGAGAATTAGTTCAGCTATAGTTGAATTAGAAGAGTCTATTTTCACCCCTCTCCCGGGCATAAACAGATTAATTATGGTCATTGATGGAGAATTAACGTTAGAACATGAAGGGCATCATCATGTACATTTAAAGCCTTATGAACAAGATCGATTCAATGGAGGATGGACAACTCGAAGTTTTGGTAAAGTAAGAGATTTCAATCTCATGTTGTCGGAGGGATGCAACGGATACCTTGAGGCCATAACTGTAGAAAAAGGTGGTTATCACGAAACAGTCAATCTTAATAACCCAGATAAACTTCAAATAGCTGAAGCTTTTTATTGCATCAATGGCCAGGTTCATATAACGATTGACGACCAGGAAGCTATCGATGTAGAAGAGGGTGACTTGATCCTATTATCCAGAGAGCATTTGGAAACAAGCAGCCCTATAAAACTATTTAATAGAGCTGAGGCTGAAGCCAATGTCATAAGAGCAAGCGTGATTTTCTGAGTACATTATAAAATTAAGGGAGCGTGTTACTATGTCGCTTCAACGTCTAACATTGAACAATTGTTACTACTGATGTGAATGCTTTACGTTCGAATTTGCAAAGAGAAAATTGTATTTATAAAAGGTGGAGAATTTATATGTATCAGCTTACAAGTAATAAAACCTATATGCTGTTGAATGTTCGTTTGGAAAATGGTTATCACTATGAAGAGGGAGAAGTTGTTGCGACTGAGACAGTTGTACGTAATTTACAGATCGATAACGGGATGATTACAAAAATACTAGATACAACAGACTTTTATAATAATGAATTGGATTGTTACGATGCAAAGGGGATGCTACTTCTTCCAGCTTTTCGTGAAATGCACATTCATTTGGATAAAACCTTTTATGGTGGTCCTTGGAAGGCTGCAGCAAAAAGTAAAAATGGCATTTACGGGATGATTGAGATAGAGGAAAGGTTACTACCTGAATTACTTCCGACTGCTCAGAAACGATCAGAGAAATTATTACAACTTATACTTGGGTACGGTTCTACTTATGTGAGAAGCCATTGCAATATAGATCCTGTACAAGGGTTGAAAAATCTTGAAAGTTTGCAGCTTGCATTCGAAAGTTATTCAGATAAAATTTCACATGAAATTGTTGCATTCCCGCAACATGGTTTACTACGCTCAAATGCTGAAGGTTTGGTACGTGAGGCGATGCACTTAGGCGCAACTCATGTTGGTGGACTTGATCCTACATTTGTTGATGGAAATATGGAAAAATCACTGCAAACTATGGTACAAATCGCCGTTGATTTTGGAGCAAGCATTGATATGCACCTTCATGAAACGGGAGAATCAGGTATGAGGGCTATTAAAAGATTAGCAGATTTAACGGAGGAAGCAGGGCTAGAAGGGAAAGTGACGATTAGCCATGCATTTGCTCTCGCACAGTTACAAAAAGAAGAAGCGCAATTAATTGCAAATCGCCTAGCTTCACTTGATATTTCGATTGCGTCTACAGTACCAATCGGTCAAATGAATATGCCGATTCCATTGCTTCAAAAAGAAAAGGTAAACGTTATGCTTGGCAACGATAGTATCATTGATCATTGGGATCCATTTGGAACGGGCGACATTCTTCAGAAGACAAATCTAGCTGCGCAGCTTTATGGATGGAAGCATGAGTATACACTGTCTCGAGCACTGTCTCTCGCAACAGGAGGAATTACTCCTTTGGATGAGCGTGGTAAACAAATATGGCCAAATGTTGGCGATGAACTGACAGCTGTCCTTGTACCTGCAAGTTGCTCTGCTGAAACGGTGGCTCGATTACCAGAACGTGCTGCGGTTTTACATAAAGGTACTTTATCCTCAGGTTCTTTAGAAAAGGTACAACGATGATTCTTTTTGATGGTTGGTATATACGCTGTAGTTTTGATGACTGAAATTTTAAAATTTCATTTCGTTTGAAATATAGTAAAAGATTTTTTTGAATTTAAAAACGCCAGCTGAAGTAAAAGTTTTTGAAAAAGAGACAGAAGTTAAAGAATCAGTTACCCTTTGTATTTTTATTGCTCTCTATTTCTATATCAAAACAAACTTGATTACAATTATTTCTGTTGCCATTAGAATAAACGATTGGATTTACATTGGCTTAGTTTTAAAGTTAAATAGAAAAAATCGCTCTTACATTAGTTAAGAGCGATTTTTTCTATTATGATAAAATGAGCAAAAGATGTAGTAGAACTACGGATTTCAGTAATTGTACATGTAGTAACTAATTATTTTAGAATAACAAAATGATAATTAAATAATATTGAGTAAGTGGAGGAGTATTATGCAAGAGATGACTTCATTAGTTGAAGACGATGTGGCATTTAATAAAGATATTACACTTAAATTAAAGAAAGAAGGGTATCATGTTTTAGGGGCAAGTAACATTAAAGAAGCGCGTTCATCCTTTCAAAGTAACTCCGTTGATTTGATTGTGAGTGATATAGGTTTGCCAGATGGCAGCGGCTTTGACTTTTGCCAAGAAGTTAGACAAATAAGTGGTCTGGTTTTATTGTTTTTCCAACCGGTGCAAGTTATCTGCAAAAAATTAAAAGGTGTTCTTTCATTAGAAGAATTTGTTGGTACCTTTTTTGTAATTCTCTCTATTTCTGATCTACATTCTCCGCAAAATGTCTAATCTGGCTCTGTTTCAGTGTCCCATATCCAACATATATGTTGGGAGGTTGATTTCTGTTCATTTGTCTGTGATTTAACTGTTATATGTTCTTCAACAATTGTATCTTGTGAAGCCTATAAATCTTCTTTAGGAACATTCTCAACTTTTTCAACCGCTTCAAATTGAGTTTGAACAACAATAGCAGATACAGCAATCTTATGACCACATGCTGAACAGAATTCTGAATCTAAAGTAACGGTATGTCCACACACACAGTCTTTTTGATTCCGTACTTTGTGTAGATTTTTTTCGATTTCTTTATTTTTTCCCAGTAAGTTATTTATATTTATAATATGTGCCTTCACATTTTCATCAACTTGAGTGTTAGTTTGAGTATTATATGATGCAAATACTTCTCTACCAATTTTTAAAAACAAATCATTAATTTCCCCGGTATTATTTGCTATTTGGCCCTTTAAGCGCGTTGCCTCTACCGTTGTTTTGGCTTTGTTACCCGCATCTGAAACACCCTGCTTTAACTTATTGAAAATGCCCATACTTTCCCCCCATTAAAATGGAATATAAACCATACAGTTATCTATATGATTATTATTCAGAATTTATTAAGTAAACTTCTTCCTGGAAAAAACCAATACCATTCGCACATTCTCCACCCCCTAAAATAATCAAAAGCCTTATTCCTATTTTAGAAGAAGCCCCTTCATAAGCCCCCAATCGAACAATGCATATAAACAATAGGCACCTCCAGGTACGAGAAAGGTATCACTATATCAATATAGTAAAAACGTCTTTTTCACGTTTAGACAGTTTAAATGTATCCGATAAGAGTCCCATTACCTCAGTAGTAGGTGATGCATACTCTAAGGCAACTGGCTTGGATGGTAAGGTAAGAATGATTTGGAATTGACAAAGAGGAGCTATGTACCTTTTGTGAAAAATTGGACAGACGAAGTTGTTATCGAAAAAAGCTGTGCGTCCTTTCATAGTAAAAATGCTAAGCTCCAATCGGATGGGACTGCTCAATATGCAGAAAAGTTTGATGCCCAAGGAATAAAGGCAGGTATACAAAGTAAAGTAGAAGTATTTTCTTATGGAATCTTTCTTTTGAATCACTCCATGATGGAGATGTTCTTTATCTACGTTTGAAAGTGTTGCAAGAATAATTTCTCAATAGCAAATCGTGTAGTATCTCATACAGCTAATTTGAATAATAGACATTCTAAAGAAAAACCTTCCCTTTGTCAGAAACATTCAAGTTAATTCAATCAAAACGTGAGAGATATAATTTCCACGTTTTTTCTAACCCAGGTAACAAATTTACAGGTTGAAAAGTCGCGATGACCCTAGAGGTTTGGGTCATCGTGGCTTATTTTAGTGATTTTTTACCGACCAAGAATCACGTTACACAATCTATCAAGTCTTCCATAAAAAATATTCTACTATTTCAATTCTAATAATTCTTCATATTGACATTTACAAATAAAGTATCTAGTATTAAAAAGTGGGACTGATAATCATTATCATTTAAAAGCGTAGATAAAGTGCTGATTCTCTTTATTTGTATCAAGAAAATACGATTGATATCCAAATGTTACTTATAAGGATAGCAATCATTACATTAAGGTGAAAGCCAGCGACAAGAAATTACAAAAAGATTATATAGATAGTAAAAGAAAGGAAGTCCTAAATATGACAGTTTTAACTATTGATCATGTGGCAGTTGGTTATGCAAACTCTCTAATTGTAGAGGATTTAAGTGTGTCTATTCCGAAAGGAAAAATTACGACGATAATTGGACCAAATGGATGTGGCAAATCAACATTATTAAAAGCTATTTCTAGAATGTTAAAAACTCAAAGTGGTGCTGTATACCTTGATGGACGAGCGATTCATCAGTTAGAAACGAAGGAAGTAGCAAAACGGATGGCTATTTTGCCGCAATCCGCAAATGCACCTGGTGGTTTAACCGTATTCGAACTGGTGTCATATGGTCGATTCCCGCATCAAAGTGGCTTTGGTACATTAAAAAAAGAAGATTATGAACATATTAATTGGGCAATTTTTGTAACTGGGTTGAATGAGTTTAAGGATCGTCCTGTTGAAGCATTATCGGGTGGACAAAGGCAGCGAGTTTGGATTGCGATGGCACTTGCACAAGGAACTGAAATACTAATTCTTGATGAGCCGACAACATATCTGGATTTAGCTCACCAGCTGGAGGTTTTGATACTCTTACAACGATTAAATGAAGAGGAAGGTAGAACAATTGTAATGGTGCTTCATGACTTAAATCACGCATCTCGATTCTCACACAATATGATCTCAATGAAGAATGGCACATTGATAAAAGAAGGAAGTCCAGAGGAAGTCATGACTTGTCTAAATTTACAAAGTGTATTTAATATCGATGCTAGAATGACAACTTGTCCTTTTAGTAATAATCCAATATGCCTTTCCTATCAATTAAATCAAAAGAATGAATGATTTTTTTCAAAGATCAATATAAGTGGAGACCAGACTAAGTATAGTTTGGCATGAAGGAGGAAAAGTATGTCTACGCCAGCAGAAGAATCTGCAAAAATAGAAACATTAGAAGAAATAAAAAAACATTCGCATCCACTAATAGCTATAGTTATATTGTTTGGAGGTATGACTGCTTTACTTTTTGCAATTGGTCTTTCCATTTCATTCGGTGCTGCTGACATAAAGCTTGCTACTGTTTGGACAGCTGTGTTTAATTTCAATCCGGAATCAACATCACACCAAATTATTCGAGATATACGTATGCCACGTGTTCTAGGTGCCGCAATGGTCGGCTCATGTTTTGCTGTAGCTGGTGCACTTATGCAAGGAATGACTCGGAACCCATTAGCTGACTCTGGTTTGCTAGGTTTAAATGCTGGTGCTTCATTTATGCTTGCACTGTGTTTCGCATTTTTTCCTGGACTCCCATATATGTACTTAATCATGTTTTCCTTTTTAGGAGCTGGTCTAGGTGTTTTCATTGTATACGGTGTTGGTTCTCTGTCGCGAGGAGGTTTAACACCTATACGACTTGTACTTGCTGGCGCAGCAGTTAGCGCTTTGTTAGGTGCACTTAGTGAAGGGATTGCGCTTTATTTTCAAATAGGGCAGGATTTAGCATTTTGGTATGCAGGAGGGGTATCAGGAACGAAGTGGATTAATCTACAAATTATGGCCCCTTGGATTATTGTGGCCATGATAGGTGCTGTGATACTGTCTCGATCTATTACTTTGTTGAGCCTTGGGGAAGAGGTTGCTATAGGTCTCGGTCAAAAGACAAAAACGATTAAATTGTTTGGTATGATTATAGTTTTAGTTTTGGCTGGAACTGCTGTTTCTGTCGTAGGAGCTGTAGGTTTTGTAGGGTTAATAGTTCCTCATTTTACTCGTTTACTAATAGGTCATGACTACCGCTGGATTATACCTTGCTCGATTGTCCTCGGAGGCCTGTTAGTTGTACTAGCGGATCTAGCCGCAAGAATGATTAATCCTCCTTATGAAACACCAATTGGCGCATTAATTGCATTAATCGGGGTTCCATTCTTCCTTTATCTTGCAAGAAAAGGAGGCAAAGAACTATGAAAGAACAAACATATATGACAAATAGCCAGCGAAAGGCAATGAAGAAAAATCTTTTTATTATCGGCATTCTTTGTTTGCTTATTGTCATCGTTTTTATGATTAGCATGAATACAGGCTTTATTAGATTATCACCATTAGAGGTCATACAAACCCTGTTTGGATCCGGAACTGAAAAGCAGCATCTTATTTTATTTGAATTTAGATTGCCGCGAATAATTATTGCAGTATTGGTTGGTATGGGACTTGCAGTATCTGGATGTGTTTTACAAGGGATATCACAGAATGCATTGGCGGATCCTGGGATTCTAGGTATTAATGCTGGAGCGGGATTAGCTGTTATGCTTTTCATCTCTTTTTTTTCATCAACTACTGCAGTACCGGTATTTTTACTTCCGATATTGGCATTCTCAGGTGCAGGCATAACAGCAATAATCATTTATGCACTATCTTATAAACGCAATGAAGGAATTTCACCTATGAGATTAATACTGACGGGTGTGGCGATTGCAGCAGGAATTAGTTCGGCCATGATTGTTTTAACACTTCGTTTAAGTCCGGATAATTATCAATTTGTCGCGAATTGGTTAGCAGGTAGTATTTGGGGATCTAATTGGAAATTTGTCTTTTCCTTGTTGCCATGGATTGTTGTATTAATTCCCTTTATTTTTTCAAAAGCACGAGTATTAAATGTATTAAATTTAGGTGATTTAACTGCTACAGGACTAGGGGCATCTATTGAAAAAGAGAGACGTGTGTTACTCGCTGCAGCAGTTGGATTAGCAGGAGCAAGTGTATCCATCAGTGGTGGCATTGGTTTTGTCGGACTTATTGGGCCGCATTTAGCTCGCCAATTAGTTGGTTCTAGACATCAATATGTAATACCAACTGCAGCTTTAACGGGAGGTCTTTTAGTTCTTATTGCCGATACTATTGGTCGCTGGATTTTGCAGCCTTCGGAAATACCAGCAGGAATTGTAGTCGCAGTTATAGGAGCACCGTATTTCCTATATTTATTATCCAGAATAAAAGATTAGAAGTTTAAGGATGCATGCACCCACGTTCATATGATCCTATTGCTGTTATTGCTCAAACTGATGAAGTTGACAATATGGTTGGTGGAAAGTAGATCGTGAAAGAAAAGTTAATCAAAATGGTTTTAAATAGAAAGCTTAGTAAGAGACTGATTCTGAATCTTTATAGATGTAAGAATCAGTCTCTTTTTCGTATATTTACATACTAATATCATCAGAATAAATCCTTGAATTTGTACAAAGAAGCTCTGGATTTTGTCCATTTATTTAAAATAGGATAATATGTTAAACTAAAACAAATGAGAATGATTATCAATTTCGAAGGTGATTTAGTGCTGTTAATTAGGTAAGTGGTATCTTTCAATGAAATATTTCAGAATGTTTTTAGGAGTGTGGTAGAGATTGTTAAAGCGATTTTTTTCTTATTATCAGCCATATAAAGGGCTATTTATCCTAGACTTTTCCTGCGCGATAATAGCTGCTGTATTGGAGCTTGCATTCCCACTAGCAGTTAATCGTGTAGTGGATGATCTATTACCTAGTTCAAATTGGAATTGGATTTTATGGGGATGTCTTACGTTATTTGGGATATATATTATTAGTTCAGCACTCCATTATATCGTCACTTATTGGGGACATAAACTTGGGATAAGTATTGAAACGGATATGCGTAAAGAGCTATTTACTCATGTGCAAAAGTTATCGTTCCGCTTTTTTGATAACAATAAGACTGGACATTTAGTTTCAAGAATGACAAATGATTTAATGGATATCGGTGAAATTGCACACCATGGACCTGAAGATTTGTTTATCGCTATTATGACGCTCACAGGTGCATTTGCTTTGATGTTTTCAATAAATCCGCAATTGGCCGTTCTTACATTTATTATTGTTCCACTAATTATTTGTTTATCCCTATATTTCAGTAAAAAGATGACGCTAGCATTTAATCGTTTTTTTGCAGAAATTGCTGATTTTAATGCACGTGTAGAAAATAATGTGAGTGGTATGCGAGTTGTTCAAGCATTTGTGAATGAAGAACATGAAATTGCTCAATTCAATGAAAATAATAATCGATTTCGTAAGTCAAAGTTAGTAGCTTATAGAATTATGGCTTGGAATTCATCCGTTAGTTATATCCTTATGAAGGTTGTAACTTTGTTTGTTCTACTATGCGGGACTTGGTTCGTTATAAATAAACAAATGTCATACGGAGAGTTTATTGCTTTTGTTCTCTTATCAAATGTATTTTTAGGCCCCATTCAACAAATCAATGCTGTAATTGAAATGTACCCAAAAGGAATTGCGGGTTTTAAGCGTTATATTGAAATGCTTGAGACAGCACCAGATGTAGCGGATGCTCCGGGTGCAATTAATGTTCAACATTTAAAAGGAAATATAGAGTATCAAGGTGTTTCTTTTAGTTATGAAGGCAAGGAAAATGTTTTGGATAACATAAACTTAATGGTCCGTGCAGGTGAAACAGTAGCCCTTGTTGGACCATCAGGTGCAGGAAAAACGACTATTTGTAGTCTTTTACCTCGTTTTTATGATGTTAACAGCGGATCATTAATGATTGATGGTATTGATACTCGACAAATAACTCTTGAATCACTTCGCTCCCAAATTGGAATTGTACAACAGGATGTATTCCTTTTTGACGGAACGATTCGAGAAAATATAGCTTACGGTAAACTCAGTGCTTCAGATGAAGAGATATGGGAAGCTGCAAGAAGAGCTCAGTTAGAAGACATTATTCTTTCTCAATCAGAAGGGATGGACACATTGATTGGAGAACGTGGCGTAAAACTGTCAGGTGGTCAAAAACAACGTCTTTCTATTGCTCGTATGTTTCTTAAAAATCCATCTATTCTTATTCTAGATGAAGCAACATCTGCGCTTGATACTGAAACAGAAGTAGCAATTCAACAGGCTCTAACAAAATTATCACAAGGACGTACTACCCTTGTTATAGCGCATCGATTAGCAACCATTAAAAATGCCGATCGTATTGTAGTCGTGACGGAGGATGGCATAGTAGAGCATGGAAATCATGATGAGTTATTAGCTTTAAAAGGGGCATATAGAAAACTTCACCTTGCTCAATTTGGGGTCTAATTGAAAAAATAGATAAATTGTTTGGAGGAATAGAACATAATGGAAGAATTAGAATTATACGATGTAACCATTATTGGTGGTGGCCCAGCAGGTATGTATACTGCTTTTTATAGTGGAATGCGTGATTTAAAAACGAAAATTATTGAATGTGGACCAAAGCTAGGAGGAAGAATGCTCATTTATCCAGAAAAAATGATTTGGGATGTTGGTGGGGTAACCCCGATTAAAGGGGAACAATTAATCTCTCAGCTTGAAGAACAAGCAAAAACTTTCGATGCAACTATTGTATTAAATCAACAAGTCGTAGGATTGGAAAGATTAGAGGACGAAACATTTATTTTGACTACAGCTTCTGGAGAAAAGCATTATTCCAAGACTGTTATTTTAGCAGTAGGTTATGGCGTTTTAACTATGCAAAAGCTAGAAATCGAGGGTGCAGACCGTTATGAAGTTACAAACTTACATTATACAGTACAAGAACTTGAAGTATTTCGTGACAAACACATATTGATCTCTGGTGGAGGAAACTCAGCAGTAGACTGGGCAAATGAACTTGAACGGATAGCTGCAAGTGTAATAGTCGTTCACCGACGTGATGAATTTGGTGGACATGAGAAGAATGTTCTTAAAATGAGAGAGTCTTCAGTAGATGTACGTACTCCTTATGAAGTAGTCCAGTTACATGGGACTGGGGATTCCATAAACCATGTGTCTATTTCTCACATTGAGACAGGTGAAGTTGAGAAAATCACAGTGGACGCAGTCATCGTTAATCATGGTCTGAAATGTGATTATGGTCCTTTAGTTGAATGGGGTTTGGAAATGAAAAATGATGTAGCCGTTGTGAATAACAAACGAGAAACTAACATACCTGGTATTTATGGTGCAGGAGATTTCATCGACCATGAAAGCAAGGTAAGGTTGATCGCTGGTGCATTTACAGATGGAGTTCTTGCTCTCAATAGTGCAAAGTTATATATTGAACCAGATGCACCGAAAGTTGCGTATGTATCCTCACATAATATCCGGTTCAAAGAAAAGAATAAAAAATTTGGTTTGGATGACAACAACTATAGAGAAGTAAGAGGTTAACAGAGAGTTGGTGACCGCTTAATGTTTATAGAACAAAAGCCATTCCTTTTAGAAGATTTAGAAATTGTCCTCATACGAAGGCACAGTTTCAGAGGAAATGATAGAAGGTTACGCTGGTGATTATATCATTATGACTTTTAACAATCGAACGGTTGAAGACTTCAAGGAAGATCTTGTTTGGGGTAGTCTTCCAGCAGTGAAGAATAATCATCTCTATGTTGGCCAGAAGAACGTTCATGGTATTATGATCCAATTACGGACCTAGCCCAGGTGGAAGAACTAACTACTTGGCTTACCAATCTTAATGAATAGTAAAGGTGCTCCCATGTTTATGACATGAGAGCATCTATTTTCTTGTTATTTTTCCTCCACATAAAATTTTTGAGAATCCCTTTAGTAAAACCCCATATTTATGGAATTGTATTGTCTCCTAAGATCAATAAGTAGAATTATTTGCGTTTAGTAGTGAGTAATCGTGGTAATGCTCCAAGTAATTTTTCTCTTGTAAAGGCATCATTAGAATTCCATTTCGTTGCATCGACTAGATATACATATCCATTTCTTACAGCGGGCAGATTGGACCACAAAGTACTTTTCATCAGTACTTCAGTAGCCAATTTAGATTCAGGATTTTCAGAAAGTAGCATAAATATCCGATCCCCGGCATAGTCACGTAAAGTATCTACAGTTATTTCCTCGTAGCCTTTTTTATCATCTATTATTTTTTGAATCAATTCTCCTGGTTGGAATCCAAGTGGATGATAAAGGGAAGTAGGTAAACCAGTAACTCCCATAACAAATAAGCGAGCACCATGATCAAATATAAAAACGGATGCAGTTTCTCCATTTTTTATTGTGGTTTGAAGCCTTTGCCACATCATGTTTTCTTTCTTATTGAAATCATCAAGCCAATTTTCTGCTTCTTTTTCTTTTCCTAGCATTTTGCCTAAAATTAAAATACGTTCGTTTAACGTTCCCCATGAGTTATGTGTAACCGTTGGAGCAATTTTACAGATTTCTTTATATTGTTGTTCATCAGAATTTGTAAAGATTATTAAATCGGGGTTTAGTTTAGTAGATTTATCTATGTCAATTGGGAAGGCCACGTCTTTTACATATGGAACATGATTCTTAAAAAAACTATTATCAATATCTTCTTTGTATCCACCAATTGGCTGCACATCAAAAACTAATAAATCGCCAAATGCTTCCCCATGGTAAATAATTCTCCTAGGGAAGGAAGGAATTTCCACTTCATGACCAGTCCAATCTTTTACAATAACCTTTTGTTTTCTAATACGAGCAAACTGTTTAGGAGGTATGCCCTCAACTTGTTTAAAACGGCGATTAAAATAATATTCATCATTAAATCCAACCTTTAAGGCAATATTTCTCAAAGGGTCGTTTGTTCGTTGCAGTAGATCTTTCGCATGCTCTATTCGTAATCTTGTTAAATAATCAATTGGCTTTTGTCCCGTTATCGTTTGGAAAATAGCGCTATATTGCCACGGTGCAACATTGGCATTTCTAGCTAGTTCGTTAATTGTTAGTTGCTGTTGATAATGTTGATGCATATATTCAATCGTTTGTTCAACTGTCTTCGAGACGTCTAAGGGATCTTCTATATGCTGTTTATGTTCAAACAACATACAAATCAACTCATTGAATAATTTTTGCAGTTGAAAATGAATTTGAATGCCTTCCTGACCCTGTAAATTATTTAATTCTTCAGCAAGTCGGTGGAAACGGGAAGATGAATAGATAGGGAAATCTACCTGATCTAAACAGATATTTTCGCGATACATAACAGGTATATGTTCTTTTATCTGAATAATATTAAATGAAATTTTATAGAAAGACAAACTCTCATCTTTCATATCCAATAGTTCCAAAACGGATCCAGGATTAAGTAAAAAACTTTTGTATTGTGTTACAAGATAAGGCTTGTCATCAATAGAAAATGTTCCATTCCCGTTACCACTAACAATGATTAAAGTATACTGTTGAGCAGTTACTTCTTGAAAGTTCAAACGTTTGTAGAAAGTTATATAGTCGATTTGAGATAAATGAAAAAGTAACGATGAAAAAGAGGGAATTTGTTTGGCCATCAATTTACAACTCTCCTTTATACAAATGAAAATGATTATCAATTACCATTGTATACAAGAAAAAGAGGCATTTCAACAATAGCTGAAATGCCTCATAAACTATTTTTTTAGTATAGATGGAATTTCATCGATTAGCCATTCTCTAGTAGATGCATCACTAGAAGTTTTAAGAATGTCTAGCGAATACACTTTTCCATTTTTTACAGCGGGTAGACCTTTCCAGACTGGGCTATTCAACATATCCTTTGTAGATTGAATAGCTTCATCGGTTTCTGGTGTAAGAATGAAAATTCGATCACCTGCAAATTCAGGAAGTAATTCTAATGAAATCTGTTCAAATCCTTTTCCTTGATCTAGGATTGGCTGAATTTTATCTCCAGGTTTAAACCCATCTGGATGATACAGTACTTGTGAAAGCCCAGTTGAAGCCATTACAAATAATCGGTCTCCAGGATAGTAGGTAAAGACTGAAGCAGTTTCTCCTGATTTTAGAATTCCTTCGTCCAAGAGTTGCTTCCACATTGCCTTTTCTTTTTCTTTGTATTCCTTTAGCCACTCAGTTGCTTCTTGTTTCTTATTGACTATGTCTCCAAGTTCCGTTAAACGATTTTCTAGGGGTGCAAAAGTATCAAATACTACTGTTGGAGCAATTTTAGAAAGCTGTTCGAAAACTTTTTCATCAGTATCTGCAATAATAATTAGATCGGGTTTTAATTCTAATACTTTTTCTAAATTAATTGGAAATCCAACATCTTCTACATTCTTTACCTGATCTTCAAAAATTAATCCTGTAATCCATGAATAGGAACCACCAATAATGTCCGCATTAAGAGGTAGTAGATCACCATAATTTTCCCCTTGATAAATCACTTGCTTTGGCGAATTTGGGATTTCGACTTTATGACCTAAATAGTCTGTATAAGTTCTATATTCTGTTTCGCTAGGATTTTCCTTTTCTTTTGCTTCAGCTTCTTTTGTTTGATCTTGTGAATTACAAGCACTTAGTATGGCTACTATTAATAGAATACAAAATACTATCATTCTTTTCTGTTTGCGCATTATATCGATACTCCTCAAATTGTATTATATGATAATGATAATCATTATCATATAATACAAGATTAAAGGAACTGAATATCTATTTCAATGGACAAATATTAATATAGGTTCTTTTTTTGTACAAAAAAGGATAATATCAATATAAAACTAATTGCGCGTAAGTAACTGTGTTGATAAATCTTGCACCTGGTGCACAAACGATAAAGGCTTAGAAATTCTTAATAGTATAGAAAACGAGGATTTCAAAAAATTATTAAAACAAAATCATTGTTGGTATAAAAATTACACATCAATTACAATCTACCTTCTAATAAATCAGTTTGCATGAGTCAATCATAGCAAACGATTTAATAAGAGGTCTATTACATAAAATAAACTGAAAACAATCTTTTATGGCAAATGTTTATTAAAGTCTTCCATATTAATAGTGAAAGAAGTGTTGCCGCCTGATATGTAGTAAAGACTAAATAATTTTTATCCTAATCACCATTAAATCCAACCTTTATCACTCGCCACATTAACGGCTTGTTGTCGGGATTCTACGTGGAGCTTTTGAATGGAAGTTGATAAATAATTTCGAATCGTACCTTTTGTTAAAAATAGTTTTTTGCTTATTTCATTTGTTGTGCAGCCTTCTTTTACAAGTTGGAGAACTGCGATTTCTCGTTCATTGAGTGGGTTTAGTTCTTTTACAAATAATGTAGCAGCCAAATCTCTACTGACGACTTTGTCTCCATTGTTTATTTTTCGGATTGAATCTATTAAATAGTCAATTGGTTCATCCTTTAGCAAATACCCGTTTACATCACAATCCATTGCTTTTTGTAAATATCCAGGTCGGGCAAATGTCGTAACAATCATGACTTTACACGTTAGCTGCGTATTTTTGATGTTTTCAGCAAGTTCAAGTCCAGTGAGAAAGGGCATTTCAATATCTAATATACAAACGTCAGGTACTTCGCTTTGAATCACTTCCCAAGCTTTTTGACCATCTGCTACTTCTGCAATGACTTGGATATCGGACTCGAATGACAGTAAAGATGTTAAGGCACCGCGTAACATTTGTTGGTCTTCAGCGATTAGGACACGTATCATAAGGACGGCTCCACCTTTCTGGAATATTGGATAGGAAGTTTTAACGTAACAATCGTTCCACCAGTTTTCGTATTGTTGACGGAAGCGGTTCCTTGAAGGGCATTCATTCGATCCTTCATAGAAGAGATACCATTGCCGAGACCTTGGTTTTCTAGACCTACACCGTCATCAACTATTTTTAGACAATAGATGTGGTCAATATAATCAATCTCAACGCTGCAATTTTTGGCCTGACTATGCTTGATCAGGTTGGTTGTTGCTTCTCTCACACATAAGGCGAGCATTGTTTCTTCCACACTTGCTAATAGGATATTGGAACACTTACTATTCAACTTGAAAGAAATATGAGCTGTCTGTAATACGTTTTCACAATGCAAAAGCTCATTTTCTAACGAGATAAAATTCATATCGGATACGATTTCTCTTACTTGTTTTAGAGCCGTGCGTGTCGTTGTTAATATATCATCTAACTCAACTTTCGCTCTATTTAGGTCTTTGTCCATCAATTTCGTTGTCAACTCGGTTTTTATTTTAATCATTGTTAAAGTATGACCTATCGTATCATGGAGATCCCTTGCAATCCGTTGCCTTTCGTCTTGTTGGACGAGTTGGGTATTCACCGTTGCTAACTCAACTTTTAAGTTTTTTGTTTTTTCTACAAAGTAAATAAGTAATGGGAATGCTAATTGCAGCATCATAATCGGAATGATCATCGGTTCTTCTATTTTAAAAAGCTCGCCACTTTCAATCCATAAAACAATGATAAACATGAGGGCAATTACAAGCATAGCCGAAGCAATATGCCATTTGACTCGTGCTCTCCCGATTAAATCGGCGAACATAAATCCAAAAGTCAACATGACAGAACCTTCATAAACGCTAATAATTGCAATAAGTAAAAGTCCTGCTAATGTTGCCAGGTGAAGACGCCAATCTCGATACCATAATGCAAAATAAAAGGCCACTAACAATAAAATGAGTAAAATAATTTTGACTAGTATCGATAAATCAGAGTCCGAGCTTAATACAATGGAAATTAAAAAAACAATCGATACTACGTCAATTACTAAATATTGTATGGCTTGATCTTTTGGATAAATTTTTATAATTGACACCAGCCCTTATCATTTATTTATTCGAAATGGCTTGAACAGCAAATTTCCGAATCCATTCCATTGGCCCAACATGAAAATATTTAATCCAATGCTGCGCAATGAAAAGTTGGAGAAGGGAAAGGGTAATCCAGATAGCAATCACCTCAAGGCTATTTAGCTTTCCGCCTAAACCCAAGCCCCACCCGTAGAAAATGAAGGATGCCATAATATTTTGTAGGACATAAATACTTAAAGACATTTTGCCAACTTGCCCAAAGCGTTTCCACAGCCAATCTCCCTTTTTATATTCTATCATTTTACCAAAAACTCCAATATATCCAAGTGCCATTACCGGTGCAAATAAATAGCGTACAGGTAAATCAAAAGCTCCTCCAGGAATAAAGATAAGGAAATTTAGGGGGACACCAATGTATAGCCCTATAGAAAATAATTTGTTACGCGCTTGACGACCATTTTCATCTTGAGAAAATACACCGTTACGCATTAATTTGACACCTATTAAAAATAAGAAGATATTCATCGGAATAATAAAGATCGCTTCCGTTCTGAAAAACCAAAAATTCGTTAAACGATTGTCGATTTGTTCAAACCAAGTACCATTTTGATAAATACTAACAATCGCATCGTTGCTAGGTAAAGTCACATTAGCCCCTAGTAAGGTAGTTATTAAAACGAGTAGTATAATGAATGCATGAAATCCTCCAACCAAATATAAAGTGCGGTTAATGGCCTTATCCCCAGCCTTTAAAATAAAAGCAACGATCATTGCGGTCACAGCGTAACTCATCAAAATATCATATTCCATTACGAATGTGAAATGGATAAAGCCCTCTACAAACAAGAATAAAACAGTCCAAATATAAACACCCGGCCATGCATTCCCTTTTCGTACCGATTGTTGATATTTTAATTCGAGGCCAACACCAAACATAATTGTTAACAGTCCGAGCAGCTTCCCATTTACGAAAAATAACACAAGCATTCGAATAAAATCATTCAATGACCACCAACCCGCATAAGCACTTGTCGTAATGTAAGATAAGTCCCCAAAATAAGCAAAAATCCAAATGTTTGTACCGAGCGTCCCCAAAACCGCAAAACCTCGTAAAATATCAATTAAAGGCAATCTTTGCGTATTATTCATCATCCATATCACTCTCTTCACGTTTTCTTATAATTAAAATGATACAGAGGAATATGGATGAATCCCATTCACACCAGTCAAAAGTACTTTGTGACAGGTGTCATGTTGGGAGGTTTTTTTGAGAAGGAGGGAAGAGAGGCGTGTTAATTTTTTGCAGTAGTAGCAGCTCATTTTAGGCGTAGATTTTTGAGTTGTAGTTAATTATCCGAGGTGTTTTTGCACCCAGTGCAGGTTATTTTGCACCGGGTGCAGGTCATTTTACTAGTAATCAGAATGCAATAAAACTTAGAGAAAAATTATTTATAAGAAAGAGCAAAATTAGCCATAGAAGCAATACCGTAATAAATTGCTTCATTTTCAAATTCAACTTTATGATTATGAAGCGCACGACGTGAATTTGGATTGTCACTGCCTGTTCCTATTCTAAACATGAAACCAGGTACTTCTTCTAAAAAGAAAGCAAAATCTTCTCCTCCCATCGAAGGAACCGGCATATGTACAATCGCGTTATGTTCAAACAGCTCAGTCGTTACTTGTTCAAATAATTGTAGCAAGGTTGTATCTGAGATAACTGCAGGACATCCAAAAGTATATTCGATATCTACATCGCCCCGCATACTATGCGCAGTATTTTTTACAACTCTTTCTATGACTTCAGGCATTTGTTGTCGAATATTCGGAGTAGTCGTGCGAACTGTTCCCTTCATCGTAACTGTTTCCGGAATGATATTGTGTGCTTCACCGCCCATAACTTGACCAATTGTAATGACTGCAGAATCAGTTGGTGGAATCTCTCTAGAAATAATAGATTGTAATGAAGTAATGATATGCCCCGCAATAACAATAGGATCTACACATTTATGAGGATGTGCAGCATGACCACCTGCTCCTTTAACAGTGATATTTAGTGCATCACTTGCAGCTAACATAGCGCCATAGCGTATACCGATTTCTCCAATCGTTAAATCAGGAGAAGTATGAAGCGCAATAATTGCATCAACAGTTGGGCTTTGAAGCGCTCCTGCCGCTATCATATCTTTCGCCCCGGCCATTATTTCTTCTGCTGGCTGGAATATGAACTTTACATTACATCTTAATAAATGTCGGTTGTCTAGCAATAATTTAGCTGTGCCTAATAAAACGGCGGTATGCATATCATGTCCGCAAGCATGCATAACACCATTGTTTTTGGATTTATATGTTAAATCCGTTCCTTCTATAATAGGCAATGCATCCATATCGGCACGAATTGCTAAAGTCTTAGCAGCTCCATCTGTTTGAAGATAGCCGATAACGCCCACACCACTTTCGCAAACAGTATGCGGTATATCTAGATCTCTAAAAAAGTTCGAAATTAATTTTGTAGTATTAAATTCCTGATTGCTTAATTCAGGATGTTGGTGAATATGGCTACGAATTTGAATAATGTCGTCTAAAATTTTTGATGCTTGCTGTAAGATGGACATATTTTACCCCCTATTTTTGATGATTATAAAAGATTATCAAATTTAATTGAATATTTCAAATTTAATATTTATTGCCATGACAAGCAAATGGAGATTAGCATTTTTAATTTTTTATAGATTACTCCAAAAAGAATTATATTTGATTTGTAAAAACCGACAGTATTGAAGAATACGTTTTGGGTATTTCTTTAGGAGTGATTATATATTAAAATGTAGAAAATTCGGATAATTTAATATATTTTGAATTTTATTATTGCAAAATGTGAATTTCTGTAGGAAAATGATTGAACATATGGTAATTAATTCATAAAAAGTCATAAAAATATCATATTATCATCGGGTATTAAACTTAGGAGGGATTTATTTGAATAAAAAATTATTATCATTACTGTTATTTGCATTTGTATTAATTTTAACTGCATGTAGTTCAGATGAAAGTTCAAATGGTGAAGCAGGTGGAAGTACTACCTCTACACCAGAAAATCAAAATCGCGACTTAACAATCGCAATCGGTTCAGATATGTTAGGGTTTGATATTCATGACCACAACAATACATCTACAGAATCTGTACATCAACATATGTTTGATTATTTATTTAAACGTGATTCAAACAATGAATTGCAGCCAATGTTGGCAGAGTCATATGAAATTATTAATGATACAACAGTGAAAATTGCATTAAAGCAAGGTGTTAAATTCCACAACGGCGATGAATTTACAGCAGAAGATGTGAAGTTCACTTTAGAGCGTGTTGCCCAAACATCATCATTAAAAGAAAACGCTAACTACAAGCAAATTAAAGAAGTGCAGGTGGTAGATACATATACTGTAAATATCATTACAGTTGCTCCAGAACCTTCAATTATTCATCGTTTATCACGCTTAGGTTCAGGAATGCTACCTAAAAAATATATTGAAGAAAACGGGTGGGATCATTTCTTAGCAAATCCAATCGGTACGGGTCCTTATAAATTTGTTGAATGGGTACGTGATAATAAAATAGTATTCGAGAAATTTGACGATTACTATCAAGGGGCTGTGGATGAGTGGGATTCAGTAACTTTCCGCATTATTCCTGAAGATTCAACTCGCGTTTCTGAACTATTAACAGGTGGAGTTGATATTGCTACAAATGTTCCGCCGGCTGACTGGGATCGTGTCAACGGTAATAAGGGAACTAGTCTAAAACAAGAAGTATCGAATCGATCAATTTTCTTAATGCTCCGTACAACAGATGGGTACCCAACTTCTGATGTTCGTGTTCGTCAAGCAATTGATTATGCTATTGACGACAGAACGTTAACGGATATTGCATTAAAAGGTGGAGGTATCCCTGTTCTTACAACGGTTGGACCAGGCAACTTTGGACATGAACCAAGCTTATATGATACGCATAATTATGATCTTGAAAAAGCAAAGCAATTATTAGCTAATGCAGGCTATCCTGATGGCTTTGAGATGACATTACAATCACCAAAAGGCCGCTACCTAATGGATGCAGAAGTATCTGAATTAATCGTAGGTATGTTAAGCCAAGTCGGCATTAAAGTTAAACTTGAATTCTTAGAATGGAGCAACTTTGTTGAAATGCGTACTGCCAATAAAAATAAAGATGCATACATGCTTGGATTAGGAAACTCAATGTTCGATGGTGCATATGCTGTTGACTGGTATAATGCAAAACGTAATGTTGATCATACTGACTATTCTAATTCAAAAATAGAAGAATTATTAGCACAATCTAAAGTTAATATGGACCCTACAACTCGAGCAAAGCAGATTCAAGAAATCCAAAAAATTGCCGCAGAAGATTTACCATTTATTTACCTCTACCAAGAAAAAATTAATGTAGGTGTAAATGATCGTATTGACTTCACGCCAACTTCTGATGAAATGCTTTATGCACCAAATATGAAATTAAAATAACCGTGTGAGTAAGGGCCGGTAGACAAATATTGTCACTAGCCCTTCTTTATTTGGAGGTGTTAAAATGCTGAAATTTATAGCAAAAAAAATGTTAGAAATCATTCCTGTATTACTTATTATTTCTTTTATTGTTTTTACGCTTGTATTTGTAGCTGGAGATCCGGTTGCGTTAATGCTACCTGAGGATGCTAGTCAAGAAGATATAAATAATTTACGAGAAGCGCTGGGCTTAAACGATCCATTTATCGTTCAATACGGCAACTATATGTTAGGTGTGCTACAAGGCGATTTTGGGGATTCTTTCCGCTACAATACAGCAGCCTTGCCGCTAGTTTTAGAACGCCTACCAGCTACCTTGGAATTAGCGGCAGCATCAATGGTCATTGCCATATTGATTGCCATTCCTTTTGGCATTTGGTCAGCGACAAAACGTAATTCAGTAATAGATTTATTTGTAACAGGTACTTCAGTAGTTGCAAAAGCAATGCCGAACTTTTGGCTAGGTATTATGCTTATCTTAATTTTTTCGGTAACACTAGGGATGTTCCCGGTATCAGGTTATGGAACGTGGCAGCATTTAATTTTGCCCGCCGTTACTTTAGGGACAGGCATAGGTGCTGAGATGACACGATTAGTTCGTTCGAATATGGTAGACATATTAAACCAGGACTATGTTAGAACAGCAAAAAGTAAAGGGATTAACCGCTTTTTTGTTGTTTATAAGCATGCATTTCGAAATTCTTTAATTCCTGTTATTACGATTACGGCACTGCAAGTTTCTACGCTTGTAGGGGGGGCACTTATTACTGAAACGATCTTTTCTTGGCCAGGGCTTGGTCAGCTGTTAATTCAAGCTGTAAATACACGTGATATGGCAATCGTGCAGGCAAGTGTATTTGTTATTGCAATATTAGTAATTGTCATGAATTTAGTTGCCGACATGTTATATCGTGTACTAGACCCACGTATCAAGTATTAAAGGGAGGGAAAAAGTATGTCAGAGCAAGTTACAACGGTTGAAAAAGAAATTCCATATACACAAGTAAAAAAACAGTCCGGCGCAGGTAAAATTTTCAATTCTTTAATGCGTAGTAAAACGGGTTTGGTTGGATTTATTATTGTGTTTATTGTAGTATTCATTGCGATTTTCGCTCCATTACTGGCTCCCTATGATCCGGCGGCAATGAATGTAGCAAAAATGCTGAAGCCGCCGATTTGGCTTGAGGGAAGTGATTCGGCGCATATACTAGGAACAGATAATTTAGGGCGTGATATATTAAGCCGTATTATTTATGGATCTCGGGTTTCATTACTAGTAGGTATATCAGCGGTAGTTTTAGCGGGGATTATTGGACTCATCGTTGGATTAGTTGCAGGATTTTATGGTGGCATAGTTGATATGATTCTAATGCGTTTAGTCGATTCGTTTTTAGCGATTCCAAATATTTTATTTGCTTTAGTATTCTTGGCAGTATTCGGTCCAAGTGTACCTACATTGATTATCGTAATTGGTGTAACAAATTGGGTTTCCTACGCACGGATTGTGCGAAGCGAGGCACTGTCCATAAAAGAGCGGGAATTTGTGAAAGCAGCAAGGTCCATTGGGGTAAGGAATCCACTCATAATTATCCGTCATATTTTTCCGAATGTCATCTCTTCATTTATTGTCATTTCAACGCTAAGTGTTGCTTCAACAATCATCTTAGAAGCTTCTTTAAGTTTCTTAGGTTTAGGAATTCAGTCACCGACTGTTTCATGGGGCGGGATTTTAAGCGATGGTCGGGACTATTTAGCAACGAGCTGGTGGCTAGCAACTTTGCCAGGTTTAGCCATTACAATTACTGTATTAGGCATTATTTTCTTGGGAGATTGGTTACGTGATATTCTTGACCCGCGCTCTCAAGGTAGAGGTTAGGAGGCAGCATCATGAGATCAAATGTCATTTTAAAAGTAGAAGATTTACATACTTATTTTCGCACAGGCAACGGTGACGTACCTTCAGTAAATGGCGTATCTTTTGAAATAAAAGAAGGTGAAACACTAGCAATTGTAGGAGAATCTGGTTCAGGAAAAAGTGTAACATCTTTATCAATTATGGGGCTCATCGAGAAGCCTGGTGAAATCCGCAAAGGGAAAGTATTATTTGGGGATTTAGATTTAGTAAAGGTTAGCGAAAGCCAATACCGGAAATTGCGCGGTAATGATGTTGCAATGATTTTCCAAGAACCATTAACATCATTGAACCCTTTATTTACAGTCGGTAACCAAATTTCAGAATCTATTAGACTACATCAAGGATTGGGTAAAAAACAAGCTAAAATTAAAGGTATTGAAATGCTACAGCATGTAGGAATTCCACGCCCTGAAAAAGTATTTGATTCATATCCCCACACGTTAAGTGGAGGGATGCGTCAACGTGTGATGATAGCAATTGCACTATCATGCCAGCCCAAATTACTTATTGCCGATGAACCTACAACAGCACTAGATGTAACAATTCAAGCACAAATTTTGGATTTGATGCGTAAGCTTTCTAAGGAGGAGCAGACAGCTATTTTATTAATTACCCATGATTTAGGTGTAGTAGCTGAAATGGCCGATCAAGTTGCCGTTATGTATTGCGGTCAAGTAGTAGAATTTGGAGATGTTTATAGTGTATTTGATAATGCACTACATCCTTATACACAAGGACTTTTGGATAGTACACCAAAGTTTTTTGAAGAAAATGAAGTACTTACTTCTATTAAAGGAACTGTCCCAACGATGGATAATATGCCAAAGGGCTGTAAATTCTGTCCACGCTGTCCATTTGCTTTCGATAAATGTATGGAAGTAGAACCGCAATTAAAGCAGCTAAAAAATGGGCGGCAAGTACGTTGTTGGTTATTAGAACAAGAGGAGGCGATTTCATGACAACGCCTTTAGGAGAAAAGAATGTTTTATTAGATGTAACGAATCTAAAAAAGTACTTTGAAGTAAAAGAAGGGTTTCGCCAAAAGAAGAGTTTAAAAGCAGTTGATGATATCTCGTTTCAAGTATTTGAAGGAGAGACGCTGGGCATTGTTGGGGAGTCTGGATGCGGCAAGTCTACAACAGGAAATCTACTGATGCACCTTTTAGATAAGACTAGCGGAGCAATCGTTTTTAATGGCGTGGATATGGATGACATGAGCCGTGAGCAGTTAAGAAAATCACGAGCAGATATCCAAATGATTTTCCAAGACCCGTTTTCTTCTTTAAATCCAAGGATGCGCGTATTGGATATTATTGCTGAACCTATTAAAACACATTTGAATAAGTCGAAAAAAGAAAGAGAACAGATGGTTTATGAATTGATGGATGCTGTTGGGTTACCTAGACAGTATGCTCATCGATTTCCGCATGAATTTTCCGGTGGCCAAAGACAGCGTATCGGCATTGCACGGGCTATCGCTTTACGTCCTAAGCTAATTATTTGTGATGAGCCTGTTTCTGCATTAGATGTATCGATTCAGGCGCAAATATTAAATTTGCTGATTCGCCTGCAAAAAGAATTTAAACTGACATTTATCTTCATTGCCCATGGACTGCCTGCAGTAAAATATATTAGCGATCGAATTGCTGTAATGTATTTAGGGAAAATTGTAGAAATTACAACAAAAGAGCAATTGTTTAATAATCCAATGCATCCGTATACCAATAGCCTAGTGGCAGCTGTACCATTGCCAGACCCAAAAATTCGAGATACACGAGAACGAATGATTTTGCAAGGAGATATTCCAAGCAATGTCGATTTGCCAACAGGATGCCGATTCCATACAAGATGTCCATTTGTTCAGGAAAAATGTAAAATCGACTCACCAGTGTTAACAGAATTAGAGTCGGGGCATCAAGTAGCTTGTTTTTACCCTGTTCAGCATGAGAATAAGCAATTAGTTGAAGTTAATAGTTAATAATTGTAAAAAAATTCAGAAAGCGGGGGCGTGTCAAAACGATTAGGATTTGAAATCGTGACAATGATTATGAAAACATTTATTGAAGAAAATCAGAACAATATGCTTAAATTGTTGAAAAAATTAGTGAATCAAGACTCGGGAAGTAATTATAAGGAGGGTGTTGATAAAGTAGGTGAAATCCTTGCGCAGGAATTTGAGCGTTTTGAATTTGCTGTAAAAGAAGTACCGCAGCAAATTACTGGCAATCATTTAGTCATTCAGCATAAAGATGCTGTCGCTCCTTCTATAATATTGGTAGCCCATATGGATACAGTATTTGGTTCGGATACTGTTTCGTCTCGACCATTTAGTATAGAGGGCGACCGAGCATATGGTCCAGGTGTAATTGATATGAAGGGCAGTCATGTGACTTTAATCTATGCTTTAAAAGCACTAGTTAATAATAATGAAGCAGATGTGCTGAAGAACATTGTCATTGTATTTAATTCCGATGAGGAAATCGGCTCCCCAACATCCCACAAACTAATTAAAAAAATGGCGCTCGGAAAAAAATGCTGTTTATGCATGGAGCCTGCTCGTTCAAATGGTGCATTGGTAAGTTTTCGACGCGGCGGTGGGGGCTATATTATTAAAGTATATGGGAAAGCTGCACATGCTGGTATTGCTCCACAAGAAGGGGTAAATGCCATTGCAGAAATAGCCCATAAAATCATTAAACTTCAAGCACTAAATGACCTAGCACGTGGTATTAGCGTCAATGTAGACGTTATTCATGGTGGTACTGCGGCAAATGTGATTGCAGATTATGTAGAAGTAAATGTGGATATCCGTACTTCAAAGGGAGAGCAAGGAGCAATGCTGGAAAAAAAAATTGCTCTAATTTGCAACGAGGTACATGTTCCAGGTACGAGAACGGAAATGGTTGGCGGTATTAAACGTCCCCCTATGGAAAAAAATGAAGGGACAGTCTTGCTGCTAGAGAGGGTATATGCAGTGAGTGAAGAATTGGGAATTAAGCTGAGGGATGTGTCGACAGGCGGCGGGGGAGATGCCTCATTCACTTCTGCGATAGGTATTCCTACTATTGATGGTTTAGGACCAGTGGGAGGAAATGCGCATTCAGAAAAAGAGTACCTTGAAATTCCTTCTTTAACTGAGCGTACATTTTTGTTAGCAGAACTAATAAAAAGCTTATCGGTAAAGCCGCTTGAGCATAATAAAATATATGTGTAATTATAGGGATATGTATTTCTATGAAATTCCGAAAAAGCAGTAAATATTTATTTGTTTTTGCGATAGAGACCTTTAATAAGGGGTCTCTTTTTTTATCGTAAATACTGATTAAATAGATATGGGGTGTTGCAAAAATTAAACAATAGACGGCTATCTAGAAGGTTTGGTCTTCTAGTATAGCCGTGTTTTTATTATTTACTTAGCTACAGTCCCAATTGTAAAGTACTTTGCTGAAGTCTTTTTGTTTTAGTTGTTCTTCTGTAATGAAAAAGTTGCCGACGCCACAGTCGCCCCATATAATATCCGACATTTCACTATCGACTTGTAATAATAGGATCTTGTGACTTTGAAGATTTTCAACATATGAGCGTGGGTCTTCTTGTGTAAAAAATGCGAAGCCGCCCAATTTATGTCCTGTACCGCTAAATGATGTAAAAAATTGGTTTTCTAAATCTGGATTATGATCTACGTCTTTCCAAATTTCTTTGTAAGTTTCCGAGTTGCGAAAATCTTCAATTGATAATGGCTCAAACTTTGATTCAAATGACAATGCCATCTCTTTTTCTACAGGGAAATAAAGCTCATCATCGGTCGCTGTGACAAAAGCAAAATCGTGCATTAGTTGTGTTGTATCTTTTTCAATTTGCTCATGATAAATGATACAGAACCCATCTTGGTTTTGAGCATTATCAAAATCCAAACCTAAAACATCATCATAACCATCAATGAAAAACTGTAAAATTCCCTCTACTGGGAAGTGAGGCAAATGCTTTGGTATGTCTGCAAAATTGATTTGTGCAAGCAATTTTAACGGTTGACCAACAGCGTTTTTTGGATATTCCATCGTTAAAGGGAAATAAGGGTCGCCTGCAAATTTACTTTCGAAAAGTGAAGTTTGTTTGACCGTTGTTTGAATTGTTACAACTGGTTGAATCGTTTGTTCAATAAGTGCGCGGTATTTTTCGAACGGTTGCGGAATCGTAATCAATTGATTAATTGTCATAAAAATCCTCCTCGCGTTATTTATACCTTATATTAGAACGTACATTCGCGTCATGTCAACATGCTTTTTGTACTTATTGCGAAAGGGACATTAGGTCTGAATCCATTAACTAAAACATAAAATTAGTGATGCTTCGGTGCCTGGCAGCGATAATTATGGTAAAATTTAGTGTGATAAAGACTATTTAAATAGAGAAAAGAGGGATTGAAAATGGATGTAAGATTTCCAATTGGGGAATTACAAGTTCCTAGCAATGTAACAGTAGAGAATATTCAAGAATGGCTAAAGGAGATTGAAACTTACACGATTCGATTAAGAGAAATTGTTGGTCCGTTAAGTGATGCAGAACTAAGCAAAACTTACTATGAGGGCAGCTGGACAGTTCGTCAACTTGTGCATCATATTGCAGATTCTCAGGTAAACATGTACCAACGTTTGAAACTGGCTTTAACAGATGAAAATCCAACCATACCAGGATTCGATCAGGACAAGTGGGCTATTCAACCGGATACAAAGCTACCTATAGAAAGTTCTATTAAAATGTTAGAAGGGATAAATGAACGCATCGTATGTTTAGGGAATAGCTTGACGGAAGATCAATTAAACCGAATTTTTACTCATCAGGAAAGTGGGGAAATAACAGTAGCTAAAAAAGTTGCGAAACTTTCGTGGCATGAAGAGCATCACTTAGCGCATATAAAAATTGCATTATCAAAATAAACCAATCCTATTTTAAGTGCCTAGCATAGATAATTTAAAAGGTAGCAATATAGATAGCTTTAACTCCAGTAAAACAAAGGCACGTTTTGTCCGATTTGGACAGACCGTGCCTTTGTTAATCTTACTTAATCTTTTTTATTAATTCTCTTCAATATTTACTTTAGAATGATTGATCTGTTCATATTGTATTAATTTTTGATTTTCTACAAAATAAACTAACTGGATAAGCGTGTCTTCCTTCAACTTATATGCAATGACTAGCATATAAGTCCCATTATCCTCTTCTGAAAGATCAATTGTAAACTGGTCTGCATTTGGTACAATCTGCTCAACATCTACATAGATTTCTTTATTCGTTTTCGTATGTCTAAGACCGATTTGAAAAGGGTTTAAATAGTTACCGTCTAAGCCTTTTACTAAGTTTTCCATAGTTGTTACTGGGCCAGTTATGCTCGTGACTTCTACGATTTGTGGATGTGCGTTTAAGTCATCTAATTTACTTAGCTCTTTTAATGGTGAGAAATCAGTAATTGAATTTCCTGAAATGTCTAGTGAAACTAAATTGATCGCATATTGTAAGGCTTCCCAACTTGAGATACGAGCATTTGGACTACTTAAGCTTGTGAGATTGTGCATATCACGTAATGTGATTTCTCCTGTAAGTCCAAGTGTTTGCTGGATTTCCGTTTGTAGCTTGTTATTTTGTATTGAAATAATTTGGTCGAAGTCGATTGCTACTAATGCATCCCAACCCCAACAAATGAACTGAAATATGCATAATCTTTATCACTTAAATCATAGGTAATCGTTGATGTAGAGTGAGTACAGATACCACTTTCATACGATACTTCATCTCCAAATTCATCTGTAAGTCGTGTATCTTCTTTATATTGATAATGTGTATTTTAGAAAAGAGCTACTTGAGCAAGCAATCGAGGGCAGAATAAATTATGGCATACGAAGGGTTAGATGACACTTACTTAATAAATTTATCCCAAGGTAGGAAATATAAAATTATTCATAAATCGTTTCTTAAATTGTTTGGAAACTAGAGATTTTTCTGTATTTTTCAATTGAATCCACCCGAATATAATTGGTTCTTGCTCAAAATCAGATATTTCAATAGGGATTACATCATTCTCAAATATGGAGGCATGTAAAAATGAAATATCATAACCAAAAGTGATTCCTAATCCCTCATGTAATGTCGTTAAAATGGCAGCTGAATTGTTGGTTGTAAACATTGCTTGCAACGAGCCAACTTTTTTTTCGAATTCTTGAATAAATTCTTGGACATGTTTTTCCTCATATAAGACAATTGGGTGTTTTAAGAGCTCTTGTGAACTGATGCTATTCTTTTTAGCTAAAGGATGATTCTTTCCTACTCCAACAACAATTTTCCCTTCCGTTAATGGTTCAAAAATAAATTCATGTAAATGTGTCAAGTGCCCTTTTTTTATTGCTATTAACCCGAGATCTGACTTTTTTTCTCGCAAATCTTGTAAAATAACGCTTGAATTATTTTGAGTAATTTGAAATTTTGTGTGAGGGTAATCTTGTTTAAAATGAGAAACTGCTCTTACTAATGATGCCATGCCTATGGGGATACTTTCGACGCGCAATTCACTATTTAAAATATTTGAGCATGCTTGTGCCTCATCTTTTATTTCTTGTAGCTTCGTTAGTATCTCTATAGCTTTTTTGATGACGAATTTTCCATTTGCTGTTGGTATCGTGCCATTGCGAGAACGTGTAAATATTTTTATCCCTAATTCTGCTTCTAAATTCGAGATAGATTGACTAAGAGCTGATTGTGTAATATACAAATTATTTGCTGCGGCGATTAGGGATTTTGTTTTTGCTATCTCGACTATATATTGGATTTGGTCAATATTCATGGCGGCCTCCTTATATTAGCTGTACTTAAGTTTAATTAATTGTACTAATTATAATAATAAATATAGAGGTGCTACAATGAAAGTGCTTACAAAATACAAACATATTTCAAAAGGGGGATTTAGTTATGAGATTACAAGAAAAGACAGCAATTATTACTGGTGGTGCAAACGGTATCGGTAAAGAAACTGTTCAAAAATTTTTAGAACAGGGTGCAAATGTTGTTTTCACGGATATTAGTGAAGCTAATGGTCAAAAAACATTAGCAGAAATGAAAGATAAATTTGAAAATGTGTTATTCATTAAACACGATGTTCAGCAGGAAGCCGATTGGCAAAACGTTGTAGAACAAGCGGTAGAAAAATTCGGTCGAGTAGATGTCTTATTTAACAACGCTGGACTTTATAGTACAAACGCAGTGGTAGACTATTCTGTTGAAGAATGGAATCGAGTAATGGGTGTAAATGTTACTGGGGTTTTCTTAGGGATGAAGCATGTTGTTCCGTTTATGCGTGAGCAAAAAAATGGTTCGATTATCAACGCTTCTTCATTAGCTGGTATTAAAGCAAGTGCAAATCATACTTTATATGGTGCAAGTAAAGGTGCAGTTCGTATGATGTCTAAAGATTTAGCAATTGAAGTAGCAGGAGATTCAATCCGAGTAAACTCGATTCATCCGGGAATAATTCAAACAACAATGGGCGATGCAGTAGCAGCTGGAATTAATGTTGAAACTGAACAAATAGCTAATGGAATTCCATTAAAACGTTTAGGTACACCAGAAGATATCGCAAATTTAGTTGTATTTTTAGCTTCAGATGAATCAACATTCATTACAGGAACTGAAATGGTTATTGACGGTGGATCATCGGCTCGTTAATTAGTATAAAAAGGGAACAATGTTATTGAAAATAATATCTTTAATTCGAGATAATTTGGGGAATGGAGGGAATTTATTATGAGAAAGTTAGAAGGTAAAGTAGCAATTGTTACAGGTGGTTCAAGTGGTATTGGTAAAGAAACGACAGAATTATTTTTAGCTCAAGGTGCTAAAGTAGTTGTTGCTGATATTGCGAAACAAGCAGAAGTTTACGTAGAAGGTCTTGTAAAAGAAGGTAAAGAAGCAATCTTTGTGAAAACAGATGTATCCAAAGAAGAGGATATACAAAATGTTGTCAATGAAGCAGTGAAGCATTTTGGAAAACTGGACATTATGATCGCTAATGCAGGAATCGGACACCCAGGTACACCGATTAAGGATTATACTTTAAGCCAATGGCAACAAATGATGGATATCAATTTAACAGGTGTATTTTTATCTAATAAATATGCAATTACACAAATGCAGAAGCAAGCTACTGGTGGTGCTATCGTCAATGTTGCATCAATAATGGGGCACACAGGTCGTGATGGACTAGCTAGTTATAATGCTGCAAAAGGTGGGGTTGTAAACTTAACAAGATCATTAGGAGTTTCACATGCAAAAGAAGGAATTCGTGTTAATGCAGTAAACCCAGGTTTTGTTGAAACACCAATTTTAAGTGGTGCAAGTAGTGCAGCACTAGATCATCTTATTTCACTTCATCCAATCGGTCGTCTTGGTCGCTCAGAAGAGATTGCAAACGCTATTTTATTCTTAGCAAGTGACGATGCTTCATTCATCGTAGGGACTAACTTAATGGTAGATGGCGGCTATACGGCTATCTAATAAATATTTCAATAGGACGTTTTTAGGGAATAAAACCCCGACGTGTCATTTGAGTTTTCGAGTAATATATAAATTTAAAACACCTTCTACTAAATAACGTATCATGAGGCAATCATGACTACGATTTTAGTAGGAGTTTTTTGTATAATACAATTTAAATGACAAATTTTATGACAGTCATTTATTCAAGTTTTTCAAATATGTAGTGAATCAAGTGTTGTGGCTTGGTGTGGGTAACAGAAAAGGTCAGTGTCAACGGTTGTTTTTTTCCCATTTGTGAATTTTTGATTAGGTACTTATATACCGTATTACATAAATTGGAAATAATAGCAGGAATATTTGAGTCACAAAAAGGAAGCAAGAGTATTTTACAAAAACTGAAATTCGCATTGCATGTCAATTGAGAAGTGATAGAAACTATTAATGAGAAAATTAAGTAAAGTATACAACAGTGGCGCCCACGGAAAAACCGATAGGCGCCATTTACATTTACTATTGATTACTGATTCTTTACAAAAGTATGCTTTCTGTGAAAATAATTAAATTCATGCCAGGGTTGGAAGAAGAAAGATATTTTTTAAGTTAGCACGATTTGCTTACAAAAGTAGCACCAACAATAATTAAAAGAATGAATAGAACAACAATTAATACGAATGTTGAATCATGGCCTCCACCATGTTTGCCACAACAATAATTATTATATCCACCTGCATTATTAGAGTAACCCATAATAATTCCTCCTCTCTTCAGTATAAAATATGTCATGAAATTAAAGAGAGGAGGGGTATTCATCCAATAAAACCGTCTTTTTTCATAAAAATATTTGATGAATAAGATAGAAATATGCTACAAATATTGAAGGCAGTATTTAATTTTTAATCACGATTGGAGCCATGCGCTAGATCAAGACTTTACCGCCGTCATCTTCCCAACGATCCATATCCCAGCCATCAGTTATCTGTTTGTCATTATAAAGGGGATATACTCTAGTCATTGAATTTCACACCATATCAACAATGTCATCTTATACATCATCCTTTTAATTTTTTATCTTTCCTCTCTATTTTATGCAATGTACAACATTTAGTTAATATTCCACTCCTTGTCGCGTATGTGTTTTAAATGCTTCTTCGGTCAGCTCAAAGAAATCTTCTGTGTAGTTTGCTACAAATGCCCCGTTTTTTATATAACCCGAACCCCATGTAGGGTCCATTGTTAGCCACTCACCATCAACTTTTACTTCCACCCAAGCATGGCGGGAAAAATTGAACCCGGCTCCTGCTGTTCCTGCTACATATCTTGCTTCCATACCACCTGCTCGAAGGAGGGCAAGGGCAAGATAAGTGTAGTCTTGGCAAATGCCCGTTTTTAAACTGAGCACTTTTAATGCGCTATCATCCCACTCAAACTCACTATTCTTCTGCTTTTTCACATCATAGGATATTGTTTTCGCTGTATATTCATAAATAGCTTTTGCTTTTTCACGATCTGACATTTTATCTGTCATGAGCTTATTCGCTAGCGCAATAATTTCAGGAGAATCGGATTGAACCCCCCTTGATGGTAATGAATCACGTTGATCCTCAGGTGCAGTATTTTCAACTGTGAATTGAGCCACGTGATAATAATAGTACTGAGAACTATTTTTTTCTTTTATCTTTGGTACACTCACCGTTACTTCATATGTTCCAGGACCGAAACGTAAATAGAATTCGTCATCAAAATTGTAATCCTTAACAGGAATAACAGCTAGCGCCACATCACCATCTTTTTTAGTCGTAATGTAGAGGTGGTTTGTTTCTTTTGCAAATGGAGCATCTTTGTCGATTGAGCCTTTGATTCGATAAGTAAGATCGGTTTCTTCACCACCATAAGTAGGCGAAGAGAGTGTAACACCCCGTTCAGCGTAAGTCGTAGTGTATGTGATCGGTTCAGAAACAAAATCAGACTCGCTGTCAATGTAAAGGATGGAACCTTCCTGATAATAGTTTTCTTTCTCCGTATCAGGTACGTAGACTTTTAATTTGTGGACTCCTTTACCATAAAATAAAGGAAGATCATAAGTGAACTCATCATTTTTAATGGGAATTACGTGCTTCCAAGATTCGCCGTCTTTTAGGAGTTCAAGCATTACCGTTTCATTTGGACTGTTCATTGTATCGATTTTCCCTGATATTGTGAAAACCTCGTTTGCATTTACGTAGCCACTACCCGGATTTTGAATTTTTAACCGTGCTTCTTGGCCAAAGGGGGTATATGTAATATCTCGCTGTATCGCTGGGTTCACATTGAGAACGTTGAATTTTGCTAAATCATAGTAATAGTTATCTTGGTCTTTACTTGGGGTCAATACAGTGATCTGATATTCACCCTCGCCTTTGAAAAGCGTTACTTGTTGTTTAAATTTCCCATCTTTTATGGGGGCATAGTAATCTTGAGAGTTGTCAACAAGTGAATTGCCACTATACTTCATCTTTATCCACACAAACTTTTCTCTTAACTGTTCATGCTGTTCAATTGTTCCTTCAATCGTTACAAATTCACTAACTGCAAAATTTGAGTGAGTTGGCTGTGTTAACTTTGCGCCTATTTCCTCACTATAGCTTGTGAGTTCCACTGGCTCTAGTTCGAGTTCGGTATTTTTCTTTTCAATGGCAGCCTCAAAATCAACTGTTTGCTTTTGCTCGTCGGGTGGTGATTGTACTTCTTCAATCTTCGGTGCAGTCTCATTTGTACATGCACCTATTAACAGTAAGCAAAGTAATGAAACAATCCAAAAACGTGGATTTATTAAAGGCATCAGTTTCCTCCTAAATATCATCATTGTAACTATATTATATAGGTATTTTCAAAATAATTCGTATTATCAATATTTATGTAATATATTATTCGGAACATAATTAGGGATGGAGCAGGATTCTGTATCATGTGAGATGAAGTTATAGTATGAGAAGGAAGATGGTATGAGTTCTGAGTGATTGGAAAGGTTAATGAACGATTAAATAGTGAGGGATACAGAACTGGAGTTGAACTCTTGGGCAATATCCCTATTTTTATCCCTGTGGGAAATTAATTCTGTACACATCCCCGAATTAGTTGAATACAATAAACTAATTCAATAGGGGGTGTTCGCCTATGTTTCATATGGTGCCTGTAAGCATAAGCACATTTTATGTTAGTAATGGTGCAAAACAAATTGTCCTTTATCCTCAAGTAGAGCACTTACATCAACCGCAATGGCAAATGAAGGTGAACCATGCCATTGTTGAACAAACGAAAAAGCTGATGAATGAACAAATTGGAAACATGCCTTCAACTGTAGAGGAAATGTTGGGATTTTATGAAATTAAAAATAACCAAAGGCAAGTGCTAAGCTTAACGCAAACGAATTATACGTACCACAATCGTGCTGCGCATGGTATGACCTATATCAAGTCTTTAACATTTGACATGTTGAAGCAAAAGATTTGTACGTTAGAGGATTTGTTTAAACCTAACAGTAATTATATTGAAAGGATTTCGGCACTTATCCATCAACAAATTAAACAGCGAAATATCGAGCTAATTAGTCCTTTTACAGTAATCAAACCGGATCAGGACTTTTATGTTGCAGATAAAACGCTCGTTATTTATTTTCAGTTGTATGATATTACCCCATACGTTTTTGGATTCCCGATGTTTCCGATCTCGTTGTATGATTTACAAGACATTATTGATGAGGAAGGCCCACTTGGTCGGTTGTCGGAAAATAATTGATATTGTGAGAACTTGTATACAAATCATTTTGAAGAAAGATGGACAGTTTTTATAGTCCATCTTATTTGTCGTGTATCAACGCATCTGCATATGTTTTCCATAATTATTCGATATAATCATATTTAGATTAGGTAAAGGGAGGAGCTAACAGTAGGGTGAATAAAATATCGACAAAATTAGCCACTTATTTTTTTCTTGTTGTGCTCATTATGGATATATTCTTAATGTTTTATTTGCATCGAAATATTATCAATTCGAAAGTAGACGAAGAATTGTCGACACTGTTAGCCAATGGCGCTAATCACAGAGATGTGTTAATGGAACATTATTCTGATGTGACAATCAAGCATATCGTCTTAATGGAAAGGGATGCTAATCGGGAAGTTATCATTACCGATCAACAGGGCGCGATATTAGGTAAATCGGATATAAATGTTACGCATATCGAACAATTAAATCCAATTCTAACAGGCTTACATACGGAAGAAGACAAAATCTTAGTTTCGAATTGGCGAGATTCTCCCTATATTGTGAGTGCCCATCCATACAAAGTAAATACCGGGCAATCCGGCTATGTAATCATGTTTTTTAGTACGGCTGCCATTAATGGGATGGTCGAAGATTTGACGATGCATTTTGGCATAGCCGGTGTGACAAGCTTTATTGTGCTATTTATTGTTTACGCTGTGTTGTCCAACGTCATTACAAGACCATTAATCCGTATGAAAGAGGCAACTGAAAAATTAAGTGAGGGCGATTTTCATGTCCGTCTTACAGTTAATAGTAAAGACGAATTAGGGGAATTGGCGGGTTCCATTCAGAAATTGGCTAATGATCTCGAACGCTTAAAATCAGAACGAAATGAATTCCTTGCTTCAATTTCCCATGAATTAAGTACGCCTTTGACCTATTTAATTGGCTATTCAAAAGTAGTGTCGAGGGGCGATTTGACGGAACAAGAGCGTGTACAGTATCTTGAAATTATTGTTGAAGAGTCAAACCGAATGAAAGAACTAGTGAAAAACTTATTAGAATTGGCTAGGATGGACGAGAATTCCTTTACTGTAAAGAAAGCATTTTTTGCTGCATGTCCATTTTTTGAAGACATACATAAGCTTGTCGAGCCTTCGTTTTCTTTGAAAAATATTAAGCTGAGATTGCACTGTGAGGGGGAGTATCAACTTTTTGCAGATGCATTACGGCTCGAGCAAATTGTTATCAATTTATTGGACAATGCGTTGAACTATTCAGATGAACAGTCTGAGGTTATTCTGCACGTCAGTCAAAATGAAGAAAAAACCATTATTTCAGTAAAGGATTCGGGTATAGGCATCCCTGCTAAGGAGATTGACTTTATATTTGAAAAGTTATACCGTGTCGAGAAATCACGATCACGTGCTTTTGGTGGTTCAGGCATTGGGCTTTCTGTTGTGAAAGAGCTTGTTGAAGCGCATGGCGGTACAATTGAAGTCAAAAGTAAGCACGGCGAGGGGAGCACCTTTACAATTACCATTTAACGGGAGGATTGGGGGTTTACATGCAAACGATTTTATTAGTAGATGATGAGCAGAGAATGTTAGATTTAGTTGCGCTATTTCTCCAACCACTTGGATATAAATGTATAAAAGTAACGAGAGGTAAGAAGGCACTTGAAACACTACAGAAAACAAAAATTGATCTTGTTTTGCTAGATGTGATGATGCCAGAAATGAATGGCTGGGAGGTTTGTAAAGCTATTCGTGAATTTTCAAATGTACCGATAATATTGCTAACAGCGAGATCAGATAAATTTGAATTAGTGAAAGGCTTGAATACAGGTGCAGATGACTATGTGACCAAGCCTTTTGATGAAGGGGAACTGGTAGCAAGAGTCAATGCACTCCTTCGCCGAGTTACTCAAGTTGCATCAGCTAAAGAACAAATATTGGATCATGATTTTTCTTTAGATACAGACGCATATGCTTTAAATTACAAAGGTTTAGTTGTCCAACTTACATTAAAGGAATTTTTGATTATAAAGGCACTAATTTCTAGGCCGGCAAAAACTTTTACACGCGAAGAACTCATGGAAAGTGGCTGGGCATTTGATACGTATACAGATGTAAGGACAGTAGATTCACATATTCGTAATCTAAGAGAAAAACTACGAAATGCTAGGTTTCCCATCGATGAATTTCTTAAAACCGTGTGGGGAATAGGGTATAAATGGCGTTAAAGCATAAATAATATTGAATGCTGAAAGGTGGTTTTTACATGTATAGTTGGCTGTTCCAAATAAGTCAAACCATCAGTGGACCCGTTTCTACATTTTTACACTCGTATGAGCATTCGCCAATTATTATTGCGATTTTACTCGGATTAATTGGCGCATTGGCACCTTGTCAGCTGACAGGTAATATGAGTGCCATAACTTTATTCGGAAATCGCGCCATACAAATGGATAATAACTGGAGAGAAATTATTGCTTTTATGTCCGGAAAAGTTGTTGTCTATGTGTCTATTGGGTCGCTCGCATGGATTTTCGGGCAGTCATTTGAGACAAAGCTGATAGAATATTTCCCGATATTCCGCAAAGCAATGGGACCGCTATTAATCTTGACAGGTCTAATCCTACTTGGAATGCTAAAGTTGCGTTTTCTAGACAGTATTTCAAGCCATATACCAATGGTTTTAAAGAAAGGAAAAATCGGTTCCTTTTTACTTGGAGCTGGCTTTGCTATGGCATTTTGTCCAACAATGTTTGTGCTATTTTTTGTATGGCTAATGCCAACTGTCATCGCCACTTCTTATGGTATTGTGTTACCTGCAATATTTGGCGTCATGACGTCTTTACCGTTGCTCATCATTTTATGGCTAATTTGGTATTTTGGTGTAAGAGGGCACATCATGAAAAAGAGTATGAAGCTAGGAAGGGTAATTCAAAAAGTTGCAGGCGTTGTACTTATGGTCATCGGGATATTGGATACAATAACATATTGGTAATAATGAGTTTTCATCTCCATAAATTCTTCATATTTATTTGTTACATTTTAAATGTAAAGAATCATGAGGAGGAAAAATGATGAAATCAACTATATTGATTACTGGAATATTGCTTAGTGCAGCAATTATGGGAGCTTGTAGTGCGGGTGATTCAGGCTCGACTGACACAATGGACCATAGTAATATGTCCGATGAAGAAATTCAGAAGACAAACGGCGAGATGGAGAACGGTCATATGAGCCACACGAATCCACTCGCGCTAAATGATTCATCGGGTGAAAATGAGCTGGCTCTCCCACCATTACTGAAACCCCAAAATAACAAGGAAAATATCTATACAATCACCGCTCAAAGTGGTGAAACGGAAATTTTTGATGGCATTCAAACGAAAACATTGGGCTATAATGGATCATTCTTGGGGCCTGTCATTCAAGTAAACGAAGGAGAAAAAATTACGTTTAGAACAAAGAATGAATTGGATGAAAAAACAACATTTCATTGGCATGGTGTTGAAATTCCTGGTATAGGCGATGGTGGTCCACATAATTATGTAAATCCTGGTGAATCGAAGGATGTCAAATTTACAGTGAATCAAGGCGCGGCTACATTATGGTTTCATCCACATCCTGAAGGATCAACAGCAGCGCAAGTTTATCAAGGTTTAGCAGGATTGATTTATGTGGAGGATGAGCAGTCGAAAACACTCCACTTACCAAATGAATATGGCATCAATGATTTTCCGTTAATTTTTCAGGATAAGCAGTTCGATGACAACAGACAATTAAATTACAAATTTGCGATGAATGATGACGGGACAATTGGTGATACGCTATTAATAAATGGCACAATCAATCCGAAGCTCACAGTTGGTAAAGAAAAGGTACGTTTACGTTTAGTAAATGGATCTAATGCACGGAATTACACGTATCAATTGAATACTGGTGATGCATTTCAACAAATTGCAACGGACGGGGGTCTCATTAATGAACCGAATAAGTTGCGTGAAATTACCTTAACACCAGGTGAACGAGCTGAAATTATCGTTGATTTTTCGAAATATGATGCAAATAGTGAAATTGCACTCCTAAATGAAAATGGCGCAATCTTATTACCATTTAATATTGATGAACAAAAATCAAGCAACCCAAGTGACATTCCAACTAATTTGAATGACTATAGTGTCACAAATGAAGAAAGAAATTTACCAGTTTCTAAGAAGCTTGAACTTTTCGGGATGGACAACATGGTAACGATTAATAATAAGCAATTTGATATGAATCGAATCGATTTTACGCAAAAACAAGGTGAAACGGAAATATGGGAAATTTACAATAAGCCAGATATGATGGGTGGCATGACGCATCCATTCCATATTCACGGGACACAGTTTAAAATCGTATCAATCGATGGCCAAGAACCACCAGTGAGCGAACAAGGATGGAAAGATACTGTCGCAATTGATGCTGGAGAAACATTCAAGTTAGCTGTTAAGTTCAATAACAAAGGAATTTATATGTTTCACTGTCACATTCTTGAACACGAAGAAAACGGGATGATGGGGCAGGTAGAAGTAAAATAAAATGGGAAGCCCGAACTGAAATAGGTTCGGGCTTATTTTGATATAATGTTAAACATTTATTTGATGACAATTAATAACACAGCTAAATATACACCCACTGGAATAATCTTTTAAGTATTACTCCAAATATCCATATTAATGAGCAGAATCTTGCCAAAACCATTAGCGACTAAAACGTCTTTCAAATTTCAACTTGATGTATTTTTCACTAGATTTAGGATTCCTCTTCCAATGAAACAGGTGAGAACACATAATTACCTCTTTCTATTGGTGCAGAAATGGAGATAGGAACACGCTTGGAGAAAATAGGACCATCTACGACAATTGTGTGAAATTCACCGTTCTCGCCACATGAATCAATACCTGCTACTTCTAGTTCCTCCATTAATTCTTTTGTCAATCGTTTCCCAACATACGAAGCGGGCATCATCGTTGTATTCACTACAATAATCCAAGACTCAAACCCAGCTTCCAACAGTTCTTCTACCACAGAACGCCGTGGCATATTCCACAATGGATGAACTGCTACAATATCCGATTTCGCACAGGTTGTTTGGACCCAGTTTAAATGGTCTTCCAAATCAATATCTCCGAACACACCGTGCGTAATGCCTTCCGCTCGAAATGTATCCATTGCATCGATAAATTGTACTTCATAAGTGTTCCAGCTAGCGTGTTTGATAAATAGGGGGACGCCCAATCGATTCACCTGTGCTTGCACAACGTTAAGAGGAAGAGCATGTGACTTAGAAATTTCCACTTCATCCTCAAACATTGTTAATACTTTTTTCGGAATCATCCCTAATTGCAGTGCTCGATAATAGGCTAGAGCTGAATCTTTCCCGCCGCTCCACGAGGCAACAAAAGGTACGTTTTTCAAAGTAGAGTTCCTCCTTTATATGTTTCTATGTTAAAAAATTATTAATCGATTGTATCATATGGGCATTATTGATGTTTAAATAAATTACTGCTAGTACATTTAACAGTAAATAAAAAAACGAGCGATCTAAGATCTAATTGAATTTGATTTCGCTCGCTCATTAAATATTCATGTGCCTGGCACTATTCATTTTTTATCTAACTCTTTGTTTTCTCATCCATTGCGTTGCAACCCACTTTTCACCATTTATAACGGGTGCGCCACCGTGTAATGTTAATTCGTTTAAGTTTTCGTCGTTATAAAAATACTCAAAATAAACCGCCATACCCTTATGCGGCGTTACGGACAAATTTAGCTTAGGGAAAAAAGTTTCTCCACCTTGTTCTACATCATTTAAGTACATAACGAGCGTACTAATTCTATTATTATTTGCTAATTTACTTGTTGATGAAAAGAAATCATAATGAGCCTTATACTCTTGACCAGGGGTATACTGAAGGATTTGAATACCTTCTCCGTGTTCTATGGGAATATTCATAATAGATGAGATTCTTTTTTCAATTGTAGCAATAATTTCATTTTCACTTTCTTCAAAAAACATACTACTACTTGTTCTCAGTTCATTTACTTCACGTGTAGACCCGATTTTTGAACGTTGCAATTTGTCCTTTGATAAACGAATTAGTTCATAGCATTCATCGTTACTTAAAACATTTCCTAAAATCACGATCAATGGTTCTTCAAATCTAGTGATAATGTCAATCTCTCTATCCGTTACTATTTTATTTCCAACATGATCAAATATAGTTTGCTCTTTACTTTCCGTTATCAACTTCATAAATCACCTTATCCTTTTTTTGGAATTATTTATGATTCATTTTATCACGCTATTCTCATATATCGGAAATTTGAGAAAATTCAAACATTTCATTTTTGGGTCAATTAAAATAGTGTGTTAAATTGGATATTTAAACAAGATTTTTACACTTAATAATAAAAAAGAATATTTTCGTAGTGAATAAAAGGGTAATTACATTTAAAATGGAAATGTAAGTAAATAAGTGAAAATACAAGGGGGCATGATTGTATGAGAAGGAAGATTATTTTTGCATAGCAAAGGCTATTGCATAAAAAAATAAAAATAGCCTTTGCTCTTCCTAAAAGAAATATGAAAATTTAGGAGTGCAAAAATGAGCTATAAAAGAGCAAGGAGCATTTTACCAGCTGAGTTGGTAGAGTTAATACAAAATTATGTTGATGGTGAATATATTTATATCCCGCGAAGAGAAGATAATAAAAAAAGTTGGGGATCCAAAACTGCTACAAAAAGAGAGTTGGATTTAAGGAATGCAATGATTTATAACGCTTATTTATCGGGAATGGATATTGCTACATTGGCTGAAACATATTATTTGTCATCAAAGAGTATTGAAAGGATTGTACTAAAAGAAAAAAGAAAACGAACGAATATTTGAAATAAGTCAATGTGGTTTTATATACCGCATTGGCTTATTTTCTTTTATGAAGTAAGTATGAGGTTTTTTAACGTAATGAAAGTCACATATAATCGAATTAACTCTTAAAACACTTATTGTAAAAAATGAATGAATTTATAGATTTATTGAGGAGGTTTAAAATTGAATTTTGCAGAAAAAATTAAAGAGTTTCCAACAATTGAAACAAATCAAATACGATTAAGAAAATTAAAAAAGGAAGATGCCGCGTCTTTAAAGAAATATTATTCAAATGAAAATGTATATCGTTATCTTGATTGGAATGGACCAGAGACGTTAGAAAGAAGTTATGAAGTAATTGATTTATGGAACAAAGGCTATGAAAAGGGATGGATTATTCGTTTTGCAATTGCTGACAAAGTAACAGATGAAATTATTGGAACAATTTTTTTAAGTGAATTTGAAGGCAAAAGAGCTGAAGTTGGCTATGAATTATCAGAAAGTTATTGGCGCCGTGGAATTATGTCTGAAGCAATACGAGAAGTTTTGTCATTAGGATTTGATCAATTAGGTTTAGTAAGAATCCAAGCTTTTGTTTGTGCCGAAAATGTTGCTTCCACGGAAATACTAGAAAAATTCAATTTTAAAGAAGAAGGCTGTTTAAGACAGTATGAATGTCACAGTGTTACCGGGGAATGTAAAGATATGTTGATATACGGTTTGTTAAATACAGAGTTCCAGAAATAATATTTATTTGTGCTGAGTTGATTATCCAAAGGGAGAAATGGAATATGAGTTTCTATATTGAAAAAGAACTAAATAAACAGGCTAAACGAAACATTGAAGATGCGCTTTATCAATTTAATTTAAAGCATTTTCCAGTAGACTTAAGAGGCAGATACGAAGAAATTCACTTATCTATTAAAGATGAGAACGGCAATGCCCGTGGTGGATTACTTGCTGAAGTGTGTTGGGATTGGTTGGAAATTAACATCTTGATAATAGATGAAGAAATACGAGAATCGGGATTTGGAACAAAATTATTATTGGAAATCGAGAAAATCGCTGTAGAAAAAGAATGTGATTTTATAAAGGTAGATACTTTAAGTTTTCAAGCGTTAGGTTTTTATGAGAAAAACGGATATAAAGTATTTGGAAGTTTAGATAACGTAGGACGAGATCATAAGCATTACTATTTAAAAAAAGATTTAATTAGATGAATAGGCAAACTAGAGGTAATAGTGTTGGAAGAAGCGATCCCGCTATTGTTAAGTTCATCTATTGAATAACTGTATGATTATTACCAAAGCTGCGTAAGAAAATTATAGGCTCGTTTGTAAAACTACATTCTTAATTGAATGTAGTTTTTTGCATTCATCATACGAATTAATAACCTAAACGGCATCTCAATGTTTATCTACTATGTAGACGGATCAGTCTCAATGGCAAGTCAGTTATGAGGATGACTGTTATTTCATCTCCATTTAATAAATGAACGCACATGCGTAAAAATAATTTTTACGAATTTTTAGAATATTTTTAAAAAACAGTTGAATTCAGAGTAAGTTAGGTGGTATTATAACAGATAAGAATACTAAGAAATAAGAAAGGTGTGAATTATTGATTCAAATGATTATTTCGGGATTAATTTGTGGGGCATTACTTGGATTTGTAATGCAACGAGGGCGCTTTTGTTTAACTGGTGGTTTTCGTGATATGTATTTATTGAAAAATAATCGAATATTTTATGCACTACTTATTGCAATTGCGATTCAAAGTGTAGGTGTGTATTCATTAATCAGCTTGGGGGTATTTGAATTTAGTGCAGGGTCTTTACCAATCGTCGCGGTGATTGTAGGTTCTTTTATTTTCGGGCTTGGCATTATTTTTGCTGGAGGTTGTGCAACAGGTACTTGGTATCGTGCGGGAGAAGGATTACTTGGTAGTTGGATTGCATTAGCTGGTTACATGCTTGTAGCAGCTATGATAAAGTCAGGTGTATTGCTACCACTGGATACAGCTATTAAAGAAACACGTATTGAAACTAATTCAATTGCCGAGACATTTCGTATAAATAACTGGATAGTCATTGCCATTTTTGTAGCTATTGTTTCAATTATTATGTACCGTGAGTTAAAAAAGCCACGTTTGAAAATTCCAGGCTTAAAGCCAAAAAAATCGGGATTAGCACATGTTTTATTTGAAAAACGTTGGAATCCATTTGCAACAGCCGCAATCATTGGGGTCATTGCAACATTAGCATGGCCATTAAGTGTTGCTACTGGTCGTATTGGTGGATTAGGAATTACAACACCTTCTGCAAACATTTTGCAATTTTTAGTGACAGGTGAAATAAGCTTCATTAACTGGGGCGTTTTCCTTGTACTTGGTATTTTCTTAGGCTCATTTTTTGCAGCTAAAATGAGCGGCGAATTCCGATTCCGTATGCCGGATGCGAAAACAGCCATAAGCAGCTTTAGTGGGGGACTGATGATGGGCTTTGGTGCTGGATTAGCTGGAGGATGCTCAATTGGTAACAGTTTAGTGATGACAGCAATGATGACCTGGCAAGGTTGGATTTCATTAGTATTCACAATACTAGGTACATGGACGGCTTCCTATTTTGTATTTGTTCGTCCGCGTAAAAAAGCAAAGCAAGCTGTACAGGTAGCGACAACATTATAAAAGGGGCGTTCAATATGAAAAAGACACTAGAAGTCATGGGGATGGTTTGTCCATTCCCTTTAATAGAAGCAAAGGATGCAATTAAAGATTTAAGTTCAGGTGACGAACTTGAAGTGCAATTTGATTGTACACAAGGAACAGAATCCATTCCTCGTTGGGCAGCTGAAGAGGGGCATGAAGTTACGGAGTATGAGCAGGTAGGAGAAGCTGCTTGGATCATTACTATTAAAAAGAAATAATAGTAATTATAGAGTTTGGAAGAAAGCCTACATTCAAATAACGCAAATGAACATGAGTCATCTCCCGGTACAAAAGGGAGGTGATTTTTTTGCTGTTACAAAAATAAATACGTATACTTCTTCCCAAATACCCTTAAGATGTTATATCTACAAGAGTGCTCCTTTTTCAATAATAATTATGTAGCTATTAAAAAATTTAAGGGAAAAGTCTATAAACAAAAAAAACATAGAAAAACCATATATGATGAGTGTGAATAAACACAATTCATAAAGGCTTATCTATGGTGCAAATACAATCTACTACAACAAATGAAGAATGTTGGAAACATATTATCCCAATAAGTATTGAAAGAAGATGTCAAAACTAATTGAAATGAAACCAGATTCTATTAAAGAAAACGATAATCGTTCTTAAACCCGATTTTCCAAATTACGCGCGGTTTGGCTCTTTGCAACATCTTTGCTCTCTTTAAATGTGCCTAATGTTTTATCGAACGATGTATGCGTGACGCCGTACCAGTAATTTTCATTTTTAAAATGATGCAGGAGATGGTGTTTTTTAATGTTTTTCCCCAAATTCGTCCGAGGTTGGATAGGTCGATGTGCAATATAATGCTTCCATTCATAATAAAGGAAGTAAGCTACCAAGCCCGTTGCAAATGCAACCGTCAGACTTTTGCTTCCTGTTAGTAGGAAAACAATCAGGCTATAAATAACGAACCCTGGAATACTGAACCATAACGGCAAAAATAATAGTTTCAAATTGTCTGGATCAACATGATGGTCATAATGCAACCGTTTAATCATCTTCAGCATAAACGGATTTTCCGGCTTTTTAATGTGAAATAAAAACCGATGGACCATATATTCACTCGTTGCATACGTCAGCATACCGGCACCTAATGCAACCCACGTCCAAAGATGGAGCATATGCGGAACGGTCAAAGCAGCGCAAACTAATAAAATCAATAACATGACAGTGACGTCTGGAAAAGTTCCAAATTCCTTTAAGTATTTCCTCATATAAATTCATCTCCCCCTCTGTGAATTATATACTGAAAATTCAGGTAATACAACGTGGATATTATGTATGTACAAATTCATGTACAATGATTTTTTCCTTTTTAATACTATAACATGAAAATTCTTAAGAATATTCGAGGGGGAATTGAGCTTTGAAAGTTGGAATAGAAAAATAACTAGTTTCAAGCAAAATAATCCTATTTGCGTTAATAATTTCTTACACAGAGTAACAAACAAATGAATAGTTTTCTTGAGTATATTTGTAGGTCTAAAGTATTATCCTACTTTTAATTTAATTGTTTACTTAAGAACTAAAAAAGATAATCTTAGAAGAGAAAATCAAAAATTTGCTGTGAAATGCAATAAATTCTTGCATTTATTAATTTATATGTGGCTAAATTTTTATATTTATCCTAACAGAAAATTAAAATGGTAAATTAGTTATATTGAGGAATATTAATTAGACCTAAATAGAGAAACTACTAAAAGTAGTTATAAAAGCAGGATTTTCCGCATTATTAGAATAGTGAAGAAATAAGGAGAGATAAAGTGTTTAATTTCAAGACCATTAGTGCAAGAATTATTTTTGCTTTTAGTTTGGTGGTAGCGGTGATCTGCTTATATATTGGATTTGGTATGTATACATCGGAGCAAAGCAATCAAGCTACTGTAAAAATTGTTAAAGAAGAATTACAGTTATTAACTGTAGATTATGAATTAGCCTCTTCAATTGGTTTACGTATCGCTGCTGCAAGAGATTATGTATTATCGGGAGAAGAAAAATATAAAGATATTTATGCCGATAATAATGAACTAGCACTTAAAAACGAGAAAATCCGATTAGCTATTACAAAATCAGGGGAATTCAACAAATACGCTGAAATGGCGAAAGAGTGGAGTAACTATGTTCAAAAAGAAGTATTTGATGTGTACGACCGAGGGGATAAAGAGTTGGCGACTCAAAATTTAGTGGCGATGGATGCAAAGGCAACTGAAATTCGTGAGGGTTTTGTAAACCTAGCAGAACATCGAAAACAAATCATTAATGCTTCTGGTGAAAGTATGATAAAAGATAATGAAAAAAATCAGATTACAAATATGATCGTCGGCATTGTGATTGTCATTGTTGCCATTTTTACGGCTATCATTAGTGCGAGATTTATTTCAAAACCTATTATTGTCGTTACAAAGCGTATGCAACGAATTGCTGAAGGTGACTTTAGTGAGCCTGCGCTTGCAGTTAGCTCTAAAGATGAAGTTGGCCAACTAACCGAGGCAACAAATAATATGACAGCAACAATGAATAGCTTATTAAAGCATATTCAAACGGTATCCAATGATGTTGCTGCACATAGTGAAGAACTGAAGCAATCTGCAACGGAAGTGAAAACAGGTACAGAACAAATTGTGGATACGGTTACCGAAATTGCAAGCGGTACAGAAGTCCAAGCAAGTAATGCATCCGATGTTGCAACAACGATGACAGAGTTCACAACAAAAGTGACGGATGTAAATGCTAGTAGTGATGAGGTCAATCGCTATTCACACGAAGTAATGAACTTGACTAAAGAAGGTAGAGGCTTAATGGAGGCCTCTACGAACCAAATGATGACAATTGACCTTATTGTGAAAGATGCGGTTGTAAACGTAGATGAATTAAGTAAACAAACACAGCAAATTTCAAAATTAGTTTCTGTGATTCATGATATTGCCGCTCAAACGAATTTATTGGCACTTAATGCGGCCATTGAAGCGGCACGCGCGGGTGAGCACGGTAAAGGGTTTGCGGTAGTTGCAGACGAGGTACGTAAACTGGCAGAGCAAGTTTCTGTTTCAGTAGAAGATATTACAACCATTGTGCAAAAAATTCAAAAAGACTCTGTATTAGTGACAACTTCTTTAGAAAATGGCTACGAGGAAGTAGCGAAAGGCACAACGCAAATTGCTTCTACTAGTGCAACATTCACACATATCGCTGAAGCAGTTTACGCTATGTCGAATCGTATTGAAGATATGTCTGAGAAGCTTGAGGACGTCGTGCATAATACAGTAACAATTAATAAATCTGTCGATGAAATTGCAGCTGTTTCAGAGCAATCTGCAGCAGGTATTGAAGAAACGTCTGCAACAATTCAACAAGCAGCTAGTTCAATGGATGAAATTACAAATAGTGCCGTCAACCTAGCGGAAATGGCGGAAAATTTAAACGAAAGAGCTCGTAAATTTAAATTGTAAATAAAAATGACCACAAAGCGATTCAACGTTTTGTGGTCATTTTTCTTAGAGCCTTTGAATGATTTTGTGCTAAGTAAAACAAAACGATTGGTTAATTCATGCACATGTTTTGGAAAAGCTCGAAAATTTGCTATGATAAATGAAACTAAACTTCTACTTTAAACGTATATTAATAAGAAGCTCAAAAATGTTTAACGATTAGTAGACTGGAGTGAGGGAATGATACGATTTAAACCACATGATTTCGTAGACAATACAAAAACGTGGGAAGAAATCATTTCGACAAAATTACATACTAGGCCAATTTATTTGGAAACGAGTGGAGAATTACAATATTCACGTGTCGCAAAGCAATTATTAGGTATTGATGATAGTGAATATGACATGCAGGAATATTTGTACACGTTAACGAATAAAGAAATTGGTTGGACGCTACTTTTTCATAATATGCCGAAAGTAATTGATCCCCAGATGCGGACTGAGATTGTGAATATTTTGCAAATGCATCGAGAAAATCCAATTTCGATTAATCGTTTCATGGCGTTTTTTGCAGGAAAACAATTATTACCACTGATGAATACACCGTACCGAAATCATTTTGTGAATACATTACAAAGTTGGTTAGAGCTTATACAAATTCGCTATCCAGGTTTAATTAGCAATCAGTTGCAGCGGATCTTTTTAGATTTTGTGAAATGGTCCAATCATTTCTTTCCTTTATGGCTAAAGCAAGCGCCATTTGAGTCTTCGATGCCACGCGTACTATGGTATGGCCCTGCGAAAGAAAGTGAAGTGTATTTCTTATACTTCTTATATTTATTTGGCTGTGACCTCGTCGTATTTGAGCCAGATGGTGAAAATATATTTGAACCATTTGGGCTTACGACTATTCCAACTGAAGTGCTAGCAAATAAAGGTACGCTATTTGATTTCCCATTTGACAAGCCGATGCGTGTGCAAACGGTTACATCACGAGCTTCAGAGCAAGTAAGTGAGCATTTGTATAATAATTCGGCATTGAACTACCCGTGGAAATACGCAGAGTATGAAACACGAACACGAATATTAAATACAACATACGATGAATTATTTATTTTGTCGGATGCCCACTTATATTTACGTGATGGTTTTGAGGAAGAGGATGGCGTCATCTATTTGCCTGTGTTATTTGCGAAAGTGGAAGGGCTATCACTTGATCAGACGGATTATACACGTAAAATACGTAAGCTACATGAGCAGGAAATGACCTATACCGCTACTAGTTTCCCGCTGCTGCCATTGCAAAAGAGTAATATGCAGTTTCATATGCGTGATGCGAGCACTAATGGACAGTTGGATGTGGAAAAAATAATGCAACTGTCGATATGGCCGTGTAAAAACATGCCTCTCGGTGCACAGCGGAATATTGCGAATACAATGATTCGCTTTATCGAAAATGACTATGTTCAGCCGCTACCACAACAATCAAAAGTGGAGCATGCGCAATATTTATTTGGGCAACTCATGCTAATCCCTGACGAAATCATTCGCTTGTATCAACAATTTGACTATAGTTATTTAAACCCAACGATTCTTATTTTTAAAGAAGAAGCAAGTGGGCAAATGCAACGTCAAGATGCTGTGCTATTATTATTTGCAAGTATGCTTGGATTTGATGTCATAATTTGTAGTCCTGGTGGCTCACGTAGTATTGAACATTTTATTACAGGACATCTGCTCAATACACATCGTCTTGAGAAAATTAGTTTTGATGAAACACTTGCCAAAACGTTAAACGCATCATTAGCAAAAGATGCAACAGATCGAAAATTAGATTTAAAAACAATGTTCCGTCGTATTTCGAAAAAGTTAAAATAACGGGCAGTAAAATTTGTATTATTATGTCAAAAAACATAAAGTGAATAATAGGTTGAATAATATAGTTGCTAGGAGGAGTTAGTATGTCGATTAACTTACAAAAGGGTCAACGAGTTGATTTAACAAAAGGTAATACAGGATTAAATAAAATTAGAGTTGGTTTAGGATGGGATCCTGTCCAACAAAAGTCAAGCGGTGGTTTATTCGGCGGATTATTTGGTGGTAGTGGTGGTTCTAAAGGGGCAAATGTTGACTGCGACTCTTCCGTTATTCTCTTGAAAGGTGACCGTTTAGCGGCTAAAGAGGATGTCATCTATTTTGGGAATTTAAAAGGTGCAAACGGTGCAGTTGTCCATTCAGGAGATAACTTAACTGGTGCTGGTGAAGGTGATGACGAACAAGTTGTTGTTGAGTTAAAGTCTGTCCCAGCGGATTATAATCGCTTAGTTTTCGTTGTTAATATTTATGAAGCGGCACAACGTAAACAACATTTTGGTATGATACAAAATGCATTTATTCGTGTTGTGAATGTGACAACGAATGAAGAGTTATTAAAATATAATTTAACTGATAATTATTCTGATCAAACAACATTAATTACTGGCGAAATTTACCGACATGAAAATGAATGGAAATTCGCTGCACTAGGTACAGGTACACAAGATAATTCAATCGGTGAAGTAGTTAGAAAATATCAATCATAATTGAGGAGTGAATTGAACATGGTAGTTTCATTATCAAAAGGTCAAAAAGTAGATTTAACAAAGTCAAATCCAGGGTTAACAAAGGTAAGTGTTGGTTTAGGTTGGGATACAAATAAATACGATGGTGGAAAGGATTTCGACCTTGATTCATCGATTTTCTTATTAGAAGGAAATGGAAAAGTGACAGGCGCAGAAGGCTTTGTCTTTTACAATAATACTACAGGTGGTAATGGTTCGGTTGTCCATTCAGGTGACAATTTAACAGGAGCTGGAACAGGTGATGATGAGGTAGTATATGTAGATTTACAGGCAGTTCCAGCCAACATTGAGAAAGTAACATTTGCCGTTACCATTCATGACGGTGAAAGTCGCGGTCAAAACTTTGGTATGGTTTCAAATGCATTTATTCGTGTATTCAACGATTCAGGAGAGTTAATCCGATATGATTTAGGGGAAGATTTCTCGATCGAAACAGCGCTCGTTGTTGGAGAATTATACCGCCACAATGGTGAATGGAAATTTGCTGCAATCGGATCTGGTTATCAAGGCGGATTAGCGGCATTATGTAATGATTTTGGCTTGCAAATTGGTTAACTGCTTCAGCAGAAGCAAGTTAACGCCCTGGCGGATGTCACAGATTTTTTAGAGGAGTTTTCGAGCATGCTCGAAAAAAATCTGGACGCAATTACGCCACGGAGTAATTGAATCATATATAAAGAAATAGGGGGAATTTCACATGGCAATTCAATTAAGCAAAGGCCAACGAATTGATTTAACAAAAGGCAATCCAGCACTACAAAATATTATCGTTGGTTTAGGTTGGGATGTGAAAAATTTTGATGGAGGCGCTGCATTTGATTTAGATGCTTCGGTATTTCTATTAAATGATCAAGGGAAGTGCCGTCAAGATTTAGACTTCGTTTTTTATAATAACTTAGTAAGTATCGATGGTTCTGTAGAGCATACGGGTGATAATTTGACAGGTGAAGGGGACGGCGATGATGAGAAAATCAAAGTCCATTTAAATAAAATTGCGTCTGATGTACATCGCATCGCGATTACTGTCACAATTCATGATGCTGAAAATCGCCGTCAAAACTTTGGACAAGTAACGAATGCATTTGTTCGCATAGTTGACGAAGATTTAGGTACAGAAATTTTACGTTTTGATTTAGGGGAAGATTTCTCAATTGAAACAGCCGTTGTTTTTTGCGAATTGTATCGTAATGGTAATGAGTGGAAGTTCAATGCGGTTGGATCAGGCTATCAAGGTGGCTTAGCGGCACTTGTAAATACTTATGGTTTAAATGCCTAAAACAAAAGGATTTAACGAATTTTTTTGTAAAGGATAGGAATATTAGCAACATGGTGTAATGAAGAATTTATAGCTTTTTAACTTGGGGAAGACAATTTTATGTCATTCCCCTTTTTATGATATTTAATTTATTAGAGATTGCTTAACACATATTTAGTATGGCAATAAAATGAATGAAATGAAACCACATAAAATGTGGGCAACACGAATATTGAGGCATGCAGAAGCGAATTGCGTATTGAATCCACAATTTAACTACGAGGACTAATTGCAAAGGAAGGTTTCCCGATGAGTGTATATAATTTGTTAAATAAATTAACGGCTGAAGTTAATATTACAGCCAACCGTTACGAATTTGAACCGTCGCATTTTTTTGATATGGCATTGCGTATAAATAAAAATCGAAGCTTCTTATTTGTAAGTAAGGTGCTCGGGAAACATTTAGCTGTAGCACCACAAATTCCGATTTTAACAGGTTATTTATTAGCGCATTATTTCCTTGAAACCCGTCAGCATCAACAACAAGAAACGACAGCGACAATTATTTATGCGCTTAAACAGCATGAAAAATTACAACAAACATTACAGGAAGTTCGAACACAGCCGATTGAATCAAAAAAACCACTCACAATTATTGGCTTTGCAGAAACGGCTACGGCTTTAGGTCATGCCTTTTTTGAAGCGTTTACCGGTGATGCACGCTATATTCATACGACGCGTGAACAGCTTGTTGACTGCACACCGATCATTACATTTGAAGAAGAACATTCACATGCGTCGAGCCATCGTTTATATGCAGACCCTACTTTTTTTGATGGAGAATCCGAGGTTGTACTCGTTGATGATGAAATGACGACGGGCAAAACAAATCGAAATATAATTAAGCAAATACATACAGCGTATCCACATATTAAGGTTTACACACTCGTAGCGATTTTAGATTGGCGAAATGATGTACATAAGCAAGCATTCGCCGATTTAGCGAATGAACTGAATATCGAAATCCATTCGGTAGCCCTTATGCAAGGGGATATTACGATAAAGACAACTGGGGAACTACCCGAGGCACAAAGAGTCGAGTATCCAAAAGTAGTTGTGGATGAGGATGAACAGGTATTTTCGTTGGAACAAACGTTACAAAATGACTTAGTCAAACACCGCACATTGGATGAGCAAAATGGCATCCATCAGGCGAATTATTATAAGGGAAGTGGGCGTTTTGCATTAAACGCTAAACAGCAAGTAGCCTATTATGAGCGATTGAATTTCGTCATTGAAAATTTAAATTCAATGCGGACGGGCGAAAAATGTCTAGTTTTAGGTACTGGGGAGTTCATGTATACCCCTATGTATATTGCAGCTCAATTAGATGGAAATGTATTTTATCATTCAACGACCCGCAGTCCTATTTATGCGCATGAAGATTCACTCATTTATCATAAAATGTTGTTTAAAAGTCCCGAATATCCAGGTGTACCGAATTATTTATACAATATCAGACCAGAACAGTATGATGATATTTTTCTCATTTTCGAACGCATTTTAGATGAGGAAGCACTATTGATGGTCGTTAAACAATTACAACGACTTGCAAAAAATGTACAGATTGTCGTAGTAGGAGGCGATTCCTATGCAAATTTATGAACCAGATAAAATGGGGAGCTATGATGAAAATGACGTTATTTTTTTGCTGCGCGACATTAGTCATTTACATGTTGAAGTAAATACGGAAGACCGAGAAAAGAAAATTCAATCAGGTTTAGCTCATTATTCTGAAATGTTACCTATTGAATTCCAGCCAAATGAGCAATATATGCAACTGTATGAACAAATGCTAGAAAGATATTCCGGTAAAATTGCTCGATGTGTAGCATTATTAAGTGAGAAAGTGATTATGTTACGCGGTTTGGATAATTTAGTGCTCGTTAGTTTAGCGCGTGCGGGTACACCGATTGGGATATTAATGAAACGTTACGTGCAGTTTGCCTATGAAGTGGATGTCCCACATTACTCGATTTCCATTTTGTGTGGTCGAGGGATCGATAACGCGGCACTTCATTATATTACGACAAAGCACCCACATGGAAATGTTCAATTTATCGATGGTTGGACAGGGAAAGGTGCCATTACAATCGAGTTGGAACAGTCGATTACGAAGTGGAATGAAACGAGTCAAAAGCAGTTAGACGCTGAGTTAGCTGTATTAGCTGATCCGGGACATTGCGTTAAACTTTACGGAACTCGGGATGATTTTTTAATTCCATCGGCGTGCTTAAATTCAACTGTATCTGGGCTCGTTAGTCGCACCGTTTTCAATAAGACGTTAATAAAGGCGAACGATTTTCACGGTGCTAAGTATTATAAAGAGCTACAAGATGTCGATGTATCAACTGCTTATATTGATGCAATTAATCAATCTTTAAACATGGAGCTCGTTGAAAAAGTACAGGTGGAAGTAAAAGAGCAAAAAGTAGAGTCAGCGCCTAGTTGGAAAGGGATTCACTGTGTGGAACAAATTCAACAGCAATTTGCTATTACAAATCGTAATTTTATTAAGCCAGGTGTTGGTGAAACGACGCGTGTGCTATTGCGTCGTGTTCCATGGAAAATTCTTGTGAATCCGACCTCGGAGCAAGATTTGTCCCATATATATATGCTAGCGAAGGAACACGGTGTGCCGATAGAGCCCTATTCGAATATGATTTATTCATGCTGTGGGCTTATTAAGGAGTTGAGATAAATGAAATTATTTACGGCAGATTTGGACCGAACACTTATTTTTTCTAATCGAACAATTGCAAAAGATGAATCAGAGCGCATCTGTATTGAAATGCTAGACGACCAATCCATTTCCTATGTAACGGAAACGATTAAGGAGCGGCTTACGGAAATTCATCATACACTGCAATTTGTTCCTGTAACAACGCGTTCTCGGGAACAATTTGAACGTATTTCATTGTTTCAACAGGATATTATACCAGAAGTAGCTGTTGTCGCAAATGGTGGTATTATTTTGCGCAATGGACAAGTGGATGAGCGATGGGAGCAGCATATTCAACAGGTGATGGAAAATATACAATTGCCAATCAAACAAATCCAACAGCATTTTCAGCATGAATTAGCAGCCCCTTATTTTCTGCACCATCAGCAAGTAGATGAACTGTTTTTTGTTTATTACGTTAACTTAGCGCAAGTGGATTTGGCCGAAATTCAGCACTTAAAGAGCAAGTTGAATGCTTGTGGCTGGTCTTGTTATTTGCAAGGTCGCAAGTTTTATGTGGTGCCGCAAGAAATAACGAAGGGCGCTGCGGTAGCCTATTTAAAAAATCATACGAACTACGACAAACATTACGCAGCCGGAGATTCATTACTTGATGTCAGCATGATGTATTTAGCAGATCGAAGCTTTGCGCCACTACATGGGGAAATTGCTGATTATCCAGAAAAATATGGTGATATCGAAATTATTAAAAAAAAAGGTGCTTTTTTTGCTGAACATTGTTTACTTGAAATTTTGCAAAACATATAACAGGTATTGTGGAACGGTTAATCTATATAAAATAAGGAATATAATTCCCACCTATGGAGATTTAAACAAAGGAAAGTGTCTTACAATAAAAAGAAAATTTGAATGCACAAAATTATATCAATTATGCCTCGGTGTAATTGATTGTAATCAGTATTAGATAACTATAAAAATACCCTCACATGAAAATCGGAAACATTTCCGACCGCCCAACTACAACAAGAATCAAAAAAATGCTATAATAGAGCACTTAGATAGATTAGGAATTGTTAAGCCTAATTGGAAGGATGTTTGAATATGAATAAAAAATGGACGATTGACAAGATCCGTGAGTTTGTAGCAAAAAATTCAGAGAGTAAATTGCTTTCTACTGAGTATCATGGATTTTCGCAAAAGTTATTATTTAAATGCTCATGTGGCCAAAATTTCGAAAAAACGTTTACGAAATTTAAAAGTAATAATCAAAGAAATTGTGAAGAATGTGTAGCACCGAGAGAATCACGATAAAGTGACATTCCAGTTTTCACTGGAGTGCTTTTATCATACAAAAAATAGTTTAAAAATCCGCCATTTTCAGCAATGTTGAAAATGGTGTTTTTTTTGTACACTCACTTTTTTGTTTAAGTACCCAAATAATAAATTCAATTTTTGAATTAATGTATATTCATTAAAATAAGGTGAATAGTATAATTAAAATTCGATTTGATAAAAAAATAATCATATATTAAATTAATTGGGTTTGTTATACTTCTTTAAAATATGTAATTGAAAGATTGGGGAATTAAATTGGGGAAAATAATTCGTATAAAAAGTGTTCGTATTAATCATTTAAAAAATGTGAAAAAAGGTGAATTTAATACAAATTCGGACTTCAGTAAATATGAAGCGGATGTCATTGGTTTTTATGGTCAAAATGGATCGGGTAAAACGGCAGTAGTCGAAGCATTTAGTTTATTAAAAAGTTTATTGAATTCCTATACATTACCAATGAATAAAGAGAAGTTGATTTATTTTAAAGAAAAAAATGTAGAACTTCAATTTGAATTTTTAATTACAAATGAGTTGGGCGAGTATTTTGTTAAATATCATGTCATTTTGCAAGAAGGTACGGATAAGCTTAGCGTTTTAGGTGAAAATTTATATTATAAAGAAAATGCCAGTGGCAAGAGATACAAGGAAATCATATCGAAAAACGAGCGAAGCATTTCATTTCGAAATAAAAAATTGGAAGCATTTTCAGAGATGAATCGAGTAAATATGATGGTAGCGGATCGGATGGCTGAAGCAAATGCCACTTCATTCATATTTCGAAAAGAGCTGAAAGATGTTTATGAAGCATTTTTAAGTGACGAAGAACAGGAAATAATCATTAATTTACGCCAAGATTTTAATAAGGATTTTCATGTAATTGATACGATTCAATATGGATTATTAGTTGCAAATCTTATTATGCCTTTCAGTATTCATCTTGAAAATTTAAGAGGTAATATTCCTTATGAATTACGAGATACAATGCTATTGTCCCAAGAAATGTTTACGACAATCCAAAAAGTCATAGATCAAACCAATGTTGTATTAAGAACGATTATCCCAGGGCTTTACGTGAAAGTTCGTAAAATTAATATGGAAAAAATGAGCAATGGAAAAGATGGTATTCGATTTGAATTTTTATCGGTGAAAGATAAAATCGAGCTGCCTCTCCGTTGTGAATCACAAGGGGTACTGAAGATTATTTCCATTTTAAGTACGTTAATTGCGGTTTATAACAATCCAAATGCATGTGTGGTCATTGATGAATTGGATGCGGGGATTTTTGAATATTTATTAGGTGAGATGTTAGAGGTCATTAGTGAAAATGGTAAAGGGCAATTATTTTTCACGTCCCATAATTTACGTATTTTAGAAGTGCTGCCGATTCAAAACTTATGGTTTACGACGTTAAATGAAGAACAGCGCTATTTACAACTAAAAGGTGTAAAAAAATTAAGCAATGCGCGGGATATTTATTTACGGGCTGTCCAATTGGGTGGACAGGATGAACCAATTTACAATGAAACTAATATGTATGACATTAAGAAATCATTTAGGAAAGCAGGGAGGATAATTGACTAATGCTCAAAAGAAAGTAGTTATTTTATTAGTTGAAGGTGATACGGATGAAACGTTACTAATTGAGCGATTAAGGCAATTATTTAAAGAGAAAGAAATTCGATTTGAGCCATACAGAGGGGATATCTTTTATCAAATTAATCAAAAGTCAAAACCAATTAAAAAACTGATTGGTGATAAAGTGAAAGAGGTTTTAATTAAAAGAAGGTTTAACTCGTCGGACATATTAGTTGTGTTGCATATTTTGGATACAGATGGCTGTTTTGTGGGGCCGTCCAATATTACGATTGATGCCGAGCAAAGTGGTTTAACGAAGTATTTAGAGGGATGCATCAGTGTAAGTTCTGAAACGCAAAAAGGAAAAATGGAAGAAAGAAATTTAGTGCGATCTAGAAATATTCAAATAATGAAAACAGCAGCGTATATTTCCACGTTTAGTTATCAGCTTTATTATTTTTCAAGAAATTTAGAGCATGTATTATTCAATGAAATGAATCCTGAAAAAGGCTCAAAGATGGAAAAAGTGGAGAACTTTTTAGATGATTTGACGATACCGGTTGAAGAGTTTTTAAACCAATTTATGCCTGTTTCAAGAAATGAAAGTTGCGAGGATACGTATAAAGCAAGCTGGGATTTCATTTCTGAGGACATCAATTCATTAAAGCGTGCCACAAATGTACCATTAATTTTTGATCTTTTGAATGAAATAAGATAGGGGTTTTCGATGTTTGCAAGTGTGCAGGAAGTTCAAATGCCGGGCACTAAGGAATGAGTGTCCGGCAACTAGAAGTCGCTTACTTATGTAATGGGTACGCGGGAAAAAAGATTCTTGAACTCAAGGACAGAATCGATAATATGCGTCGCTCCAGCCATTTCTAATTCTTGACGGCTTCCATAGCCAAAGGTCACGCCAATCGAAGGCATGTTATTTTCGTTGGCACCAATTATATCATGGAGTCGATCACCAATCATTACACATTGTTTTACATTATCTAGTTTTAGCTGATGAATGATTTCCTCAATTACTGCTCCTTTAGAAGTGCGTGTACCATCTAATTCACTCCCCATAATGCAATCAAAATAATGATGAAGTTCAAAATGATTTAAAATTTGCTCGGCAAACACAGTAGGCTTTGAAGTGGCAATAGCTAATTGATAGCCTGCTGTTTTTAATTGTTTTAACATCTCGGGTACGCCTTCGTAAACTTTATTTTCGTACATGCCTTTTTCTTGAAAGCGTTGACGATAAAACATGAGTGCGTCTGCAATTTGTTGCTCGTTAAATTGATACAATTCTTTAAAGGTCACTTGAAGTGGCGGACCGATAAATGGGGTTAAATTGTCTAAATTATCCACTACAATGTCCAATTTTCCTAGAGCATACTGTACACTTTTCGTAATGCCCTCTTTTGGATCTGTTAGTGTTCCATCTAAATCAAATAATATGACTTCATAATTACTCAATATTCCCACTCCTTTTCCATAATTTCGGATAAAGTTTTGAAATGTTAAAGTTTTAAAAAAGGTTCGCTTGAATAGTAAGCTCTAAAAACAAAAAACTGAGCTGACTAGACTTTACTAGTAGCTCAGTTTTTTTGATCAAAATGGATTTGTTGTAATCATTGTTGCGTTTTTTAAGTAAACGCGTTTGTTTAGTTTTAGCTGGGCAACGATTAGCTCGGCCATATCTTCCGCTTGCATTAATCGTTCAGCTTTCGCCTCGTCAATTAAGTTCATTTCACGTGCTAAGTCTGTAACGACCGTACTTGGCGTAAGAGCTGTTACACGGATATTGTTGCGGCGAACTTCTTGTGCTAGTGATTCTGTAAAACCGATAACAGCAAATTTTGACGCGCTGTATGCACTTGAAGTAGCTGCGCCGCCAAGGCCTGCTGTTGACGAAATATTAATAATATCGCCGCCATTTTTTTCAATTAGCTGTGGTAAAACGGTACGTGTAACATTATATGTACCAAATAAATTAACATCCACGATTTCCTTCCATTCTGTTGGATCCATGTCTAGTACGCTGCCAAAATTACCGATACCCGCATTATTTATTAAAATATCAGCAGAACCAAGCTGCTCTGTTAAGGAAGCAATGGCTGTTTCGACTTCTGCTAAATTAGCAACGTTCGCTACTGCATACGCTGTGTTTACTCCTAGTGCTTTTAACTCCGTTGCAACGGTTTGTAGTGAATCTTCGTTACGAGCGATCAAACCGATATGCACCCCTTCGTTCGCAAGTGCGATAGCTGTTGCTTTTCCAATACCTCGTGCTGCACCTGTAATAAAGGCGATTTTTCCTTGTAATGTCTGTGCCATATGAACAACTCCTTGTTTTGTTAGAATAGTTATATGATAGCATGTTTAATCACTTTTTCCTGTTATTTGCACACGCGATAATAGCTAATTGTTTATGTTATGATTGTCAAAAAAGGATGGACTAGTAAGAAGGAGCAGAGGACATGGACATTAAAATCAATCAGAAAATTATTAAAGAAATGTGTGGAACTGTCTCCTTCAAAAGAGGAGAAGCTTTTTTCCGAGCGGGGAAAGTAAACGTACATGAACAAAATGTAGACTTGTGTAAGGCGATTGTACATGGGGGAGAGGTTTTTAATGTCACAATAGAAAAAGATGAGCAAGGTCGTATACAGACGTCTTGTAGCTGCCCGGAACTTGCAGGTTTTAGTATGAGTTGTCAACATGTGGCTGCTGTTTTAATCGCCCTCCATGAACAGCAAAAACTGGGGCGTTCTTCGGGTGAAAATCAGCTGTCAGCAGAATTCATGACGTTATTTCAACAGAAACAAGCACGGAAAAGTCGCCATCAGCTTCATTTTGAAAAAAGACAAGTATTGGACGTTCAGTTTTTATTGAAGCCTTTTGCGATTGGGCAAGGGCAATACTTATTTAGCATCGAGCTTTTAATCGGTCACATGAAGGTCACACCGATTCGAGATTTTCTTCAGCTAGTGAACAAAGGCAAACCTTGCGCAATAACATTAAACTTTACCTTTGATCCGAATGAACATTGCTTTGTTAGTGAAGTAGACGCGGTACTACATCAATTGATCCGTGTTGCCCGTGATGAACAAATGTTTATCGATGCGCTACCATATGAGGTGAGCAGTAGCCAGGAAGGTATACTTATTCCTCCGTCTGCTTGGAGAGGGCTTTTGTCTTTACTTATAGAAACGCCCGATGTGTTGCTTGAACAGCATCGACAAGTCAACCAGCCATTACGTCTTGCGGAGGGAGTACCACCATTACAATTTCGAGTGGAAGATCAAGGGGATCACTATCAATTGCAGATTGCGGGATTTGATAAAATGACGCTTTTCAGTGCCTATCGATGTGTAGTTAGTAATGGCTGTGTATACCAATTAGAAGAACAGGATTGCGAACGTTTAACGGAACTGCAGCACATGCTTGTAGAGCCGAATACAAGCGTTGTACCGATTCTACATGACCAAATGAATCAGTTTTTGAAAACGGTCATACCTGGTTTACGTAAGCTTGGACAGGTCACATTTAGTGATCGGTTGATGAAGGAAATGATGACAACACCACTCGTTGCAAAGCTTTACTTAGATCGTCTGAAAAATAGGTTGTTGGTGGGGTTAGAATTTCACTATGACCATGTCGTTATTCAACCTTTGGAAAGTCCAGAAGCCATAGCAGATTTAACGGTTATTCGGGATGAGCAAAAGGAACGGGAAATTCTTGAGCTTATGGATTCGAGCGGCTTTACGAAGACTGATGGCGGCTATTTTATGCAAAATGAAGAATTGGAATATGCCTTTTTATATCATGTTATGCCAGCACTTCAACAGCGTACGCAAATTTATGCGACAACTGCTGTGCGAAATAGAATAGTTAAAACAACGACCTTTCCAAAAATCGTTGTCAAAGTGAAACAGGAAAGAACAAATTGGCTAGAATTCAAATTTGAGATGGATGGCATTACAAATAAGGAAACAAAGCACCTTTTACAAGCACTTGAAGTGAAGCAAAAATATTATCGCTTGCCGAATGATTCATTACTTTCTCTTGAAACGAAGGAAATGGAAGAAATTCGCCGTTTTCTGCTAGCAGGTCCGGTGCAAGATGATCATTATGAATCCACATTAACTATGCCTATTTTAGAAAGCCTGAAATTTTTAGAAATGATCGATGAAAGTAATGTATTTACACCAGAACAATCATTCCGCCAGTTTCTTGCGCAATTAATGCAGCCAGAACTGTTGAATTTTGAAGTGCCACCGAGTTTATCAGGCATTTTAAGAGGGTATCAAAAGCAAGGATTTAACTGGATGAAGCAGCTGGCAAGCTACGGATTTGGCGGCGTTTTGGCGGATGATATGGGACTAGGGAAAACGGTGCAAAGTATAGCGTTCATTGTTTCGGAGTTACCGACAATTCGCGTAAAAAAGCAGCCTGTTTTAATTGTGTGTCCGTCCTCATTAACATATAACTGGCTCCATGAAATGATGAAATTTGCGCCTGAGTTACAAGTGCTTGTAATAGATGGTAATCAAGCAGCACGTAAAGCATTACAGAAAGAACATGCCGAGTTGGATGTCCTCATTACTTCCTATCCATTATTGCGCCGTGACTTAGCGTGGTTTGAAAAGCAAATATTTCATACCGTTTTCTTTGATGAGGCACAAGCGTTTAAAAACCCAATGACTCAAACAGCACGAGCCGTTAAAAAGATTAAAGCTGATTATCGTTTTGGTTTAACGGGAACACCTGTCGAGAATAATCAGGAGGAGTTGTGGTCACTGTATCATGTTATTTTTCCGCAGTTATTTCAGGGCTTGGAAGCGTATAGCCACCTATCAAGAAAATCCATTGCGAGGAGAGTTCGGCCATTTTTATTACGCCGTTTAAAAGAGGATGTACTTGTAGAATTGCCTACTAAAAATGAACTATTGGAATCCTCAGAGCTATTAGATGAACAAAAGCAACTGTATGCAGCGTATTTAGCGAAACTGCGAGAGGATACATTTAAACACCTAGACAAAGAAACCTTTAAGAAAAATAAAATTCGTATTTTAGCCGGCTTGACGAGACTACGCCAAATTTGTTGTCACCCGGGCTTGTTTGTTGAAGGTTACAAAGGGAGTTCTGCAAAATTTGAGCAGCTGATTCAAATTCTTGAAGAGTCCAAACATTCGGGGAGACGGGTGTTGATTTTCTCGCAATTTACAAAAATGCTAGAGTTAATTGGGCGGGAGCTTACACGCCAAAATGAAGAGTATTTTTACTTGGATGGTCAAACACCTTCAGAGGAACGCGTCCAACTATGCGATCGATTTAATGAAGGCGAGCGTGATGTTTTTTTAATTTCTTTAAAAGCAGGTGGCACAGGGCTGAATTTAACCGGTGCAGATACAGTAATTTTATATGACTTATGGTGGAATCCAGCGGTTGAGGAACAAGCAGCAAGTCGTGCACACCGAATGGGGCAGAAAAATACGGTGCAAGTCATTAAGCTCATTGCACGCGGGACAATTGAAGAAAAGATGAATGCACTTCAAGACAGAAAGCGGCATCTCATTGCAGATATTATCGATTTTGAAGAAAATGCGACGCCTTCCTTAACAGAAGAAGATATTCGAGAAATTTTGATGATTTAACGTTTTGAGATTGTAATTAATAAAGCATTGGCGTACTCTCAAAAAATAATCATTTTTATAAAAAAATGAGAAACATCATGCCATTTTTCCCTTTATGGAAGAATAGTATAAGTTTAGGGGCATTGTAGCAATGACCAGTGCAAGTAAATTGAGCGAGGGGAGTGGACCGAATTGCGCAGTTGGCAAAGTGTTTTATTCGAAAAGTATTTACTCATGCGCGGATCAAAAAAGAAATTCCTTAATTTAGAGTTGATGGATCAGTTTATCGAAGAAAAGTATAATGCACTTCCGTATGAATTGGATAAAAAGTTTCAGGAAAAGCATGCAATTAATCAGTTCGAATTGAGTGGGATGAAGTATTATGTAGTCAATGAGCAAATAAATCCAATGAAAGTGATTTTTTATTTTCATGGTGGGGCATATATTAATGATCCTTTAATTTTTCATTGGCGCCATTTAGTAAAGATTGCAGAAAAAACAAACTATACAATTGTCGTACCTATTTATCCGAAGCTACCGCGATTTACATATACCGATGCATTTACTGCAATCCATACATTATATGATAAATTACTCAAGCAATATGATGCACCATTTATCTTTATGGGAGATTCGGCTGGTGGTGGGCTTGCTTTAGCACTTGCACAAGATGTCAAATTGCAAAACAAAAAGCAGCCGGAGCATGTCGTATTATATTCACCGTGGCTAGATGTGTCAGGATTGAACCCTGAGTATAAAGAAATTGAAAAAATCGATCCAATGCTTGGTCTAGTTGGTGCTCAACGGTTGGGGAAACTTTGGGCAGGACAAAGTGATATATCAAATCATTTAATTAGTCCACTCCATGGCCCAATTGATGGGATAGGGAAGATTGCACTCTTTGTAGGATCGTATGAAATGCTCATAGTGGATGCCAAAATGTTTTTAGAGAAGGCAAAAAAAGAAGACGTGGAAATTTTATATTTTGAATATCCGAAAATGAATCACGTATTCCCAGTATTTCCGATACCAGAGGCAAGTCGGGTTTTAAATACGGTAGTATCCATTATTACGAAGGATTAAATAAAGCACAATGAAGCTGGTTCGTACAGCTCATTGTGCTTTATTTGTTAGGTGTTTTTTTGCTTATCTTCTTTTACTTGTCTATATAGATGGATAATCAATAAAATGATACCAATCGTACATAACAAAAGACTTGAAATGAAGATGGCACCCCACACCCAAAAATTCAAATTTACCGTTACAAATATAGAAAGTGTTAATAAGATAATCCCTATTAGTAAAAAGAAGTAGCCACGTTTATAAAGCGACAATGGTTTTCCCTCCCTAGAAAGTAAAGATACTCTACTAAAATAACATAGTCGGGCTGCTTGTTTCTATTTATAAGTAATTCTACATGTTCCTTTCAACTAAAATCGGTAGGGTGAAATAGAATCTAGAGCCATGATTATGAATACTATCAGCAAAAATTTTCCCGCCATGCTGCGTAACAATCTCTTTACAAATAGCTAAGCCAATCCCATGCGAATTCAACTTATTTGAATTGGAAGCGAGGTAATAGCTATCAAAAATAAAGGGTAGCTCACTCGAAAGAATACCAATTCCGCTATCTTCAACGACACAAAAAAGTTCATCATCTTCAATACACATCGAAATAGAAATACTCCCCTCATTAGTATATTTAATCGCATTGGAAATTAAATTCGATAAAACTTGCTCGATGCGTAATAAATCAATTTGAACATATAAGCCAGGCTGTAAATTACAAGAAGCAGAATAAGCAAGCTTTGCCTGATGGACATCCTCTTCGAAGCGGTAGGCAAACTCTTCAAAAAATTGTTGAGTAGACATTTTCGTATACGTAAAATCTGTACGCCCAGCTTCAAGCTTTGTCAGTTCAAATAAATCTTGAATTAAGCGATTTAATGCGATAAGTCTTTCGCGACTGCGTTGTAAATATTTTATTTGCTGTGCTGGATTTTGCACAACACCATCTAAAATCGAGTCAATATAGCCTAATGTTGATGTGAGGGGAGATCGTAATTCATGTGATATACTTTGTAATAATTTTTTTCGTTCCTGTTCATTAATTGCGAGACGGTCATTTGCTTCCTTTAAGAAAATGTTCATCTCATCTAAAGCAGCTGTGCGCTCTTTTACACGATTTTCTAAATCATAATACATCTCCGCATTTTCGAGTGTAACAGCGAGATGTGTAGCGATAATTCGTAGTAATTCTAGCTGGACTGCATTGAAGGCATTTTCAAGTAAGTTATTTTCTAAGTATAAAAAGGCTTGAATTTTCCCTTTAAAATGAACTGGCATACATAAAAATGATTTTGCTTGAATACCTAAATGGCTAAAATATTTACTATTTGAAAGATTGCCTTCAACAAGTGGTTCGTTTAAAAGTAAGGAATAATCGACAATTCCTTTTATCGCAACATTAATTTGCTCGGGCAATAGCGTGAAATTAAAATGATCTTGATTCACGGCGACTTTAGCAAATGTGTAAAAATGATTTTCTGCATAACGAATAAAGTAGCAAGAAGTAGCATTTGCCTGCTTTAATATGGAAATGAGTAATTTTTGCATTAATTCTTCGATACTAATTTCATTCGCTAAAGCATGTGTCGTTTCCAATAAGCTAATCATGTCATAGGAAAAAGTAGGTTGAATCGCTTGAGGTTGTTGAATGATAAAGTTGGAATACTCACTTTCCCAACGATTTGCAATGGTAAAGGCGCCCCATTCACGTAATTTGATAATACTTTGCGAAATATAATAGCGCGCTTTGGCCGATTGCTGTAGCTCAATAAATAGTTTTCCAGTGCGCTCATAAATCATCGCCTCATCTTGAGGGAAATGATAAACCTTTGCTAGTTGTAATGCCTGATCATAAAACAATGTGGCCTGTGCATAGTCTTTGTTCAAATAATGAAACTCAGCAAGCAGCGTTAAATACAAATGTTCATAATGATGAGGTGCTTCTTTTGCCCATTTTTTAAAACGGCGCATACTGTCCTTGAACTCCGATACTAGCTTTTTTTTAGAAAAAGGAGGCTCCATATTACCCTTTAAAAAATCAATATGACAAAGCCCTCTTAAAAAATAATAAACCGGTGTCGTAGGCAAAGAATAAACTTCAGAGCTTTGCTTCGATAAATAGTTGAGTATTTGCATTAATTGAGTCTCATTTTTAAATAAATAGGCCATTCGTAGTCGTAACGTATAATGCATAACCGTAACGGCTTCTTCGTCATGTAACGTAATATGTGAATCCCAATCCGGCAATTGAGTAGGTGATTGTAATGCCCCCATCCAGGATTTCAATTCCGCTAAAAAATCAATCGCCAGAACACTCGGATATTTTTCATATTGTGATTGCTGATAAGTGAGCTCCTCTTGAATTTCATGAATAGGACGCCCATCAATTAATTGCACACTACATATAAAACATGAAGTCGCTGTTACGATGTAGTAAAGCCCGAGCTGCTCCATATATTGCTGCGTTGTTCGCATATAAGGAATACTCAATGCAAAATCCTTCTCCCAGTGATTTAGAAAGATTCCATAAATAAAATAGACACGTGACTTAACATAAGAATTATCTTGATTTTCCGCCATGGATAAGGCTAATTTCCCGAAACGAAGCCCGTCCTTCACATTATCAAAGCCAGAAATTAATAATAATGCATAATTAATAAATACAATGGCACTCTCTGTTGCTGCACCATATTTTAGCTGAAGACGCATGGAGCGAAGGAAAATCATCCCTGTTAAATTAGGGCTAATGCGGAATGAATTCGTAACAATATTAATCATTATTTGAAGGAAAACATCAATTTCCTCATTTTCAATTGGTTTTAAATTGAGTAATTGTTCATTGGATTTATTGCGTAATGCCATCTTTAATAATAAAAACTCTTGTGCTAAATGCAGTTTCGTTGGTTCCCGTGAAATGTTCATGTTGCATAATTCCATCGCCTTAAAGCCTGCATCGAGAACTAATTCGTTATTTTCTAATTCAATAAGAGACATTAACCGGTAAATTTTCAGCTTTTCTAGTGCGCTTTCGGTATGCTCTAACGCTTCTTGTATATAATATTTGGATTGCTCATAATGACCAACTAAATATTCACATTCACCGATTTCCATAAATAGCTGAATTGTCTTTTCACGAAACTCCGTCCATTTATTTTCGGGTAAAAACCGTAAGCTATCAATATAATGCTGCCGTGCTGTGCTAAATAAGCCTGCGTTTTTTGCTTGAGTGCCAAGTTCAAAATTCCACATGGCAAGCTGCTGTTGCTCAGAAGGTGTAAGTAATTCTTTACAATAATTTAATTGCCTTACGAGTTCATGTAGTTGCTTCGATAATCCATCCTCTTTTTGCAACAATTGACTAATAGCAAAATGAATTTCCAATCGTTTTTCATGACTAAGTGTGTCATAGGCAGATTGCTGGATACCATCATGGATAAACTGAAACTGCATCGAATAAAGTTGATGATGATTTTCTAACAACGTAGAATGGGTAAAATTAAATTGTCCATCAACCGCCATAATAAAGCCCTGTGATGTTAACTCCTCTAAGTAAGAAAGCAAGTCATAAAATGGGATGTTGACTACCTTTGACAGGTAATTAAAATTAAAAACCCGTCCAAAGCAGGAGGCAATTTGTAAAATATTTTGCACTTGACTTGTCAGCTTGCCCAGGCGACTTTCAAGAAAGCCAAATAGTTCATTGTTGGCAATACTTTCATGCAATTGCTCCACATCATATTCCCAACTTGAACTTTCAATATTATAGAAAATCGTTTTGTTTTTTAGAAGCATTCGAAATGCTTCATGAATAAATAATGCATTTCCTTGTGTCATCTGATATAAGCGCTGTGCAATGTGATGGGCAGTACCACAACGAGACTGAAGAGAATCACAAACCAAATCTAAAACGGCTTCTTGGTCGAGCAAATGAACGTAAATACCAGTGAATGAATCAAGCTCTTTTTGCCATACAAGACACGTTTCATTCATACCGGTTTTTTCTTCACGTATGGCAATGATTAATAGAAAGTAGCCATGATAATGTTGTTCATAAATATATTGCAGAATTTCAATTGTTTCTTGTTGTGCCCATTGAATGTCATCAATAAAAACTACAATCGGCTTTTTTGCACGTGCAAAAATAGTGAAAATCTTTTGGATGGACGAGAAAATATAGGCATTCATTTGCAATGTGTACTGTTTGCTTTCTTTTACAATCCGAATCTCATCATTAACGAATAGACTTAGCTCTGGAAGTATATGTATTAGGCTTTCAGTCAGCATGAGTTCCACTTCTAATAGGCTTTTTTGAAAAGTAGCAACCGCTTGTTCGCCTTCTAAATACGTTTGTCGCAATAACTGATGGAGCGGTTCGATAATAGGCTGAAATGTATGCTGCTCTTGTAATTGATCAAATTTACCTTCAAGAAAAAAACCTTTTGCTAACAACGTTTCTTTTAGTAAAGACTTCGCAATAGCTGATTTTCCACTACCTGATAACCCTTGAATAAAGACGATTTCCTTTTTCCCATTTTGTACTTTATGAAAAACTTGGCTTAATAAATTTTGCTCTGATTGGCGACCATATAATTTCGTCGAAAGTTTAGGTTGTAATACTGTATCATTTTTTCCAATAACAAATTCATTTGCTAATTTTCCAGCAATTAGTAGATCCTTTGCTTGAAGTAAGTCCAATCGCAAGCCAAATGCCGTTTGAAAACGATCTTCTTTATTTTTACTTAATAGCTTGAGAATGATTTTCCGTAATATGACAAGTGGACAATTTTGTTCAAGTAAAGAATGGTCTGGCGATTTGGTTAATATATAAAATAAATTATCCATTGTGTTATTCGCCTGGAATAGCGGTATACCTGTAACCATTTCATACAGAGCGGCACCGATGGAATATAAATCGGTACGTTCGTCAATTTCTAACGCCACCCGACCTGTTTGTTCAGGAGCTATATAAGGCAGTTCACCCATTTTTAATGGAATTTGAAAGGTTTTTTCATTTGCGATATTCCAACGAATCGCAATAGGTGCCAGCATTTTTATTTTATTTGTTTGTGGTTGAATATAAATGAGTGATGGATAAAAATGCTCAATAATATCGCCATGTTGATGAATATTTATACAAGCATTTGTTAATTCAATCGCAATTTGTAGGACTTCATGGATAGGGGATGTTTTGTTTTGAAAGTATTGCTGTAGTGTTTGTCCCGTAAAATCCTCATAAGCAATGACATAGTGCTGGTCGAGTAAGGCATATCCAACAGGCTGAAATAACCAAGGATTATGCTTTATTTTTAATGTTAATAATTCCAGTTGTGATTGAGCTTGCTCCTCTGTGAAAATTGAAGGCATTATTTGTACAAACATTATGCGATTAAATTTATCGACATATTTGCGGCTAAGTAGAGTGTGTAAGTTAAGTGTTTCGTTAATCATCTGCAACAACACCTTTCCTAGAAGGTTGTTAATATTTGAACTTTTTTAAAACTTTTTGTTGTGAATGGCTGTACTGGTCTTTTAGTCTAGTGTAATAGTAATTCTTTTGAATTTCATCGATTAAAATTGAATAATCAGAAATTTGTACGGGTGAATTCTGTGGAAAATGTTAGGAGTTTGTGAGTCGTATTGTATTGCATTTTATCACATTCCTGATCATTTTCCTATTTTTAGTAATATATAGGAAGAAGGTTAAAATTAGGTTAAAAAAAGTGAAATTTAATGGGGGAAATAGTTAGGCTTGGCATGAGGGATATCCTAATAATTTTTATGTAATACTAATAGTGAAATAAGTATCAAGTAAATTAATTTTCCTGTAATTAGAATTTTTTGTGTACACCTCAAAAATACAGTTGTGTTATTGATAGATACAATGTATTATTTTAATATATTTAAAAAACAAATTTATGAATTGAAAACCAAACGAATCGAAGTTTTACTATATACACAGGATAATTTTGGAGGAAAATAATGAAAAGTTTATTTGAAAAATGGAATAGTATTAACCTTGTGAATCGAATCATTGCAGGTATTTTACTCGGAATTGTGTTTGCTTTATTATTACCTGAACAATTGTCTGTAATTTCAATATTTGGTGCATTGTTTATTAAGGCGTTAAAAGCAGTAGCACCGATATTAGTATTTGTTTTAGTCATTAATGCAATCTCTTCTCACGCGAGTGGCAAGGCTACGAATATGAAAATGGTTGTAATGTTATATATTGTAGGTACCTTTTTAGCCGGTTTAGTATCGGTTGTTGTAAGCTATATTTTCCCGACGACTTTACTATTAAAGACTGGAACACAGGAAATAGCACCACCGAGCGGAATTGCAGAAGTATTAGAAACATTATTATTCAATATCGTATCCAATCCTTTGAGTGCAATTATAGAAGCAAACTATTTAGGGATACTTGCTTGGGCGCTTGTTTTAGGATTTGCATTAAAAGCCGCGAATGATACAACAAAATCAGTAATAGCAAACTTATCAGATGCGGTTACAAAAATTGTACAATGGATAATTAGCTTAGCACCACTTGGGATTATGGGACTTGTTTTTGAGACAATTTCAACGACTGGTTTTTCTTCATTATCGTCGTATGGTCGTCTCGTCATCATATTAGTCGGTACAATGTTCTTTATTGCATTAGTTGTAAACCCTTTACTCGTATTTATTGTTGCACGTCGTAATCCATATCCGATTGTTTTTGCAAGCTTAAAAGAAAGCGGAATACCGGCATTTTTCACGCGAAGTTCAGCAGCTAATATTCCAGTAAATATGGCATTAGCAGAAAAGCTTAAGTTAAATAAAGACACGTATTCGATCTCGATTCCTTTAGGTGCAACAATCAATATGGGGGGCGCGGCAGTTACAATTTCAACATTGACGATGGCGGCTGCTCATACTTTAGGTGTTGAAGTCGATCTACTCACGGCTATTATTTTAATGGCTTTAACAGCGGTTTCAGCAGCCGGTGCATCAGGTGTAGCAGGGGGCTCATTATTATTAATTCCGTTATCATGTAGCTTATTAGGAATTTCAGATGAGATCGCGATGCAAGTTGTTGCGATTGGCTTCATCATTGGGGTCCTTCAAGATTCATGTGAGACAGCACTGAATTCATCATCGGACATTGTATTCACTGCGGCAGCGGAGTATGCAAACGAGCGAAAAACGAGATTGGAACGAAAAAACAAGTAAACACAAAAAATCACCATGCCAATTTTTGTTGGAAGGTGATTTTTTTTTTCGGAAATAGAGAAGTACAATAAAAATAATCCCTTATGTCTCGGCATTGTACTTGACTAAAACTGAATCTGAGACGTCGGCTGAAATCAGTTTAATTGTCACTAACCCCATGATTACTTGTGAAATCATCATTGACAAGAGCATACGCAAAATCAGAGAAATCCATATTGTAAGATGGGAGATCCCCAATTGCTTCATTTGCCGTATATATTTGCGTTGCTAGTAGTAAGGTGTTGCAACTGTTCGGAGAGATTTTTAAGCTGCGACAAATTTCATCATGGATATCTACAAGTGCAGGAAATTGATTCGTTTCAAAATTGGCAAGTGCGAGCAAGCCAATTGTGCTGTAGTGACAATTTTTTAAAGTAGGTTCAATCGAAAAAATAAGCTTCATCAGCTCTTTTACATGCTGAATCGTATTTGCGCAAAATGTCCCTGTACCAACCGTTAGTAAAAGGGCTGTTTGAATCGTATCATTACCGCGAACAAAACCGTCCGTAATCAACTTATTATAGTATTGCGTATATGTATTGGCTAATATGTGAGATTCTTCTGGACGAGTAGCTAAGATGGCGCAATGATGCGTAGCAAAGGAGGAGAACTTTAAACTAGGCTGCTGCTTTAATTCGTGCATAAGTGCTCCGATTTTAATGATTGCCGCTTCATCATTTAAATACATGGCTGTAAGATAGCTTTGCTCCCCGCGATTAAATTGCTTTGGTAAAGTTCTATATTGTTGAAAAACTTTTGGGATTTGTTCTGGATTTTTTGCGAAATGTACATAATAAGCATGATTCAATTTAGAGCTGTTTCGTGCGAATTGATACCACTTTGTATGTTTTTTTATTTGCTTCTGAACGTTTTCATAGTCTTCGTAATAAAAATGAATATTACGAACGGTTAATTTGAGCGCCAAATGTTTTGCGAAACTTTCCGCATCAGAACCAAAATAAAGCTTTATTTTCTCGATGTTGTCAAAAAATAATTGCAATCGTTCATTCATTTTAATCACCTCTCTAATAAGTACGTTCTTAACATGAGGAAGTTTCATAAACCTAATTTTTATACGGACATATTTGTAAATTAAAGATTAATTCGAAAGATTATTGTATGATATGTTAGTGGTATCAATTACTACTTAGCGTGATTGTATCCAGATTTTAATTGTACTTATCGAGAGGAAGAGTTTTATGAGCAAACAACCATTTTTGCCCATTATTGTAGGTACAGATATTAATGCTTACAATATGGCCATTTCATTTCATGAAGAATATAATATCCGTCCAATTTTAGTAGGGAAGGGTGTACTGCCTTTTACGAATTTAAGTACAATCCCACGTGCGATTGAATACGATAAAAAATTAGGTGATCCAGCACAATTTGCGAAAATTTTAATAAGTGTTGCTAAAAAATATGAAGGTGAAGCAGACAAGCTTATATTGATTGGGACAAATGATTTATATGTCCGTTTAATTATTGAAAATCGCACCATTTTAAAAGATTATTTTGCGTTTAACAATATTGATGTAGAGCTAATGGAGCATTTACAAATTAAATCGAATTTTTATAAGCTTTGTGAGCAGCATGGCATAGATATCCCGACGACTTATTTTTATGATTGTCGCGTGGATGACGATTTTACTGGTGAGATGATGTATCCAGTCATTATTAAGCCGAGTAATGGGATTGAATATAGCCGCCATCCTTTTGAAGGACAAGCTAAAGTATTTAAAGTAGACAGTAGCGAGGAAGTACAAAAAGTAATTGATATGGTGAAGGCAAGTGGATATCAGGAAGAGCTCATTATTCAAGATTTCATTCCTGGTGAGGACACGGCGATGTGGGATTCCGTTATTTATGTAAGTTCAAAAGGTGAAACTCAGCTCGTAACATTTGCACAAGTGGCATTACAGGAACATACTAAAACTGCAATCGGAAACTATACAGCAGTCCTATCCCGCTATAATGAAGAAGTGATGACAAAGCTACGTGGCTTTTTAGAAGCAGTTGATTATCGAGGTTTTGCTAACTTCGATTTAAAATATGATGAGCGAGATGGCAAGTTTAAAGTGTTTGAAGTGAATATTCGTCAAGGTCGCTCAAGCTATTATGTGACGGCAATGGGGCACAATATGGCGCGCTATTTTGTCGATGATTTAATTTTTAATGAGCCGAAGCCATGCACCTATTTAAAGGGAGATTTATTATTCTCAGTCGTTCCGAAAATTGTCTTAAGGAAATTTGTTGCTGATTCAAAAGTTCAAGCGGATATTCAACGACTCATTCGTGAACGAAAAATGGTGAATCCGTTATTTTATAAGCAAGACAAGTCTTTCAAACGTAAATTTTATTTATTCATGCGCCAAATAAATTACTATAAAAAGTATAAAGAAAATAGTTGGTAATCAGTGGCAGTTGGAGCGAGGTGTTCTAGCTGCTTCTTTGAATAAGTTTTCTATTCTGGATTTTAATAAATTGCGTGCTTGTATGGCTGGCTAAGCACATGAGTCACACAGTTTTGTTACACAAATCTGTACGACTCATCTTTGTGCTTTGGGCAAGGCCATCCTTTATAAAGTTATGCTTCTGAATCTTTCTGGATTTATTGCGCCGCTACCGTGGGAGGCGGCACATTTTAGTGTTGAACTAATAGTGCAATACTTGATTCGAACATATGAAACTAACTTTATATTAGGAAGAAAATGATCAGGGATTGTGTTGGTAGAAACTTGAATAGAAGGAGTTTATTGGAATGAAAGGGAGACGACTCCTGCGGGAACAGCACGAGCGGAAAATCCACTTGTTTCGAGATGCATCTCGAAACAAGTTAGTTGGAGCCGTGCCCGCGGAAAGCGTCGGGACTGGAATGGAAATCAACTCCTCCCTTTTTCGATGAATTTTTAAAAGATGGATTCTTTAGTTCAATTTATATAGTAAAAGAAAAGTCAAAGGACGGATAAAAATGACATTACATACATTTAGTTTAACAATTGATTGGCCAGGGGGGCGCAATGAAGTTGGTAATTTAAAAGCACAGCGTTTACAAACGCAAATATCAATTCCTCCTGAGATGGATGGTCCAGGTATTGGCACGAATCCAGATGAAATGTTATTAGGTGCTGCTGCAACTTGTTATATCATTACGCTCGCTGCTATGTTAGAGCGCAGTCAAATTGATGCAATACCTACATTGAAGTCTGATGGAATCGTTGAAGTAACGAATGGCGTTTTTACCTATCGAGAAATCCATCATTATATTGAGTTGAACATGTCAGAGAAGGACGAAAAGAAGCGAGGTATGGCAGAACGCTATGCATATAAAGCAGAGGAGGTTTGTATGATTAGCAAGGCATTAAGGGGAAATGTGAAGATTGAAGTACACGTAGTAATGAAATAGGAGGCCGAATGGATGCATGCTCTAACAATTATTTTACAATTAGTTGTTGCTTCAATACTCGTATTTTTTATTAGTGGACGTTTAATTGGCTCTCAAGTGACCTTAGGTAAGCGCGCTTTTTCAGTCATAATCAGTGTGATTTTTACGAGCTTTGTCTTTTGGTATACATATATCCGCGGGACAAGTTATTTTGAAGAAGGAATTGTTTCAAATTTAATGAATGTTGTAACGCTTCTATGGTTTGGCGGTATGCTGCTTATTTCGATGTTGCTGTATTTGTTTTTTGAACTGTTTGATCAGATTGAAATTAATGAAAATGGCATACCAGTTGGACGACGCTCTAGTCTGAAAACAGTGCTCATATATTGGCGTCGTCAAAAACGTTTAAGTGAAGTTTTACGAATTGCTATGAAAAACGGCGTGACGCGCACGGTGAAATATGCCCGTTCGCGTGAAGATGAACGAGAATTAGCGATTGCTTTGCGCGATACGCTTGAGCAATGTGGGGGGATCTTCGTCAAGTTTGGTCAAGTTCTTTCAACACGAAAAGAGCTGCTATCTCCAGTGTTCATTGAGGAACTAGAAAAATTGCAACAGCATGTGCGTCCACTTTCGAAGGAGCAAGTAGACGAGATTTTAAAGAAAAATCTAAAAGGCGACGTCAATCAAATCTTTTCTTACTTTAGTGAAGAACCATTAGCATCCGCATCAATTGGCCAAGTGCATAAAGCGATATTACGTGATACAAACGAACCCGTTGCTGTGAAATTATTGCGTCCTGATGTAAAAAATATTATGAATGAAGATTTAGGCATTTTAATGGAATTTGCCAGTTGGATTTCAAGTAAATCACAATGGGCGGAAAGCTTAGGTTTTTTAGAGTTAGCAAAGGGTTTTAGCGTTGCTTTAGGTGAGGAAATCGATTTTACGATTGAAGCGCGGAACATGGAACAAATGACGACGATTATTCAAAGTGGGAAAAACGATGTAAAAATTCCTAAAGTGTATCAACGTTATAGTAATACAAACATTCTTGTCATGGAATATGTTACAGGGAAGTCCGTAGCTATTGCGCAACATATTTATGAAGAACAGCATATTGATCGACGCCAATTTGCGCAATCATTATTATTTTCATTTTTAGAGCAGGCACTCGTTTCAGGTATTTTTCATGCGGATCCACATCCAGGAAATATTTATATTGAGCAGCATACAGGAAAGTTAACGATGCTTGATTTTGGGGCAGTTGGGCGCCTTGCAGATCCACAGCAAGAAGGGTTGAAATACTTCTTAGTCGGTATCTATCAAAATGACGCACCACTAGTTGTAGATGGTGTAAGGTTACTCGTTGAAAATACAGAAGATATTAATCGTATTGAAATGGAGCAGGCGATTAGTCAAATTTTATTGAAAATTAATTATGTATCACAAATTCCCACAGATGTTTTAATTTATTCTATTTTTTCGGTTGTCCGTGAATTTGGGCTGCACTTTTATCCCGCGGTTAATGTTGCATTGCGCGCGATTGTGACGCTCGATGGTACATTATCAACGATTGATCCAAACTTCGAAATTTTTACAGAAGCGAAGGAATTTTCAAATGATTATTTGAAAACAAGTTTTTCAAAACCTTTTACGGAGCCTCGTGCTACAAAGGCGCTTATAGAAGAAGAATTAGCACTCATTTTACCAAATATCAGTAAAATCCCAAGGCGAATTGACCAGCTCGTGAAGAAGGTTGAAAGTGGTAAAATTATTTTGCATCACGATATTTTTTCTGATAAGGCAAATTCATTATTCATTAGCCAATTATTTTCGCGCTTCGTACTATTATTAGTCGGCATCACCTTTGGCATCATCTCTGTTGCATTATTGGCCATTTCGCAATTCATGCATTCGGTCTATGCTATCTATTTAAATACTGTAGCTCATTTAGGTTTATTTATATGCGCAATCTTATTAGTGCGTCTATCCATACAAGCAATAAGAGATATGAAGCGAATGAAATGAATTGAATGGAAGAGGACATTTAGACAAGTATCTGAATGTCCTTTTATTATTCATTAATTTCAACACTTCATTATGCTAAAATACTGAATTACTAAACTATTAACAGGTTAATGAATTAGATGGAGTATATAGAAATGTGTTGTAAAGCCTAATAAAATCGAGTTTACGAGAAAATATTCTATATTTATCGGGAAAAACGAATAAAAGACTAGAAAAGTGTAACTATTTGTACAATAATGAAATTAATCAAGTTCATTAACATAATACGGGAATAAAAGGGGACGGAATAAATGATTCAATTAAACGGTGAAAGATTATCGATGGGACAACTAGAACAAATTTTATACAAGCATGAAAAAGTTGAAATCGGACAAGACGCGATTGATAAGGTTAAAAAAAGCCGGCAAGCCGTTGAACGAATTGTGGAGCAAGAAAAAACAGTTTACGGCATTAATACCGGGTTTGGAAAATTTAGTGATGTTAAAATAGCAGAACATGAAGTAGGTACTTTGCAATTAAACTTAATCCGCTCACATGCTTGTGGTTTTGGCGATCCATTTCCTGAAATTGTTTCAAGAGCAATGATGGTGCTACGTTTAAATGCCTTATTAAAAGGGTTATCAGGTATTCGTTTAGAAGTGCTAGAACGTTTAGTGTGGATGATTAATGAAAAAGTCCATCCAATCATCCCACAGCAAGGTTCACTTGGGGCATCTGGAGATTTAGCGCCTTTATCGCATTTAGTGCTAGCGATAATTGGTGAAGGGGAAGTTTGGGTTGATGGTGAGTGCCGTCCTTCAGATGAAGTGTTTAACGAGCATCATTTACCACAAATTAAGCTACAAGCAAAAGAAGGGCTTGCTTTAATTAATGGCACACAGGCGATGACTGCACAAGGTGTCGTGAATTATATTGAAGCGGAAAAATTAGCGTATGCGAGTGAATGGATTTCCGCGATGACGATGGAATCTTTATACGGCATTATCGACGCATTCCATCCAGCTGTGCATGAAGCAAGAGGGATGCAGGAGCAAATGGACGTTGCACAACGTATGCGAGAATGGCTAGAAGGTAGTCAGCTAATTACGCACCAAGGGGAAAAACGTGTGCAAGATCCATATTCACTGCGCTGTATTCCACAAATTCATGGAGCAAGCTGGCAAGTATTGAATTACGTAAAGGAAAAGTTGGAGCTTGAAATGAATGCGGCTACTGATAATCCGCTCATTTTTGACGAGGGAGAAGTAGTTATTTCAGGTGGAAACTTCCATGGGCAGCCAATTGCCTTCGCGATGGATTTTTTGAAAATTGGTATGGCAGAACTTGCGAATGTATCAGAACGTCGCATCGAACGTTTAGTCAATCCATCTTTAAGTGAAGGATTACCAGCATTTTTAAGTGCTCAGCCAGGGTTAGAGTCAGGGGCAATGATTTTACAGTATAGTGCAGCAAGCTTAGTGTCGGAAAATAAAACATTAGCACACCCTGCTTCTGTGGACTCGATTCCATCCTCTGCGAATCAAGAAGACCATGTTAGTATGGGGACGACGGGGGCACGTCATGCACGAATGATTATTGCAAATGTCCGCCACGTATTAGCAATTGAAGCATTTTGTGCGGCTCAAGCAGTCGAATATCGTGGTGCAGAAAAAATGTCACCGAAGCTTCATGAAAAATGGCAGGAGCTACGAGCTCTTGCACCAAGCATGATTACGGATCGTATTTTTAGTAAAGATATTAATAAAATTGCTACGTATTTATTACCTTAGTTATTAAATAGGATGTCCAATCAATGGAGTCTAGCAAGTGTGGGGTATATATGAGCTTCAATCACCTTATCAAAGTTATCTTTTGATATAATAGTGTTTTGTAATAGAGAGAGGACGTTTATTTATGACAAAACCACATTTATTAATTGTTGATGGGATGGCACTGTTATTCCGTTCATATTTTGCTTCAGCTGCAATGAACCAGTTTATAAGATTGGAAGATGGTACACCTTCTAATGGAGTGCAAGGATTTGCCCGCCATGTGTTAACGGCACAAAATATTATGAAACCTACGCATTTAGCTGTTTGTTGGGATATGGGTGCTCATACATTCCGCAATGAGTTATTTGACGGGTATAAAGCGAACCGACCTGCACCACCAGAAGAAATGCTACCACAATTTGATATGGCTAAAGATGTTTCACAAATGATTGGCTGGCAAAACTTTGGTGTTAAAGGACTTGAAGCGGATGATTTAATAGGCTCGATGATTGGAAAATGGAAAGATGATGCCCAAATTACTGTTGTTAGTGGTGATAAAGATTTATTGCAGTTATTAAACCCGACAACAACGATTGCCTTTACGAAAAAGGGTTATTCTGAATATGATGTGTATACAGAAGCCCGATTTGTCGATGAATATGGGATTGTGCCAAAGCAATTTGCCGAGGTGAAGGCTTTTATGGGAGATGCGAGTGACGGCTATCCAGGGGTAAAAGGGATTGGCCCTAAAACCGCATTGCAGCTCATTCAAAATCATGGTTCTATTGATGAAGTTTTAGCAGCACTACCAACATTAAAGCCAGGTCAAAGAAGTAAAATTAGCGAAAATGAAGAAATGCTTCGTTTATCCCATAAATTAGCAACCATCAATTGTGGTGCGCCAATTTCTGTGGATTTAGAAGCATTACGGTTAGAAAATTATTCACCTTCAACATTTGATTTACTTGAGCAAGAAGGATTTCGTCTTATCGCGAAACATGCACGTTCATTATATTGAGGAAAAAGAGGCCATCTAACTTAAGTTGGTCTCTTTTTATCGTGGTATTTCAAGCGTTCTTTTCCCAATTGTTTGGACAACTTCCACATTGAGGTTTCGTATGGAATTTTCCGTTAAGGGGACTTTTCCATCTTGCTCAATATTTTTCCACTCACGTATATGATTTCGGTAGACGGTTTCGGATAGTCGATAAACATCGGCTTGAATTTTGATACCCTCTTCATATGTTCTTTTAATTTCTTCTTTTACCGTTTTTTCAATTTTTTCAATGAGTTTTTTAGTTTGCGCTTTGTCGATCGTTTCAGTTATTTGTACAATTAATTTGACATCAATATCAAATTGAATCGGGTTTTCTGAAATAACGGCACGAATTTTAGGATCTACATTTTCAATAACGACTGTTACAGCAGGGTCGCCGAATCCCTCCATTTGAAATGTCAATTCACTGCGTCTAGTATCGCTTGTCATAAATTGCATCCCTTTGACATCCTGCTCGAGAAGAAAGCCCAATAAGCCCTCCTTCTCCGAAATAATGCCAACGCCTGTAACGGAATAAACAGTATCCCTTTCTTTTTTTGTTACCCAATTTTTCGAATCTTCTACATAAGGTATTATTGCTTCGTGACTCGGTTCATCTAAATAAAGTAATACTTCTCGAATGTTCATCGGCTCGATTAGTGAGGATTGACTATATGAATTTAAAGGGTCAGATAACTTCGATAAGGTAATGGCTTTATTAAGAATTGGTGACGTCAACATAAGTTCTTCCAACGGGGTTTTTGTTACATATACCCAGGCGTTATAACGTAATTCTCGGTATTTAATTAAAGTGTTAATGATATTTCTTACTTTGTTTTCTTTCGCGACGTTTTCCGAGAAAATGACATACGTTAAATGACCAAAAAATAAGCGCTCGTCCATTGTTTTATATAAATTAAAAAAGGCTTCATTAAACGTTCTTCCTCTTGCGATTCCAACCTCAATCTGAATTGCATCGGAGTTTGAGGGCTGCTCGGATTTTGCGATATTTGTAAAATCGATAATTTGAGCATAGATTTCATATTGTCCATCTACAAAATCGAAAGCTATCCCATGAAGATAATACATGCGCTCAGGTTGATTTGTGTCCCAACAACCAGCTAAAAGTAAAAGAGGTAAGAAAAAAAGATACTTTTTCATTTTTTACCTTCTTTCGTTTTGTCCTGTGGTTTTAACATGGCAGGACGTTCTTTAATGGCATCTGGGGGGAGACGAAATAATGATTTAGAAATATTTTTCCAGCTTAAATCTGCACCAACGTTAAGATAAGGCACGCCATAAACACGGATATTCGATAAATAAATTAACACTATATATATGGAGAGGAAAAAGCCGAACAACCCTAATAAAGCTGTAATTAATATAAGAGTGACGCGCATTAAGCCAATACTCGTGACAAGAGATTGATTTACTAATGTAAAAGTAGCAATTGTAGAAATTGCGATAACAACAATCATCGCAGGACTTGTGACCCCTGCTCGAATTGCTGCATCCCCGATAATTAAGCCTCCTACAACACTAATTGACCCTCCGAGAATACTTGGTAAACGTAATCCCGCCTCTCGAAAAAGCTCGAACATTAATAGCATGATGAGCATTTCAACACTAGATGGAAGGGGGAGTCCTGTATTTGATTGAACGACCGTAGCGAGCAGCTGAAAAGGTAACTGCTCTTGATGAAAGGTCGTTAAAGCTAACCAAAACGCAGGTAAAAGTAGCGCTACTAATACACTTCCGAGCCTTAATAAGCGCTCGATCGAACTAATAATCATGGGATAATCATTGTCCTCACCTGATTTTAAAAGCATTAATAAATTGGTAGGCGTAATGATTGCATAGGCAACCCCGTCCACAAGTACAATAAATCGACCGGTAATGAGGGACTGCAGAGCAAAATCAGGGCGACCTGTCGTATCATTTACTGGGATAAAATAAGAATACTTATTTAAACGTTCCATTAGTAATTCTCCACTTAATACAACATCGGTATTAATCTCAAGAAGCTGTTGTTTTAATTCCTTTAACGTATCAAGGTTCGCAATATCTTGAAAATATAAAATCGCAACTTTAGTTTTCGACCGTACCCCAATTGTCAATTTTTCAACGGCTAAAGATTCTGTCGGTACTCTTTTTCGAATTAATGCAATATTAACAGCTAAATCCTCAATGAAATTGTCGCGAGGCCCTTTAATAAGCACTTCAAGACTCGTTTCTTCAGGACTTCGATTAGGTTTACTTTCAATATTGCTAGAAAGTAAAAGCTTTTGTTCTTCAATATAAATTAAAACAAAACCACCATATACATTCGTTACAGCATCATTTAACGTTGTAACTTCCTGCAAGTCTGGAAGGTACAATTGTTTTGGAATCTTCAATGGATCAAGTGGCAATTCTTTATTATCACAAAGGGCTTGTAACCGCGGAACAATGACTTCATTTAGTAAATATTTATCCGTCATCGCTTCACATGTAATTAAAATGACGTTGCTTGATTGAAATTCATACGTTTGGAAACGGACATCTGCACTTTTTTCGAAAAGCTGCTCTAAAGTAATTAAATCAATTTTATGCATTTTTCTCCGCCTTACTATTCGTTCTTTTTCTTAAAATGACGTTAAAGATAAATGCCAAAAGGAAAAAGAACAAACCTGTACTTATTAAAAAATATTTACCTTTTAGTTCAATAAATATACTGTCATTTAATAAAAACAGCGGTAAAGTGCAAAAGATAAAGGCAGGTGCGATTGTCTCCATAATTCTTTTTTTCTGTTGAGCCATTCCTAATAACTCTATTACTATGAATATAAGAAAGCCAATCCGTACAAAAGCCCCAGTTAACCATTGGTAAATGGAAAGGAAATCTAAATGCTCAATAAAACGCCCGATCGTTGCTAATCGCCACTCTTCATAGGCGGGGTAACGTTGAGTAGCTGCTTCAGCTGGACCGAACTCCATGATGGCACCAACGAGTGGACCTATCGTTAATCCAAATAATAAAAAGAGCATAATGAGGAAATGCGAAAACTTTAATTTTTTCTTAAAATGATGTTGGATAAAAACAAATAATAATAATTCAACAAATCCTGATGCAGGATATATGATTGATTTTAATATGGGTGTCATGCCATGTTCGAAAATAGGTAACAATAACTTAGGATCCTTTATTTGCATATTTACAAATGCTACGAAAAAACCAAGAACGACTACCCCAAAAAGGACAATTGTATTAACAATCGTAATACTTTGAATTGGAGACATAGCAAAAAGTACACAAACGATGGCATAGGAAAAAAAGAGGATCAATACAGGTGTCTCGATTAGAAAAGTGACTGATACCCATTGCAGTGTTTCACGCATGGTCATGGCCGCCATGACCAATAAATAAAACGCAATAAAGTAAATGAGGACTTTTCCAACTTTAGGATGATTATTTAATAAAACATCTCTAAAAGAATTGTTTCCTAGTTTTTTTTGAATGGAAATTAGGAGATAAAGCCATGGAATTATAATAATCGTAGCGATAATGACTGAAATCCAAGCATCTCGGCCAGTTGTTTCTATTAATGAAGGAATTATCGTGACATGGTTTTTTAACCCGATAAATGTCATAGACAATAAAATTATATGAGCAATACTAATAGAGCCACTAGTTTTCATAACACACCTCGCTCTTTTTAATGAAAGTATTTCCATAAAAACCGTGGCGTATAACATTTTTTGAACAGGAAAAATAAAAAAGACGTGGAAACAAATGCTTCCAGCGTCTTTTAAAATTACTTATAATCAACTCTGATGTATGGTTGTAATTGGAATGGTTTCGGTGCGATATTACGATCATTCCATTGAGCAAACCAACGCTCAACTGGATAAAAGTGATATACACCTTACCAATGATCTGATGTATCATAAGGATCAGTAAAAAATTTCTTTCCAATGTCCGCCCCAGTCTGTTCATTCAACCATAATTGGACGATGGCGATGTAAATAGTGTAAACATAGGTAGTAGATAAAATAAAAAAACATTTTGATTAGCAACCAAAATGTTTTTTTGTTTATTTAGTGAAATAACCCATCAGTTGGCTCGATTTTAAGGAAGCTTAATACTTTTCGGTTATCATCATAATGGAAGGAGCGGATTTCACTGTCTCGATTTGACCCGCCATTATCATGAATCATTAAGTACAGCTCATTATTTTTAATTTCATAACCAATTAAAGGTACCCAATGATAGTGGAACATTGGTTTCTTTTTTGATAAAAATTGACCAGTAGAATAGGCATCGAACTTTAGGGCAACGGGGTAACCTAAACGTAATTGTTGGATGGCCTCTGTCAGTGTACACTCTTCAACAAACCAACTTTCACCGAGCAGACGTCTTAAATTTCGAATCATGCGCCATTTGAAAAGGCCAATTCTCGATCCACCCAAAAATGTATAAAGTTCATTAATATCCATTTTGGGTACGGTTTCATCTTTACATAAATAGTTTAAAATAACATGCGCTGTAGTTGGTCCACATGCAGAGTTTTGATACTCCGCGCGTACAACGGAACTATACTGAGATATACCTTTAACATTGAGAAGAACGCGCAAAACATCACCTCCGTTATATTTAAATATTATACACACAATCAATTACACCTCTGCGTAATTGCGTCCAGATGTTTATCGAGCTCTCTCGATAAACACCCCTATTAACTTGATTCAGCCGAGGTTTGAACCCCCACTTATAGAAATAGAGGACTTCTGCTGAAACAAGTTAAAATTCATTTCATTTGAAACTATTATTCAAAGAGCTCCGTCTAACGTCAAACTAAAAAAAGGGAGGTGTCTACTATGCAGTTAGAACAATTTGTTCGGATGCACGGAGAAGAGCTGTTACGTCTTGCCGTTACATATGTGAAAAACACACAAGTTGCTGAAGATATTGTACAGGATGTGTTGCTAAAAGCATTTGAGCAACAGCAGCAGTTCCGTGGTGAATCAACTTACCGCACGTATTTATATAGAATGACAATCAATCGTAGTTATGATTATTTACGCAGTTGGAGCTACAAAAATACCATATTAACAAATAAAATCCAGAAGATATTCCGAGGCACAAAATCAGCCGAGCAACAAGTAATTGAACTTACTGAAAACGCGCGCCTCGGTCAGGCAATTTTACAGCTACCTTTAAAATATCGAGAAGTCATTATTTTATATTATTACAAAGAATTCAATATCGAGGAAATTGCGCAGCTGTTAAGTAAATCCAGTAATACAGTGAAAACAAGATTAAGGCGTGGGCGAGAAAAATTAAAATTCATATTAGAGGAGGGTGGATGGGATGACGAATTCTCGCATAAAGCAAGCCATTGATGAAACAATTGGCAAAGAACCACTATTAAATGACGCATTTGTTGAAAAGGTGCTGACAAAGAAAAAATCGCGCAAAACACTTCAATGGATTCAGCCTGCTATTGCACTTTGTATGATGCTTGTACTTGGAGTTGCCCTTTACTTTCTTCCTAACGAATACGAACAAACAGCAACAGTAGTAGAGGTGAAAGCAAGTATATTGCCGAAAGAACAGCGGGAAGTGGTCGTAAAGTATTTTGATGCCATTTCCAAACAAGATGCGAAGGCACTTCAGAAAGTTGCTAATGTTAATACGGAAATGGTATTGAAGGAGTATAGTATTTTTGATTTTGAACAACCACTTGAAGTTGTAAAGACAATCGATGAAGAAGAACGAGTTTTACTTTATATAAAACTAACTGCAAGTGATATAAATTTCTTAAATGAAATTCAGTATGTAAAGGCTACAGGAAAAATAGAGCTAAGTGAGCAGCAATTATTTTATTCGTATGATGAAATTGAATTTCCCCAGTCAATTGATTTGGAATTTCGTCCAGCCGGATATGCAACAGAGATGTGGAATTTCGATTTAAATGCCCAACAACAAGCATACGAAAAAGTAACGTTTGACGATGGTACGCTACTACATCAGTTAAAATATAAAGAGGGAACACTGCGTGTGATTGAAACTTTGGAAGGCAAGTTTTTTGATTTAGGCATTTTTAGTGATGGACCTGCTACTTTCTTTAATGGAAAACCTGGAGAATTATTTATACTTGATGAAAAAACGTCAATTGTGACACTCCTCTTTAAGCGTTCGGATGGGAACTACCAAATGATTAATGGTGACTTACAAGAGGATAAAGGGATAACATCGTATTTGCGGGATTTTCATGACGAGCCTTTCTTCTTTTGGGGCGGACAAGAAGCAAAAGTTGTGACAGTTCGAAATGGTGAATTAGTTAGTGCAAATATTTTTGAACATGCAAAATTAGACGGTCCAAGCCAATTTTACAGTGTGGAGATGATTGGTCCAAACGTACTGCTTAAATATAATGAAGACTTCTTCCAAAAATCAGAACATTACAGTATGTTGGATTTAGAGAAGCTAACTATAGATAAGGTGACGTATGAAGCAAAGGAAAGCCATTTACAAAATATAGTTTTTATCAATCGAGAAAATTATTACAATCAATATGAATTTTATGGGAATGATATGAAGATTAAATTGGCTCCAGAAGATGTGGAGATTGATGGGAAGTCCGAAAAGATTTATAAAAATATAAAAGTGCGTGTAGATGGGGAAAAATATTTTCTTACTGGTGATGATGGTTTTACATTACAGTTAACGCGAAAGGATGAGCGAACTATTTCGGATGAAAAAGGGAATGAGTACATTACGAATAGTAAATTAGAATAAATGAAAAGGCTACCCGACAAATTAATAATCGGGTAGCCTTTCGCAGTTGCTCAAAAGCATTAACTATTTTGAGTGAGCTTTGCACCTTTCCACATGAATGTGAAAATAGTTGTTAAGATTAATATAATTAATCCTGCAATAAACGGAAATAAAATTCGAATATCGTAAAGTGCACCAGCAAGAAGCGGGCCTAAAATATTTCCGATACTCATATAAGCATTGTTCATCCCCATTGCAAAACCTTGTTCATTTCCTGCTAATTTTGAAATAAGCGTTGTGAGTACAGGTCGCAAAATTGAGGTAGCAAGGAAGATCATTAATGAAATGATAAAGAACATTTCGTATGTTTTAGCGATGATTGAGAGGGAAAATCCAACTGCTGTAACGATTAAAAATAGTTTCAGAACGTTTAATTCTCCAATTAATTTTACAACGCGGTCTACAACGAAAAGTTGCATAATGACACCAACAAGTCCTGTTGCGGTAACCATAAAGGCAATTTGTTGTGGTGTAGCACCGAATTGATCGTTTACATATAATCCAAGTACCGTTTCATAGGCCATTAATCCGAAACTCATAATAAGGGTAATAACTAATGGGATGAAGAACGGTTTTTTCACAGATAAAATAACGTCTTTTATCATCGATTGATTTGGCTCATTCGACATTGCCATTTTTTCGGTTAAGCTTTCCGGCAATGTGAAGTATGATACGACAAATGCTAATAATCCAACGATAGCTGAAACTAATAATGGTGCTTTTAAACCATATTCAGCTAAAAAACCACCAATACCTGGTCCGATAACAATACCTAAAGACATTGCTGCTGAAATAAAGCTATTACCTTTCGCACGTTGATCCATTGTTGTAATGTCCGCAACGTAAGCATAAATAGCTGGGATTAAAAGGGCACAGCCGATTCCACCGATTGCTCTTGAGATATATAGTAAAACAATGGAATCTGCAAAATAGAAAATAAACATGGAAATGGCTAATATAAGTAATCCGGCATTAATGAGCGGGCGACGTCCATATTTATCTGCCCATTTCCCACCAATCGGAGAAACTAAAAATTGAGCGAAAGCAAAAATGGCGATAATTAACCCCGCCGCAGTTCCGCCTTGTCCGATTTCTTTTAAGTATGCGGGGATGATTGGAATAATTATCCCAAAGCTCCCGACTGCAATAAACATATTTAACATTAATAATGCTAATTTTTTTCGTTGATCTGAAGTCATATAAACTCCTTTCTTAATACAAAAATTTGCGCGTAGTAGTCCATTGTATTACGGATTGATGACAATGACAAATAGGGGAAATAGATAGAAAATTCTCACCTTTATGAGGGGGATTTTATTGCAACGAAAAAAGCGAATCTAAAGGAAAATCCTCTTAGATCCGCTCTTTCGTTGTATTACGCTTGTGCGTTTAAAAATTCTTCTACTTGTGCAGGTGATTTTGCATTTGCACTGTGTAGGTGGGCTAATTTCTCACTGTTTTGGAAGATTAATAATGAAGGAATCCCCATTACTTGATACTTCTCGGCTAATTCTGGGAAGTTGTCACGGTTGATTGAATACCATTCATATTGAGAGTACTCTTCAATAATTGGATCGATAAACATATCCATGCGTGTGCAGTCTGGGCACCAACCAGCGAAAAACTTAAGTAATACTTTTTTGTCTGTACCTGTTAGTTCGTTAAATTGTTCAATTGTTGTAATTTCTTGCATTTCAATCACGCTCCTTATGCCCATTCTACACAGAATAAACGATTACGAAAAGTAATTAAACTCCAGAAAGCTTATAAACTTTACTTTCCTTTGCTATTTTTTAAGTAGAATAATAAATAATTAGAATATTTAGAGAAAAATATTGCGAAATTTAGCAATATAAACTACACTAAGAACAGAAAAGCTGTTTGAAGTTTTTTTTTCATTTGAAAATGAATGACTGTTCATTCAAGGGAGAAGGGGGAAGTGTTTGTGTCTTATAAAATTCAAAAAGCAGCGGTATTAGGTTCAGGGGTAATGGGTTCAGGTATTGCAGCGCATTTAGCAAATATCGGGATTCCTACATTATTATTAGACATTGCACCAAAGGCGTTAACGAACGAGGAAGTAGCAAAGGGGTTAACATTCGATTCCAAAGCGGTGAAAAACCGATTCGCTAACGGCGCCATGCAAAAATTATTAAAACAAAAGCCAGCGCCACTTTCAGTGAAGAGTAATTTAGCGCTTATTACACCGGGGAATTTCGATGACGATTTAGACAAATTAAAAGATGTTGATTGGATCATCGAAGTTATTGTAGAAAATTTAGAAATTAAAAAGGGATTATTCGAAAAAATTGATGCTGTACGTAAACCAGGAACAATTATTTCATCCAATACATCAGGGGTAAGCATTAATGCGATGGCGGAAGGACGTTCAGAAGATTTCCAAGCACATTTCCTTGGAACGCATTTCTTCAATCCACCACGTTATTTAAAATTATTGGAAGTAATTCCGTCAAATATGACGAAGCCAGAAGTTCTAAGCTTTATGCAAGAATTTGGTGAAGATGTTCTTGGTAAAGGGGTTGTTATCGCAAAAGATACACCGAACTTTATTGCCAACCGTATCGGTACATATGGCCTTCTTGTAACGATGCAGGAAATGATTGCACGTAATTATACAGTAGGCGAGGTTGATTCGGTAACGGGTCCAATTATTGGTCGTCCAAAATCAGCTACATTCCGTACGCTTGATGTTGTCGGTTTAGACACATTTGTCCATGTAGCAAAAAATGTTTACGACCAAACAACAGGTGAGGAACAGGTAGTTTTTGAGGAATCACCAATTTTAAAAAGAATGCTTGAAAATGGCTGGTTAGGCGCAAAGACAGGTCAAGGATTCTTCAAAAAAGAAGGGAAAGAAATTTTACAATTAAATTTATCAACAATGCAATATGAGCCATCGAAAAAGCTAGCTACGCCTTCATTAGAAATGGCAAAGCAAGCAAAAGGACCGGGTGGCAAATTAAAAACATTAATTTATGCCAATGACCGTGTGGGAGAACTTCTATGGAATTCATTTGCCCCGATGTTAATTTACTCGGCAAAACTTACAGGTGAAATTGCGGATGACATTTTAGCGATTGATAACGCGATGAAATGGGGCTTTGGTTGGGCACAAGGACCATTTGAAATGTGGGATGCCATTGGTGTTGAAAAATCCGTTGCAAAAATGACCGAAGAAGGTCGCGGAATTCCTTCCTTTGTTACAAATCTATTAAATAAAGGATTCTCAACATTCTATTCAGAAATTGATGGTGACGTAGCTTACTTCAATGGAACAGAATATGTGAAAGTTCCGGTAAATGAAAAAGCAATCGATTTAAAACGTTACAAGAAAAAACATGGTGTCATTAAATCAAATTCAGGTGCAAGTTTAATTGATTTAGGAGATGGTATTGCTTTATTAGAATTCCATTCACAATCCAATGCTATTGGCTTAGATATTATCCAGATGATCAATTTCGCGATAGACGAAGTGGAAAAAAACTATAAAGGTCTCGTAATCGGAAACCATGGCAAAAACTTTTGTGTCGGTGCGAACCTTGGCATGATTTTAATGGAAGCACAGGATGATAATATTTTTGAACTTGATTTTGTAATCCGGTCGTTCCAGCAAGCGATGCGTCGTATTAAATACAGCGTAAAACCAATCGTAGCAGCACCATTCCAAATGACACTAGGTGGAGGTGCAGAAGTATGTTTACCTGCTGCACATATTCAAGCCTCGGCAGAAACATATATCGGATTGGTGGAAGTTGGGGTTGGCTTAATTCCAGGCGGAGGAGGAAATATCGGGCTATATGAGAAGTTTATAAAGGGCTTACCAAACGGTGTTGATATTGACTACCAAGCCATTGCGAATAAAGTATTTGAAACGGTTGCACTTGCGAAAGTTTCTACTTCAGGTGAAGAAGCGCGTGAAAATAACTTCTTAAATTTCGCAGACGGGATTTCTATTAATCCAGACCACTTAATTTATGATGCAAAACAAGCGGCACTTTCACTTGCAAATGCAGGCTACACACCACCAATGAAAAAGGCTGTAAAAGTAGTTGGGGCACCAGGTTATGCAACATTATTGCTAGGTGCACAAGGTATGTATAATTCTGGATTTATTAGTGAGCATGATTTAAAAATCGCTAAAAAACTTGCGTATGTCATTGCAGGCGGCTTAGTACCATATGGAACAGAAGTTTCGGAAGACTATTTATTAAATCTGGAAAAAGAAGCATTTTTAAGTTTAGTAGCTGATCAAAAATCACAAATGCGTATGCAGCACATGCTTGTAAAAGGTAAACCATTACGTAACTAATATTTTATGTTTAGTGGCAATAAGAGTCGCTAGCTTATAACAAGGGGGATACATCATTATGCGTGAAGCCGTTATCGTTGCAGGAGCGAGAACTCCAATTGGTCGTGCAAAAAAAGGAACACTTGCAAATACACGTCCGGATGACTTTGGTGCAGTAGTAGTAAAGGAAACGTTAAAACGTGCGGGCTATGAAGGTCCGATTGATGATTTAATTATGGGCTGTGCGATGCCTGAAGCGGAGCAAGGGATGAATGTTGCTCGATTAGTTGGTGCGTTAGCAGGCTTACCGGATACAACACCAGCTCTAACAGTGAACCGTTTCTGTTCGTCAGGTTTGCAAACGATTGCATATGCTGCGGAAAGAATTATGCTTGGCCACTCAAAAGCGATTATTGCGGGTGGTACAGAATCGATGAGTATGATTCCAATGACAGGAAATACAGTTCGTTTAAATCCGAAGCTAGCAGAAGAAGCACCTCAATACTATATTGGTATGGGGCATACAGCGGAAGAAGTCGCAAATCGGTACAATGTGAGTCGTGAAGATCAAGATGCTTTCGCAGTACGCTCTCATGAATTAGCTGAAAAAGCGATTAAAGAAGGAAAATTCATCGATGAAATCGTACCTGTTGAAGTAATTGAGTACACAGTTGACGAGAATAATAAATTGCAAGAAAAGAAAGTGATTTTCGATACAGATGAAGGGGTACGTTCTGGCACTTCGATGGAAGGCTTAGCAAAATTACGTCCAGCCTTCCATGTGAAGGGCTCTGTTACAGCGGGCAATGCTTCTCAAACATCAGATGGTGCAGCAGCGGTATTAGTGATGGACCGTGAAGAAGCTGAAAAGCAAGGTATTCAGCCACTTGCGAAGTTTTTAGGCTTTGCAGTTGGAGGAGTTCCACCAGAAGTAATGGGAATTGGTCCAATTGTAGCTGTTCCGAAAGCGTTAGAAATTGCGGGTTTAACACAAGACCAAATCGACCTTTGGGAAATTAATGAAGCATTCGCATCACAATCAATTCAAGTAGTACGTGAACTTGGCATTGATATCGATAAAGTGAATGTAAACGGTGGTGCAATTGCTTTAGGGCACCCACTTGGCGCAACGGGCACGATTTTAACTGTGAAGCTTATTAACGAATTAAAACGACGCGGTGGCAAATACGGGGTCGTGACAATGTGTATCGGCGGCGGCATGGGTGCAGCAGGCGTATTTGAAGTACTTTAAAACTTAAAATAAATAAAATTAGTTATTTCCAATCACAAAGACCTTAGGGGAGGAATTTATCATGGAACAAACAACAAACATTATTAAAGGTGGCGGCTTCTTAATCGAGGACGTTGAAATCGATCGTGTCTTTACGCCAGAGGATTTCACAGATGAGCAAAAAATGATTGCTCAAACAACACAGGACTATGTTACAAACGAAGTATTACCCGTTGTTGAAAATTTAGAGCATCATGAGTTCGAGCATTCAGTGCGCTTATTAAAAACAGCAGGGGAGCTAGGCTTACTTGCAGCAGACGTACCCGAAGAATATGAGGGACTTGGCTTAGATAAAATTTCTTCTGCACTAATCGCAGAAAAAATGTCTCCGGCAGGTGGTTTCTCAATTACTCACGGGGCACATGTTGGAATCGGTTCATTACCAATCGTACTATTTGGTAATCATGCGCAAAAATCATTTTATTTACCGAAGTTAGCTTCTGGTGAATTAATTGCTGCGTATGCATTAACAGAGCCAGGTTCAGGCTCAGATGCACTAGGTGCGAAAACGACGGCAAAATTAAACGAAGCGGGCACACATTACATCTTAAATGGTGAAAAGCAATGGATTACAAACGCAGGCTTTGCAGATGTTTTCGTAGTATATGCGAAAATTGATGGCGAAAAATTCACGGCATTCATCGTAGAACGTTCATATAAGGGCGTTTCGGTTGGTCCAGAAGAGAAGAAAATGGGCATTAAATCTTCTTCAACTCGTACATTAATTTTAGAGGATGCAGAAGTACCAGTAGAAAATTTATTAGGTGAAATTGGCCGTGGCCATATTATTGCCTTCAATATTTTAAATATCGGTCGTTACAAACTAGGGGTAGGTACAGTAGGTGCTTCAAAGCGTGCATTTGAGCTTGCAGTAGCATATTCAAATCAACGTCAACAATTTAAAACGCCAATTTCGAGCTTTAACTTAACGAAAGAAAAGTTAGCGACAATGGCATCTCATATTTATGCGTCAGAGTCTTTAAACTATCGTACAGTTGGTTACTTCGAAGATCGCTTAAACCAGTTATCAGATGAAGAGCAAAAGGATGGTATTTCAGTAGCAGGTGCCATTGCTGAGTACGCCATTGAATGTTCGATTGCAAAAGTATTCGGTTCAGAAACATTGGATTATGTAGCAGATGAAGCCGTTCAATTGCATGGTGGTTATGGCTTTATGGCTGAATATGAAGTGGAGCGTATTTACCGCGATTCACGTATTAACCGTATTTTTGAAGGAACAAATGAAATTAACCGTATGATTGTACCAGGTACATTCATGAAGAAAGCATTAAAAGGGGAATTGCCACTATTACAAGTAGCACAAGACTTACAAAACGAACTATTAATGCTAATGCCTGAAGAAATTGGCGAAGCTGCATTAGAACAAGAAAAATATTTAGTGAAAAATGCGAAGAAAATTGCTGTTCTTGCAGCGGGCGCAGCAGCACAACGTTTTGGTGCTAAATTAGATCAAGAGCAAGAAGTGTTAGTGAACATCGCAAATATTGCCAACCAATTATATGCAATGGAATCTGCTGTCATCCGTACACAAAAAGCAATCGCGCGTGACGGGGAAGAAAAAGCAGCACAAAAAATACTTTATACGCAAATTTTCTGCCAAGAAGCATTTGCAGAAATCGAAAAAGAAGCAAAAGAAACGCTACTTGCTACAGTTGAAGGGGATACAGGACGTATGATTTTATCTGCACTACGTAAATTAACACGTAATAACCCTTACAATTTAATTTTGAAAAAACGAGAAGCATCAGTGAAAGTAATTGAAGCGGCAAAGTATGTTGTTTAAATGATAAATTCGAATCGGATGTAGGACGCTGCATCCGATTTTTGAATTGTGAAAGTGAATCCGTTACAATAGTGGAAAATAGGTTGCAAAAAGGAGCACTTTCATGACAATTCAATTGATTCATTACCCAAAATGCACAACTTGTAAAAAAGCACAAAAATGGCTCGACGAAAATGGCATTACGTACGAAAATCGACATATCGTTGAACAAACACCTTCTGTGGAGGAGTTACAATTGATTTATAAAGCAAGTGGCTTGCCTTTAAAGAAATTTTTCAATACATCCGGCATAAAGTATCGAGAGCTTGGATTGAAGGATAATCTTGAAACAATGACAGAAGCGGAGCAATTAGCATTACTTGCATCGGATGGCATGTTGATTAAACGACCACTTGTTACAGATGGTAAAAAAATAACATTAGGATTTAAGGAGTCTGACTTCTTAAATACTTGGAAATAAACGGCGTTACATATTGAATTTCCGAACGAAATATGGCAAACTGAACATGAATGTACTACATATTAATTGGAGGGGTTTTCATGAACACACCGAAAGAATTGAAATATACAAAAGAGCACGAATGGGTAAAAATTGAGGATGGTAAAGCAACAATCGGCATTACTCACTTCGCACAATCTGAACTTGGTGACATCGTATTCGTTGAGCTTCCAGAGGTTGGCGACGACATTACGAAAGATCAACCATTCGGTAGCGTAGAATCTGTTAAAACAGTTTCTGAATTATATGCACCATTATCAGGTACAGTTGTATCAGTAAACGAAGAGTTATCTGACAACCCAGAGTTTGTTAATGAATCTCCATACGAGCAAGCATGGATGGTTGTTATCGAATTATCAAATGATGCAGAGTTAGAAGAATTAATGGATGCAGAAGCATACACACAATTAATTGAACAATAATATTCCTTACGCTAAAATCTGTATGTACAGATTTTAGCGTCTTTTTATCTTCATTCAGCAGACGTCCAAACGGAATGACGCCGAGTGGGAATTGATTGTTTGTATAGGAGGTTTTATATTGGAGAAATGCATTATTGTTGAAGGGCGTTCAGATAAAATTCAAATTTCCCCTTTATTGGCTGAACAAGTCGTTATTCTTTGTACGAATGGCACGATAAGTGAAGATGAATTAATTGCATTATTAACACCGTACGAGCAATATGAAATGGTAACGATGTTCGATGTTGATAAAAATGGAGAGAAATTGCGTAAGTTGATGAATCGGACATATTCTGAAGCACAACATTTAATTATTCCAAAGCAATATATTGAAGTGGCAAAGACGCCAGCCCCTATTTTAATCGAACTTCTTAAACGTGCGAAATTTATAGTAAAAGAAGGTTGATCGTAGTATGGAAGTGTGGACGAGAGAACAATGGGTGCAACAGCTGCAAAATGAAGGGCAGCGTGCCTTTTACTTATATACACCAATGTGTGGAACATGTGATGTGGCATCAAAAATATTAACAGTAATTGAGGAATTATTACCGGATTTGTCAATTGGAATGGCAAATATCAACTATTTAGGTGATCTCGCAATGGAGTTACAGGTGGAAAGTGTGCCGTGTTTAATCATTGCTAATAACGGGGAAATGCAGAAAAAAATATATGCATTTCAATCCGTACCTTTTTTGTATGAAATGTTAAAAAGTGATTGACGTTCCTAAGCCGACGTGATAGAGTATCATTTATAATAAAAAACTTAATAGCGTTACTCTTATAAAGAGAGGCGGAGGGAAGTGCCCTATGAAGCCCGGCAACCAGCATTGTATGATGAAAAGGTGCCAAGTCACACAAAGTTTAACTTTGAGAGATGAGAGAACGGTTCAACATAAATGTGAAAACCTTTCTACTTGTCGTCGTAGAAGGGTTTTTTTTCTTTTTGAACAAGTTGAAAATTAGGTAAAACTACTCGCGCGAAAAAATGTGCTATGAAAATAACGAATAAGTTATTTCGAATAAAGGAGTTCAAACGATGATTGACTTACAAAATATATCGAAGGTTTATAAAACGAAAAATGGAGAACTAACAGCCGTAAATCAAGTAAACTTATCGATTAAACAAGGCGAAATCTTCGGCATTATTGGTTATAGTGGTGCAGGTAAAAGTACGATGATTCGACTGTTAAATGGGTTAGAAAAACCAACAGTTGGTTCGGTCGTTGTAAACGGAAATGATATTTCTAAGGCGTCGGGGAAAAAGCTACGAGATGCTCGACAAAAGATCAGTATGATTTTTCAACATTTCAATTTGCTTTGGTCGCGTACAGTGGAAGATAATATCGCCTTTCCGCTTGAAATTGCTGGAGTACCAAAAGAAGATCGAGCAAAACGAGTAGAAGAGCTAATTGAGCTTGTTGGACTAGCAGGTCGAGGAAAAGCGTATCCTTCACAATTATCAGGTGGACAAAAACAGCGTGTCGGAATTGCCCGTGCACTTGCAAACAATCCAGAAGTTTTATTATGTGACGAGGCAACATCTGCATTGGACCCAGAAACGACGGATTCGATTTTAGAGCTGTTACTCGGCATTAATAAAAAAATTGGATTGACAATTGTACTCATTACACACGAAATGCATGTTATTCGAAAAATTTGTGATCGTGTTGCGGTAATGGAAGCAGGTAAAGTAGTAGAGCAAGGCGAGGTGCTACAAGTATTCCAAAATCCTCAAGCACCGATAACGAAAAACTTCATGTCGCAAATATCTGGTGAAACACAGGAAATGCAAACGTCACTCGAGCAAATTTTAGCGAATTATCCATCGGGGAAAATTGTGAAGCTAAGCTTTGTTGGCCAAACAACAGAGCAACCTGTAATATCACAAATCATTAAGCAATTTGATATTGTCGTGAATATTGTACATGGGAAAATTTCCAATACAACAAGTGGTCCGCTCGGCACATTGTTTATCCATATTGAAGGTTCGAGCGAACAAATTAAAGCCGCTTTAGATGTACTAGAGCAACATAAAGTTCAAACGGAGGTGATTGGACATGATTGAGCAATTATTTCCGAATGTAGATTGGGCAAAGATGCTCGATGCAACCTATGAAACAATTTATATGACAACAATAGCAACGGTCGTTACATTCGCACTCGGTTTAATCATCGGGATTGTATTATTTTTAACGAGTGATAATCAGCTATGGGCAAATAAAATCGTCCACTTTTTAACGGGGTCAGTCGTGAATATTTTCCGTTCGATTCCATTCATCGTTTTAATTATTTTACTTATCCCATTCACGAAATTTTTACTTGGTACAATTCGTGGTGCCAATGCTGCTTTACCAGCGCTTATTATTGGTGCTGCCCCGTTCTATGCGCGAATGGTATTGATCGCCTTGCGTGAAATTGATAAAGGGGTTATTGAAGCGGCGCGTTCAATGGGTGCCAAAACTTCGACAATTATATGGAAAGTACTTATTCCAGAAAGTTTGCCAGCACTGATTTCGGGTCTTACAGTAACAGCTGTTGCATTAGTCGGTTACACAGCAATGGCAGGGATTATTGGTGCAGGCGGACTTGGAACTTCAGCATTTTTAGACGGCTTCCAGCGTAATCGTCAAGACGTGACATTTGTGGCAACTGTTTTAATTTTAATCGTCGTATTTATTATTCAGTATATTGGTGATTTTATTACCGCAAAAGTAGATAAACGATAGTTCATGGCTCAAGCCGTAATTATAAAAAACGTTTAAGGTATTTCCTAATTTAATATGATCTCGGACGCAAACTTGAGAAAAGCGCGCGTCTGTAACGTTAAATGACTGAAAATAGGGAATGTTATGTGAAACGATAAAATGAAAAAAGGTAGGTAGGAAAAAATGAAGAAATTATTATCAAGTATCGTATTAGGAGCGTCTGTACTAGCTTTAGCAGCATGTGGATCAGATGAAGAAACATTAATAGTTGGTGCATCAAATACACCGCACGCACTTATTTTAGAACAAGTACAACCAATTTTAAAAGAGCAAGGTATCGAACTTCAAATTGAACCGTATACAGATTATGTTTTACCAAACCAAGACCTTGAATCAGGCGATTTAGATGCAAACTTCTTCCAACACATACCGTACTACGAAAGCCAAATTGCAGATTTCGACTATGACTTTGCAAATGCAGGCGAAATTCATATTGAGCCAATCGGAATTTATTCTAAAAAATACAAAACATTAGAAGAGCTTCCGGAAGGTGCCTTAGTATTACTGTCAAACTCTGTTTCTGACCACGGTCGTATGCTGTCACTACTTGAAGCAAAAGGTTTAATTACACTTGCGGAGGGTGTTGACAAAACAAAGGCTGAAATTAAAGATATTAAAGAAAATCCGAAAAACTTAAAATTTGATTACAATACAGCACCAGAACTTTTAGTGCAAATGTACGAAAATGAAGAGGGGGATGTGGTATTAATCAACTCAAACTTTGCAATTGATAATGGCATTAACCCGCAAAAAGATTCAATCGCAATTGAATCAAGCGAAGAGTCACCATATGTAAATATTGTTGCCGTTAAATCGGGTGACGAAAAATCAAAAGAAATTAAAGCATTAGTAGATGCATTACACTCAAAAGAAATTCAAGACTTCATGTTAGAACAATGGGGCGGTTCAGTAGTACCGGTTGTAAAATAAATGAAATACTTCCCGCAAAAACAGTAGTCAATGCGGGAAGTTTTTTTATTGGAATCCGGATAGGCGGGAATAAAATTGTGAAACGAAATCTAAAAATATTTTTTCGGAAGGGGCAAGTACCCTTGTTGTTGGTGCGATAATCCCGACATTTCGACGAATCAATGGATTGGCGATCGGCACTCTCACCGTCATTCGGGGTGTGGAATCATAGAGTGAACTTTCCGGTAATAAAGATACACCAATGCCCGCAGCTACTAACCCTTTCAATGCATCCATATCTTCACCTTCAGATGTGATTTTTGGAACAAATCCAGCAGATTTACATGCATCCACAGCTACTTTGTGTAAAATATAGCCATCTGGAAACATGACGAAATGATCATGACGCAATTCGATTAAGTTAATGCTGTCCCTTTTAGCGAGTAAATGATTTGCTGGGAGCAGTGCATGAATGTTTTCACTAAAAAGTACTGTCGTATTAATGGCTTCATCTTTTGGAGGCAATGGACCGAGTAAAGCTAAATTCAATTCTCGATTTTTAACGGCCTCAATTAAATATTTATATGACCCCTGGCGCAAATGAAAAGAAACATCTGGATATTCTTTTTTAAATTCGGATATAATGGTCGGCAGTACGTAGCTTGCTAGGCTTGTTGGGAATCCGACTTTAATCGTCCCTTTCGCAGGGTCTAAATATTCCTCGACTTGTTTTGCTGCAAAATCAATGGCCTTTAATGCAGTTATGCTGTGCTCTAAAAAAGTCTTCCCTATTGGTGTTAATTTGACATTACGTCCAACACGCTCGAAAAGTGGGGCACCAAGCTCTTCTTCTAAATTTGCGATTTGTCTGCTAACGGCGGATTGCGCGACGTGTAAATATTCCGCAGCCTCAGAAATATGCTCGCGTTCAGCCACCGCCACGAAATAACGTAATTGCCTTAATTCCAAATTTCCCACCTCATTTATCTTTAAAGTAGATTGATTCTAATGAAAACTATAACTTAATTTCAAAACATTACAATGGAAATCTATTCATGAAACATCGATACTATATTAGTTAAATAAAAAATTCTATCACTTTTTTGGTGAATTTTTATATGATGGATACTTTAGTTCACTTTATATAGCTGTATTTTTATGATTCGACAAGTGAAATTGGTTCTCATTTGAAAGATTCCTATTGAAAATAATAATTCGAATCAAAACACTGCATTAATAGTAGAAACGACTTGGAGAAAAGAATTATTAAAGAATGTACTAGAAAGATTAATTAAAATCATTCTAAACTATTTGCAACCAATCATCTTTTCAGTTAAGATTGGATGTGACAATAAATTAGCATAGGTGTATACCGTGCAAATGAATATTTGGAGGTAATTTAATGGCAACTTTAGAGATTAAAGATCTTCACGTTGAAATCGACGGAAAAGAGATTTTAAAAGGTTTAAACTTAACAATTAACACAAATGAAGTACATGCAATCATGGGTCCGAACGGTACTGGTAAATCTACTTTAGCATCAGCAATCATGGGTCATCCTAAATATGAAGTAACACAAGGTGAAGTACTAATCGATGGTGAAAATGTACTTGAAATGGAAGTAGACGAGCGTGCAAAAGCAGGTCTATTTTTAGCAATGCAATATCCATCTGAAATTCCTGGTGTTACAAACGCTGACTTCTTACGTTCTGCAATCAATGCACGTCGTGAAGAGGGCGATGAAATCTCTCTAATGAAATTCATCCGTGAATTAGATAAAACAATGGACTTTTTAGAAATGCCAGAAGAAATGTCTCAACGTTATTTAAACGAAGGCTTCTCTGGTGGTGAGAAAAAACGTAACGAAATTTTACAAATGATGATGATCAAACCAACTTTCGGTATTTTAGATGAAATCGACTCAGGTTTAGATATCGACGCATTAAAAGTAGTATCAAAAGGAATTAACCAAATGCGCGGTGAAGGTTTCGGTTGCTTAATGATCACTCACTACCAACGCTTATTAAACTACATCACGCCTGACCATGTACACGTAATGATGCAAGGTAAAGTCGTGAAATCAGGTGGCGCTGAGCTTGCACAACGTTTAGAAGCAGAAGGTTATGAGTGGATTAAACAAGAGTTAGGTATTGAAAACACGGACGCTGTTACAGAAGAAGCATAATTAAGGAGGACGAATGAGATGACGGTTGAAACAAAATTAGCGTTATCAGCACAAGAAGTACGCTCGTTCTCTGAAAAGAATAATGAACCAGCAGCATTCGCTGATTTCCGCGTAAGCGCACTGGAAAAAGCTGCAGCGCTTGAATTACCAAAACCAGATAGAACGAATATTAAAAAATGGAATTTCGTAGACTTTCCTGCACATACTGTAGAAAGTGCTGCCTATGCATCACTTGATGAATTACCGGAAGAAGTAAAGGCCGTTATTGATACAGAAGGTCAACAAAACCTTTATATTCAACGCAATAATACACCTGCGTTTATTAAAGTTTCTGAACAACTGACAAACAAAGGTGTTATTTTTACGGATATTCAAACAGCGATTCGTGACCATGCGGATCTAGTAGAAAAATACTTCATGACAACAGCGGTAAAAGTGGATGAGCACAAGTTAACAGCTTACCATGCAGCACTTGTAAACGGTGGTATTTTCGTGTATGTTCCACGCAATGTTGTAATTGAAGAGGCATTACAAGTCGTGTTTGTGAATGACGATGCGAAAGCTTCTTTATTCAATCACGTACTCGTTGTAGCGGAAGAATCTTCGGCTGTTACTTATGTGGAAACATATATTTCTACATTTGAACAAGCAGAAGGGCAAGTAAACGTTGTAACAGAAGTAATCGCGAAAGATAATGCACAAGTGACATTCGGTGCGGTTGATACTTTAGCAACAGGTTTCACTGCTTATATGAACCGTCGTGGACATGCTGCGCGCGATGCAAAAATTGATTGGGCATTAGGTTTAATGAATGATGCAAATACAATTTATGAAAATACAACTTACTTAATCGGTGACAACTCAACATCAGACTTCAAGATGGCAACAGTTGGTCGCGGTGAGCAAAAATTAAACTTTACAACTTTAATTCGTCAGTGGGGTAAAAATACTGACGGTCAAATTTTAAAACACGGTGTTATGAAAGATGCCGCTCAATCTATTTTCAACGGAATTGGACACATTATGCACGGTGGTACAAAAGCAAATGCAGAGCAAGAGTCACGCGTATTAATGCTTTCTGAAAAAGCACGTGGCGATGCCAACCCGATTCTTTTAATTGATGAAGACGATGTAACAGCAGGACACGCAGCATCTGTTGGACGTGTTGACCCGACTCAACTTTACTACTTAATGAGCCGTGGTATTTCTCGAGCAGAAGCAGAGCGTCTTGTAATTCACGGATTCCTTGCGCCAGTTGTTGCTAACCTACCAATCGAAGGTGTAAAAAAACAGCTGACGGAGGTTATCGAAAGGAAAGTTCGATAATGATACCAAAAGAGATTAAAAGTTATTTCCCTATTTTAAATCAAGAAATTAATGGTCATCCTCTTGTGTATTTAGATAGCGCAGCGACATCACAAAAGCCAATTCAAGTTATTGAAGCGTTAACGAATTACTATAACTTAGACAATTCAAACGTTCATCGCGGTGTGCATACACTTGGAAATCGTGCGACGGATTCTTATGAAGGGGCACGTGAAAAGGTTCGTAAGTTTATAAACGCAGCATCCACGCAGGAAATTATTTTTATGCGCGGTACAACAACTGCTTTAAATACAGTAGCTGGTGGCTATGGTCGTCAAAATATTGTTGAAGGTGATGAGATTGTCATTACGTACATGGAACATCACTCAAATATTATCCCATGGCAGCAACTCGCTAAAGAAAAAGGGGCAGTGCTGAAATACATTGAGCTTGAAGCAGATGGCACAATTTCATTAGAAAAAGCACGCGAAGCCATTACAGCAAAAACGAAAATTGTTTCAGTTATGTATGTATCCAACGTATTAGGTTCAATCAATCCTGTTAAAGAAATTGCAAAAATAGCTCATGATAACGGCGCAATCATGGTTGTTGATGGTGCACAAGCAGCACCACATATGAAAATCGATGTACAAGATTTAAACTGTGACTTCTTTGCGTTTTCGGGGCATAAAATGTGTGGACCAACTGGAATTGGTGTACTATATGGGAAAAAGGCGCTACTTGAAAACATGGAACCAGTTGAGTTTGGTGGGGAAATGATCGACTTCGTAGGATTGCAAGAATCTACGTGGAAAGAGTTACCGTGGAAATTTGAAGGTGGTACACCAATCATTGCAGGTGCTATCGGTTTAGGTGCAGCAATTGATTTCTTAGAGGAAATTGGTTTAGATAACATCGCAGCGCATGAGCATCATTTGGCAGGTTATGCGATGAATCAGCTTTCAACAATTGATGGTTTAACTATTTTCGGTCCAACTGATCCGATGAAACGATGCGGCTTAGTTACATTCAATTTAGATGATGTGCATTCACATGATGTCGCAACGGTTCTAGATATGAGTGGAATTGCCGTTCGTGCAGGTCATCACTGTGCACAACCATTAATGAAATGGCTTCAAGTAACTGCAACAGCTCGTGCAAGTTTCTACATGTACAATGACGAAGCAGATATTGATGCATTAGTTGCAGGATTGCGCTCGGCGAAGGAGTATTTTGGCGATGTCTTTTAATAACTTAGATCAACTATACCGTTCTGTAATCATGGATCACTATAAAAATCCTCGTAACAAAGGATCTTTAGATGAAAACAGTGTTACGATTGATATGAACAACCCAACATGTGGTGATCGTATCCATTTGACACTAAAATTGAATGATGGCGTCGTAGAAGATGCGAAGTTTGACGGCGAAGGTTGCTCGATTTCGATGTCTTCTGCATCTATGATGACGCAAATTGTTAAAGGTAAAAAATTAGACGAAGCGATTGAGCTTGCAGGCATTTTCTCGAAAATGATGCTTGGTGAAGACTTCGACGATGAAAAATATGATCTTGGGGATGTTGAAGCGTTACAAGGTGTAGCGAAATTCCCAGCACGTATTAAATGCGCCACATTGGCTTGGAAAGCAATGGAAAAGGGCGTAAACAACGAAAAGAACTAAAATAATAGAAAGAAGGCATAGGTGCATCATTGACCTCGCTTTAAGAACATTTATTTTAGTGCTTCTCATTTTATGAACGGAGGAGAAAACATGGCAAAAAAAATGCCTGATATCGGCGATTACAAATATGGTTTCCATGATAAGGACGTTTCGATTTTCCGTTCTGAACGTGGATTAACAGCAGAAATCGTACGTGAAATCTCAAGTATGAAAGAAGAGCCACAGTGGATGCTAGACTACCGCTTAAAAGCTCTTGAAAAATTTTATGAAATGCCAATGCCTCAGTGGGGTGGCGATCTTGCATCACTAAACTTCGATGAAATTACGTATTATGTAAAGCCATCTGAAGCAACTCAAAAGTCTTGGGATGAAGTACCAGAAGAAATCAAAGCTACTTTTGATAAATTAGGTATTCCTGAAGCAGAACAAAAATATCTTGCAGGTGTATCTGCTCAGTATGAATCTGAAGTAGTATACCATAACATGAAGCAAGATCTTACAGATATGGGTATCATCTTCAAAGATACAGACTCAGCTTTAAAAGAAAATGAAGAGATTTTCAAACAACACTGGGGTACAGTAATCCCTTATACAGATAATAAATTCGCTGCATTAAACTCAGCAGTATGGTCAGGTGGTTCATTCATCTATATGCCAAAAGGTGTTAAATTAGATACGCCGCTGCAAGCTTACTTCCGTATTAACTCTGAAAATATGGGTCAATTCGAGCGTACGCTGATTATCGTAGACGAAGATGCATCTGTACACTACGTAGAAGGCTGTACAGCGCCTGTTTATACAACAAACTCATTACACTCTGCTGTAGTTGAAATCATTGTTAAGAAGAACGCTTATTGCCGTTATACAACAATCCAAAACTGGGCAAACAACGTGTATAACCTAGTTACAAAACGTACTGTAGTTGAAGAAAACGGTACAATGGAATGGATCGATGGTAACATTGGTTCGAAATTAACAATGAAATACCCAGCGTGTATCCTTAAAGGTGAAGGTGCTCGTGGTATGACATTATCGATTGCCATTGCAGGTAAAGGTCAACACCAACACGCTGGTGCGAAAATGATTCACTTAGCGCCAAATACGTCTTCAACAATCGTATCTAAATCGATTGCAAAACAAGGCGGTAAAGTAACTTACTTAGGCCAAGTGAAATTCGGTAAAAATGCAACAGGTGCACGTGCAAATATCGAATGTGACACATTAATCATGGATAACGAATCAACTTCTGATACAATTCCATACAACGAAATTTTAAATGATAACGTATCTTTAGAGCATGAAGCAAAAGTTTCAAAAGTTTCTGAAGAGCAATTATTCTACTTAATGTCTCGTGGTATTTCTGAAGAAGAAGCGACAGAAATGATTGTAATGGGCTTCATCGAGCCATTCACAAAAGAATTACCAATGGAATACGCAGTAGAAATGAATCGTCTTATCAAGTTTGAGATGGAAGGTTCTATCGGGTAATTTCAAGAGTCTAAGCTTAACGAATAATAAGAGGCAGAAACGTTCATAAAGAACGTTTCTGCCTCTTTTATTTAATTTTATAAATTTGAACTAAAGAATCCCTCTTTTACAGATTCACTAAAAAGGGGGAAGTTGATTTCCATTTCGGTCCGGAAGCTATCAGCGGGCACGGCTCTAACTAACTTGTTTCGAAATGCATCTCAAAACAAATGGATTTTCAGGCCAGCAAGATATTGGTCACCAAGCTGTGCGTCTCATGTGTTTAGCCAGCCAAACAAACACGTACTTTATAAGAATCAATAATAGAAAACTTACATCAATAGGATAGAATCTTTTGTTTAAATTTTATAGAAAAAATTTCTTGTAGAAGGGCAGGAAAATAGATAAAAATCCTACGATATTGAGCTATAATAAAATGAAAAAAGGAGCATCTGAGGATGATTTACATCGGTTTAACAGGATGGGGAGATCATCCTGATGTATATAGTGAAGTGACCTCGGCACGGGATAAATTATTTGATTATAGCGGCCATTTTCCAATTGTCGAAGTGGATACATCTTTTTACGCGATTCCATCGAAAGCAACGGTTGAAAAGTGGTGTAAAGATACACCGGAAAACTTTCGATTTGTTGTAAAAGCATATCAAGGGATGACGGGACATTTACGAGATGAGCTCCCCTATGAAACGAGAAATGATATGTTTAATGCCTTTATAGAATGTGCGCAAGTTTTTCAAAAGCATGGTAAGCTTGCAATGATACTCGTACAATTTCCACCCTGGTTTGATTGCCAAGGGAAAAATGTACAATATATTCGCTATGTGAAAAAGCAGCTGGCATCATTTCCGGTAGCGATTGAATTTCGAAATCAGTCCTGGTATAGCGAAAAAATGAAAGAGAGAACATTGCAGTTTTTAAAAGAATCTGAATTGATCCATACAGTATGTGACGAACCCCAAGCAGGTAGCGGGTCTGTCCCATTTGTGCCAATCGCAACACATGATAAAGTGCTTGTCAGAATTCACGGAAGAAATGTACATGGTTGGCGCAATATTGGACATGGTGAAAATTGGCGCAAGGTTCGATTTTTATATGATTATAATCAAGAGGAACTCAAAAAATTGAGCGAACACTTTTTATTTTTAGAACATCAAGCAAAAGAGGTATATATATTATTTAACAATAACTCAGGAGGGCATGCGGCAAAAAACGCCAAGATGATACAGCAAATGCTTCAAATTCAATTTGACGGACTAGCACCGAAGCAGATGAACATGTTTGAAGAGTAACAGATAAAGTGAGGGGGACAAAGTTGCGAGAGACAATTCATATATTTCATACAAACGATTTGCATAGCCATTTTACCTATTGGCAAAGAAGTCAATCATTTATAAAGACGCAGAGGCATTTACTTGCACAGCGCGGTGAACCGAGCTTTTTATTTGATTTAGGGGACCATTTAGATCGTTCAAATATGTATACAGAGGCAACATTAGGTAAGGGAAATATCGCTATGCTGAATCATGCACAATATGATGTAATCACGATTGGAAATAATGAGGGCATTACATTACCGCATGATGTGTTTTATCATTTATATGATGAGGCGAAATTCGAAGTTGTAGTTGGGAATTTACAGTCCGAATTAGAAGCCAATCCGAAATGGTTAAAACCATATACCATTTTGACGACAAAGTATGGAACGAAAATTGGTATCATTGCGGCAACGGCACGATTTGATGTCTTTTATAAAGAGTTAGGCTGGCATGTCGATGAACCGAGAAAAAGACTAATTGAGCAGGCTTTACAGCTACATAAAGTAGTGGATATGATTGTTTGTTTATCGCATCTTGGTATTACAGAAGATGAGCTGTTAGCGAAGGAATGTCCAGTCATTGATGTGATTTTTGGTGCACATACGCATCATATATTCCCACAAGGGCAAATGGTCAATAATGTTTTACTCACAGGTGGCGGGAAGTTTGGGCAATATACAGGACATTTAACGCTTCAATTTGATCACGAGTTAAAAAAAATTACCTCGAAAACCGACATTTTGCATGAAAATATGCTATTGCCAGAAGTAGAAGATGATGAGAAATGGCAACAAAATTTGCAAAAAGAAGCGAAGAAAATATTGCAACAAACTATATTTACTAGTCCAAAAACCTATCATAAAGAATGGTTTCATCGATCGCAGCTATCGGATTTATTTGCAGAATGTCTGTATGATTATACAAAAGCAGATTGTTTACTGTTCAATGCGGGGATTTTTGTTGAAAATATGAAAAAGGGGAACGTATCTTCGTATAGTATTCACAAGATTTTACCACATCCAATTAATGTTTGTATATTACAATTAACAGGGAATGAATTAAAAGAGATTTTCATCCAATCTGAAAATGAAGAATGGCCACGCTTAGAATTGAAGGGTTTAGGTTTTCGGGGAGTTATTTTCGGGAAAATTTTAAACTATGGCTTGTCGATGAATAAGCAACGTGAATTTTTTATTCAAGGTGAGCGAATCGAGCCAACGAAAGTGTATCGTATAGCAACGCTGGATTTATTTACATTTGGATTTTTCTTTCCAAGTTTTAAATATGCAAAAAAACAATATATTTTACCTGAATTTATTCGTGATATATTTGGGAAATATTGCGAGGATAAGTTTGGGTAGATATTAATCTTAAACAATTAGGCCTCGGCGTAATTAGCGTCAGGATTGAGAATTGTGCAAGCACAATACACTCATTTCAAAATCCTTGATATCCACCTGGGGCTTTGGGTTAACGGGATGTTGGTCACTCAGGCGTTGCCGCAAGACGTGGTGTTCTTAGCTAGAATCCCAATAATCAGCCTGTGTTTGGATACCCGTTGAAAAAGCTATGCTTACGTTCATCTCGTCACCTATAAAGGTGGGAGTCTTCTATTGAAGGAAGATAAATTATAGCTTTCCTAGATGCTACGCTAACTATATTATGAAGATAATGTATTAATATTAGATTGGAGAATACACTTTAAATGCGATTAATATCTATAAATATTTTAAAGGAAGGCATGGTTGTGGGGCGTACGATTTGGAACGAAGCTGGACACCCGTTGCTACATAAAGATGTTGTCGTGACAAGTCGAATTGTCGAACGGCTACAAGAGCTTAAAATACAGTATTTATATATTGAAGATAAATTTTCAAGTGGCATTATAGTGGAAGAAACGATTACGCCTGCAAAGCGTTTACAGGCAGTAAAAAATATTACAAAATCATTTAATGAAGTAAAGAAAGCCAAATCGACGCAGGCATCCTATGTTTTAGACCAACAATCCAAAGTAATTAGCCACATCGTAGACGATATTATGAACGCAGTTTTAGATAGTGAAGACGTTTTGATGATATTAACAGATGCCTATCTCTACGATGAGTACCTTTACCATCATTCGTTTCAAGTGACAATGTATTCGATTGCTACGGCAAAGGAACTGGGATACTCGTATGACGATTTACGATTAATTGGTATTGGTGCAATGTTGCATGATGTAGGAAAGTTATTAATCCCAACAGAAATATTAAATAAACCTGGCAAGCTCACACCAGAGGAATTCGAAGTAGTGAAACAACATTCACGACACGGATTTGATTTATTAAGAAACTTGCATTCAGTCTCATTATTAGTTGCGCATTGTGCATTCCAACACCATGAAAGATCGGATGGCAGTGGCTATCCGAGGGGGTTAATAGATTTTGAAATTCACCCCTTTGCAAAAATTATTGCGATTGCAGATGTTTTTGATGCGTTGACTTCTACTCGTTCTTATCGGAAAAAAATGCTCCCTTCAGAAGCGCTAAAGATTATTGAAGAGGGGCGTGGGATACAGTTTGATGAACGAGTATTCGATGCTTTTAAACGCAGTATTGTCCATTATGCAAACGGAACGGTTATTCAGTTAAATAATGGCAACAGAGGGATTGTTTCGAAGCAAAATTTGATTGATTCTACTCGTCCATGGCTGCGAATTTTTGAAAAAAACGAGGATTTATTACTCGCTACATATGAAATTTGTTTAAGCGATTATCCAGAACTTGAAATTGTAAAAATTGAGACGGATTTTGTCGCTTTTACTGAATAGGAAAGACCTCCTTATCATAGCTTAAGATAAGGAGGATTTTTTTGCAATTTCGCCGAAGAAAAAAGATGTATTTTGTAAGACGTAAACGGGGTTTTGGAAATTTATTTGTAATATTGCTTACCAGTCTTTTAGTGATGGTCGGTATTAGTATATATGTCATCAATATACGGTTAATGCCAACCTATTTGGAATATGCAGAGGTGCAAACACATAAAGTTGCTTCTTATGTTGTTAATAAAGCAATCAATTCAAGAACGACTACTGTACTTGATGTAAATGATATTATTGTCGATTTACCAACAGAATCAAAGGATATGATCACGACAAAATTTAATGCAGAAATTATTAATCAAGTGCGAGCTGAAACGCAATCGCTTGTTAAAGAATATTTAGAGCAGGCGGAAAATGGGAATCTATCTCATTTGCCGAATTTAGACAATGTAGAATATGACGTTGGAAAAATGGAGGCAGGTGATGGAATCGTCTTTTTCGTTCCATTAGGTCAGGCGATTAATGTTCCAATTATCGGAAACTTAGGCCCTAAAATTCCCATTCGCTTTCATATTATAGGTAGTGTTGATAGTGATGTAGAAACTGATATTACTGAATTCGGTATTAATAATGCCAAAGTAGAAGTAAGTATTATTATAAAAGTGAATGTAAAAATTATTATCCCGTTTGCCAGTAACTCGGCCACGGTTCAACAAAGAATTCCGGTTGCAATTGGCTTAGTTAGAGGCTCTGTACCACATATTTATAGTCAAGGAGAAACACCTCAGCCATCGATTGAGGTTCCGATTCCTTTCGATTAAGGGAGAACTTTTTATACAAAGTGAGTTGTTGCAAAAGGTGGAATATGTTACATTGACAACAGTAATATACCTACTTTTAGTTGAGTGAAAGGGAGAAAAAAATGACATCTTGTAAACCAACTAGCAACAAGGAAGAGCATTTACGCAAGCCGGAATGGTTAAAAATTAAATTAAATACGAATGATGAGTACAAAGCGTTAAAGAAATTAATGCGTGAGAATAATTTACACACTGTTTGTGAAGAAGCGCGCTGTCCAAATATTCACGAATGCTGGGGAGAAAGACGTACTGCAACGATGATGATATTAGGTTCAGTATGTACACGTGCATGTCGCTTTTGCGCGGTCAAAACAGGATTACCAAATGAACTAGATTTGGCAGAGCCGGAACGTGTTGCAGATTCAGTGACCATTATGAACTTAAAGCATATTGTCATCACCATGGTTGCTCGTGATGATTTAAAAGATGGTGGGGCAGAGGTACTTGCTGAAACGGTACGTGCAATTCGCCGTAAAAGTCCTTTAACGTCCATTGAAGTGCTGCCTTCTGATCTTGGTGGTCACGAGGAAAACCTCCAATTATTAATGAACGCCAAACCAGATATTTTAAATCATAATATCGAAACGGTTCGTAGACTAACACCAAGAATTAGAGCAAAAGCTACATATGAGCGTTCATTGGAATTTTTAAGACGTGCAAAAGAAATGCAGCCAACAATTCCAACGAAATCATCTTTAATGATTGGATTAGGTGAAACGGTAGAAGAAATCTATGAAGTGATGGATGACCTTCGTGCAAACAACGTGGATATTATGACAATTGGGCAATACTTACAGCCTACGAAAAAGCATGTGCCAGTGAAAAAATATTATTCGCCGATTGAATTTGGTAAACTCCGTAAAATTGCGATGGAAAAAGGATTTAGTCATTGTGAAGCTGGCCCACTTGTACGCAGTAGTTATCACGCAGACGAACAAGTGAATGCAGCAGCACAAAACAACGAGAAGGTCTGATTACTGGGTTGAACACTAAAAATGAGTGAAAGATTGTACTCATCTAAAAATAATACGTAATATAAGAGCAGATAGGTGGTGTCCAACGTGATTATTGCGGATGGTTTTGTATATGAAATTATTGAAGATATTCGTGAAGGCTTTAATGAAGAAGCATTTATAGCGCGCTATTCCGATATTTTATCAAAGTATGACTATATTGTAGGTGACTGGGGATATGGTCAGCTGAGATTAAAAGGATTTTTTGAAGATAAAAATCAAAAATCTACGTTTGATACAAAAATTAGCACGATAGAAGATTATTTGTATGAATATTGTAATTTTGGCTGTTCTTATTTTATTGTCAAAAAAACAGTGCGTGCACCAGAGCAGAGAGTAGAAGAAACTCTTCAGGAGACTGAGGAAGTTTTAGCTGTGAATCAAGAAGTGTAAACATTAAAATAACAAAAATAAAAAACACAGCTCAGTCAAAATTGAGCTGTGCTTTTTAACCTTTTTCAGCAAAATTCACCTATCCCTATAAGTTGAAAGGTGAATTCAAATTATAAGTTACTTTTTTATAGTTGATTGGATATTTGCTGAAATAAGTAATGTCACCGGCGATGTCACAGTTTTTAAGAATTTTTCGAGCGTGCTCGAAAAAATCTGGACGCAATTATGCCGAGGTATAATTAATATTAGCTCAATAATTCCCTTAAGTATTCCCGCAAATCTTCCGTATCTAATTCACTCCGATTGTAGACCTGTTCTAAATAACCCTCTTCCTCTACGTCATCGGCTCCGATAATTGCAAAGCGTCCAAATTGAATATCAAGGACAAGCACTTTTCCAAAAAATCGACCGCTTTGTACGATTGCTAAATCATAGCGTTGTGTTTTACCCGCAAAGCTAACAAAGCGCGTTTTTGTATCTTCTACATCATCATATAAGAAAAATCGTTCCATTTTGTTATGTACCCCTTCCATATCTAAAGAATATGGTACTATATAAGGGAAAACACTATCAACTTTTATTGACTGAATGGAGGCTTTATCTATGTATTTCGTAGATAGAAACAAAATCACTTTAAATTTAGCGCACTTAGACGAACTGTTAGCGCTTTTCGAGGCGAAAAAGGACTGGCTAGCAGATGACATTAGTAAACTTGCTTTACAACGCATCGGGCATAACTTAATGGAAGCGATGATGGATGTTGGGAACCTGATCATTGATGGCTTTATTATGCGTGATCCAGGGAGTTATGAAGACATTATTGATATCTTTGTCGATGAAAAGGTTATTACACCTGAATTGGATGCGCCTATTAAAGCGGTAGTCGGATTACGAAAAATGATTGTCCGTGAATTTATCGCTGTCGATAATGAGGAAGTTTTTAATGTTCTAACAGAAAACTTACCAGCAATGAAGCAATTTTCTGGGAAAGTCCATGATTATTTGACGAATGAATTAGGTCCTGTTTCAGCATTCTTACCAGAGGATCATCAATGAAATCGTACAAAGCATATTGTTTTGACTTAGATGGCACGGTATATCGAGGGAAAGAGGGCATTGAGTCTGCTGTGGTGTTCATTCACCATTTACAAAGTCAGCAGATTGAGCCGTTTTACTTAACGAATAATTCATCTAAAACACCGGAGCAACTACAACAAAGTTTGCATGAAATCGGAATTACTGCGCCTATTTCGCATATTTACTCGAGTTCACTTGCAACAGCAAAGTATGTAGCAAAAAATTGTCCGGACAAATTGGTTAATGTAATTGGGGAGATAGGTCTTCACACTGCATTAGAGGAAGAAGGGCTTATTATTACGGATGAGCCGTGTTCAATGCTCGTAATGGGAATTGACCGACAAATGACGTATGACAAGCTCGTACACGCAAGCCTTGCTGTTCAGAATGGGGCGAAGTTGATTGGAACAAATGGCGATATTAAGTTTCCAACAGAATATGGCTTTGCACCTGGGAACGGCTCATTCGTTCAATTAGTGTCAAATGTAGCAGGGGTAGAGCCAATCTTTATTGGTAAACCTTCTCCTGTTATGCTGAAAATTATTGCACAGGAGCATGGCTTTACAAAAGAGGACATGCTCATGATAGGCGACAATTATGATACAGATATTTTATGTGGTATCCACTATGGTTGTGATACACTCCATGTAAACACTGGTGTCACACCGACACATATTGTGAAACAAAAAGATAAATCACCAACTTATTGTATAGAAAATTTACTGGCGTTAGTAACAAATTGAGCTAGTTTTTGAAAAACGAACATAAAAAAGGACATTCATGCTTGCGCAGATTTGCAAGCATGAATGTCCTTTTTACATGTAGGGAAAACTACCACATTGGATTTTCTTCAATATATTCATAAATGCGCTTTGTTAGTTCAGCGGGAGATTGTGCTTCCACAACATCGCCATTTACGACTGCATAAAAGGATTGCGCACATTTCGTACAATAGCTTAGGCAACCATATTCAAGCACGTCGATATTCGGATCTCTTTCTAGCGTTTCATACGTTTCCTGAGCACCGTTTGCGAGATTACTAATGCAAAATTCTACTAATGGATTCAAAACCGTCACCTCACTCATAGCAATGCTACTTTTTTTTTGATTATACGTCAATTTCTATGTTTTTGTGAAAAGTTTCACAAGATTACACTGAATATATTGTGAATGTTATCACAAAGGGTTATAATGATTTTGGAAACTTTGTGAACATAACATATAATTCATTTGATTTGAGGGAAAAGCTATGCAGAAACTTGTTTTATTAGGCGGCGGTTATGGCAATATGCGAATCTTACTTCGTCTGTTACCAAACTTACCAGCGGATGTGGAAATTACATTAGTAGATCGTACACCATACCATAGTTTAAAAACGGAATTTTACGCGTTAGCATCTGGAACAACAACGGATAAGGAAATTCGTGTTGCATTTCCAGAAAATGAGCGATTAAAACGAGTGTATGGAGAAATTATTCGAATTGATCGTGAAGAAAAGGCAGTTTATTTAGAAGATGGCCAAGAAATCGAATATGATCAGCTTGTGATTGGTTTGGGCTGTGTGGATAAATACCATGGTGTTCCTGGTGCAGAAGAATTCACATATAGCATTCAAACAATTGCAAAATCACGTACAACGTTTGAAAAAGTTTGTGGATTAGCTCCTGGCTCAACTGTTGCAATTATCGGTGCCGGATTATCAGGTATTGAATTAGCAAGTGAACTTCGTGAAAGTCGCTCGGATTTAAATATTAAATTATTTGACCGTTCAGCTCGTATTTTACGTGATTTCCCAGAAAAATTAAGTCATTATGTGAAATCATGGTTCGTAAAACATAACGTAGAAGTCATTGCAGAATCGAATATTACACGTGTTGAAGAAGGCAAGCTATACAATCATGATGAAGTGATCGAAGCCGATGTGATTGTTTGGACTGCCGGTGTACAGCCTGTAAAAATTGTTCGTGAATTAGATGTTGAAAAAGATAAATTTGACCGTCCTATTTTAACTGAACATTATCATGTTATTGGGGACGAAAACGTATATGTTGTAGGAGATTCAGCTTCTTCACATTTACCGCCAACAGCACAACTTGCAGAAGAACAAGGGGAGCGTATCGTAAAAGTATTACGCCACCGCTGGAATGGTGAGCAATTACCAGAAAAGTTAGCAGAAATCAAATTAAAAGGCTTTATGGGCTCACTAGGTAAAAAACAAGGATTCGTTCATTTAGCAGATACGACTGTAACAGGACGTATTGCCCGATTAATGAAATCAGGTTTGCTTTGGATGTACAAACGTCAAAACGATAATTAACTGCTCTTTCAAGATATATTTAAATAAAATGCCAATTCAACAAGCGAATTGGCATTTCGATTAATCAGCTGGAGTAAATCCTAAATTTTCAAGTTTAGAAAATACAGGCTTCAATTGAATATAGCCCTCTCCCACAACTTCATCATTAATGAGTACAAGTGGATAGAAAAATTCATCCTCTTGAATACGATTGGCATACTCGGCATCGCGATCATTATCAATTGCGCCTTCTATATCAATATAGCGAATTGAAAATGACTGATCTGGGTATTTACGTGCAATTGCAGCTTGTAGCCATTCGTATGTATCCTTTGATGATGGAGCATTTACACAGCTAGCACAAATGATTTCAGTACCATAAATTTCGATAACAGGTTTTACGTTAGACATACAAATTCCGACCTTTCGTAATACAATAATGGATTTTTTCACTTCTTCACATTATAATGATTTTAATGAAGGGAGTCGAGTGAAAATGACAGAAACAGAACAAGTCCAACAAGTACAAGAAGTTTTAGATAAATTACGTCCGTTCTTATTACGTGACGGCGGTGACTGTGAATTAGTAGATATAGAAGACGGCATCGTAAAGTTACGTTTATTAGGTGCATGCGGTAGCTGCCCAAGTTCAACGATTACTTTAAAAGCTGGTATTGAACGTGCACTTTTAGAAGAAGTACCTGGAATTATTGAAGTAGAGCAAGTTTTCTAAGTACAAAGCATAAAATGGAGCGACGGATGAATTTCCTACGCTCCATTTTTTTGATGATTCACTATTAGGTAAGCCGGATTAAGGCAATGTCATTAGTGCGCGGAATGCTCGCGTGCCTGTCTTAATAATTCCCATTGCTCCTTTGCCATTGCTACTAGTTGTCCCTCGCCACCAGTGCGTTGACTTTCGATGACGCGTGAGAAAAAGCGTGTGGCATTTTCATAATCTTCTAAACGACGAGAAAGCTCTGCGATGATATACATAACTCGCACACCAGACATTTGCGTACTGGCGTAATCTTCTGTTGAAAAGCTTTCCATGTAATGGTCGCGTGCAAGTTTTAAAAAGCGCATTTCCTGTCCTGTATTTTTTAGTGAGCGATATAGCCATGCCAACCGTAAAGCGAGACCTGAAGTGATAATATATTTTTCTTTTTTAATTGTGGCGCAAAGAAAAGCTAATTTATATGCTTGGATTGCATCAAATACATTGCGTTCGTTTTTAAAGCTATGGGGAATCCACTTTTCACAGATTTGTTCATCTAACTGTTCTTTTACGCCGGGTGCAAAATATTTAGAGAAATCTTCCGTAAATGAAAAACCGCAATGCTGACAAACAAATACATTATAAAAAAGAGCATTTACGTTTTCATTAGCGTATAAAGGTTGAAAATCTGTTTCTGTATGCGCCACTTTAATGAATTTTGAACGGACCTTAAATGTAGGGAAACTTTTTTTGCAATGCATACAATCTATGTTTTTTTCGTAAAAAGGTGAGATTTCCATTTGATTCATACCCCTCGCTTTTTGAATATGTATCTATTATAGCAATAATACTATAAATGCAGTAACTATTTATTAGGTGTAATTGAATAGTGTGGGTATATTTTCCTCTGGTTAGAAATTTCGTTATAGGGATATTAGCTTTAAAGCACATTTGTTGTCAGAAATGGACTGCAATTGATATGATAAATAATAGAAAGCAGGTGACTGAAATGACAAGTGAAAAACAAGTTATTATTTTAACGGAAGCAGCCGCATTTCAAGTCAAAGAAATGATGGCTCACAACGAAGAAGAACACGCTATTTTACGTGTCGCAGTGAAAGGTGGCGGCTGTAGTGGTCTTTCATATGGAATGGCATTTGATCAAGTAGTGAATGAGGACGATTTTACCGATGAGCAACATGGTATCAAAATTATTGTATCCACAGAAGATGCAGCCATTTTACAAAATACGAAAATTGACTTTAAACAATCGCTCATGGGCGGCGGTTTTACCATTGATAATCCGAACGCACTAGCTTCATGCGGGTGTGGAACGAGCTTTAAAGCTGCAGGACGCGAAAGCACACCTGAAGTTTGTGAGTAAATGAATGTCGTGCTAAGATTGTAAATTACTGTAGAAGTTGATGTATCAACAATCCTTAAAAAGTGAAAATACAACCCTAAAAGATATATTTAGGATTGTACACAACAAGCCTTGTCGATTTGTATGCTGCGAAAGCATAACAAATTGAGGAGGCTTTTTTGCGAGGTGTTGTATAAATAAGTAGTTTTTAGCTAATTTGTGCTAAAACTTGGTCATAAATTTCTTCAGAAGATTTATTTAGTACAATGGAGAATTCAGAAAATATAAGTTCCTGTAAAGAAAGAATTAACTTTTCTTCTTGAGTTGGAAACTTTTTTTCAAGCGCTACATAATCAATCTTTTTGCGTAATAGTGTGTTTAGGAGGTGGGCTTGCTTTTGTCTATCACCAGTTTTGATAATTTCTAAGTGAAGTCTCATACGATGAGTGCTTTGTTCAACCCATTCGATACCTGGGGAAGTAAATGAATGTAAAATTTTGATTGCTTCTTCTTTTTTCATAATTTCTCTTAGCTGTTTACCTTCATTGTCAATAGGGGTACGAATTGTTAAATTTGGATCATTTAGTGGTTCTAAGACGTAGTAAGTTTTTGTAATATCGCTAAAGGTTTGTTCACAAATATCTTTTATAGAACAAAGTCCGTGTGATGAGTAAATGACTACATCGCCAACATTGTACATGTAATTTCCCTCCACAAACAATATTGTCAACTTAGTTGACTAAATTAATTGTAATAAATTTAATGATTTTTGTCAACTTAGTTGACTATGGGGGTTTTCTTTTGTATATTAGTTACGAAAAAATATGGAATGAAGGTGAATGAGTTGAAGTACGAATTGCATAATCCTGATGTAATTGATTTGTTGAGCGAACGTTACGAAATACTTCGACGACTCGCTGAACAAAAGTGGATTAATAATAATAATGTATATATTTCCAATTCAGAATGGTCTATTATGGGGAGAATTTATAAAAAACAACTTACTATTTCAGATGTAGCAAAAGGCGTTGATTTTTCTCGACAAGCCACTCATAAATTTATTAAAAGTTTAGAAGCAAAAGAGTTGGTAGAGGTAAGTAGTGTCCAGCATAGTAAAAAACATAAAGCCATTAACATGACTGAATTTGGTAAGACATGCTATGAAAAAAATATACTTTATAAACGTGAAATTGAACAACAACTGATTCAAACACTTGGTGAAGTAGAAGTGACAAAGCTAAAGGAAATCTTGACTTTGAATTGGGATATTGAGCAATTAAAGGTATGAGCTTTAATCACTTATTCTAAGGCGTTTGTGAGTAAATGATTTTTTTACAATAATGAATGAAGGTGAACATACCGAACTTCATTGTGGAATATGCTAAAAAAACAAAAGGATTTGCATTCAAGAATTTATTTCATATGTGCAAGTCCTTTCTATTTGTTATGTTAGTACTGCATGCGTGTTTTGGCTGCTTTTTTCCCTCTTTTATTTGTTAAAATTATCTTTACATATACTTAATGTTCAGCCAATTTTCTGTTTCTGGGTATGATTTATTTTTCAACAAGTATAAATAAAGGGTCGTTGAGAATTTTTTTACATTCCAAGCTACTCTGTGGTTCTTATAGTAATCTTGTTCCTCGTAATTAAATAAGCGTTCAACCCATCTTTTCAATTCAATATCTGACATGCCTTTTTTTAATAATTTATCAATCACATTCAGTAATCTTTCATCTTCTTCGTCAATGTACGCATAGTCTGTTATAAGGCATTTTCGTATGATGTCTAAGCATTTAGTATGTAAACTTTCACAGCATAATGGGTGGGCAATTACATTCGATAGTAAATCACTGCCGTGAGCAACACTATGTGCCCAACCTTTTCCATCTATGTAACCTCTATAATCAAATTCTTGTTGCATATACTCCACACTTTTGTTCAGAGCGTTTGTAACTAATGTTTTTGAAATCTTTTGTTGTGATGCATCTTTATATAAAATTAGCGCAATTACGAGCGCGGAAAAAGAGCGGACTAATACGCTATCATCCTTCTTGGATTGATTTAAATTAAAATATAGATGATTTTCGTCAAGGCAAGTTTCTAATATATGTTCTGTCATGTTTGTATCAATTTTATCTTCATGTATTACGAAACAAAATGCTTGATAAATCAAATTGTCTCGAATATATGAATCTGGATGACCTATATTATCCAACATAAATTTGATATCAAAATGATTATCGGATTTTCCATGTATTAAGTTTTTTAAAGTCATTATATTATTTTCCAATGCAATGCTCCTTTAAATTTTATAGTGGATTTAGTCCAACCACTTACGTATTAAGCGCAAGGTCAATAAAATATTTAGCTTGTTCCACGTCTTTGCGTGAAACAGAAATCACATATTGGTTTTCAAATTTTGAATTTGATCCAAAATCATTTCGAAATCTGCTTACAGATCAATCCGTTGTAATATCCTTCGCTTTGTAAGAATAGTTCATTCCATTTTTAGATAAAACATCTGAGGTTAACTTGATATTTCTTCCATTATAAGGTAAGCGTAAAAATTTGTAAAACCAATCACTTAAGCTTTTTTGCTAAAATAGGTTTAGCCTTTTGTCATCTTACAGAAGATGAACTATGATTATAAAGAGCACATTTTTGATCGAGGAGGTTTCGAATGGGTGTTTTAGAAATGTTAGATAAGCTAGATCAAATAGAGACGTTATACGAACCAATTTATAGTGCGGATGGTCATCGTATCGTAGCATATGAAGTAATTGGCCAATTAGACGATAGTGAAACGATCATTAATATTGAACAATTTACATATGAAGAAGATGTGCCAGAGGATATTCGATTTGAAGTCGAACTATTATTCGTTCGAAAAACAATTGAATCGGTAAAGCATTTATTGGACGATGTAAATTTATATGTTCCGTGTAATCCAAACTTATTAATGTTGGATTTTGGGGAAAGCTATTTTACAATGCTTAAAGAAATCTTGGCTGAGGACTATTTACCAAATATCACACTTGTTATGGCTGAGCATAAATATGAAGGTAGTATAGAGAAGTTGCAACATGCGATTCGTTATATACAAACATATGGTGTAAAAATTGCGCTTGCAGATGTAGGCTCACAAACACAATTAGAACATGTGTTAATGCTAGAACCAGCTGTACTCAAAATAAATGTCGAGCAGCTAGGTTATAATTTATGGGGTGCTCAAAATCATGTGTTTGCAACAATCCGTTCTTTAGCTGTAAAGATGGGGACGCTTCTTTTAATTGAAAATATTGAAACGGTGTATCAGCTACAGCAAGGGTGGAAAAATGGTGCGAGATTTTATAAAGGTGCTTATTTACAGCAGCCTCATAAAGCATTTTTTGCGCGAGATTCATTAAAGGAGCGTTTCCGAAAAGATTGTGAGCAATTTATCGTAACGGAGAAAAAACACCTTTTACAAAAATATGAAGAAATGAAACAGCTTGAAAAAATGATTGGGACGATTGTCGAGCAGTTACAGCCAACTGGCAAGGATGAAATGAAGTTAAAGAAACTTGCAAATGCTTTACAAGATTGCGCTTTTCGAATTTATATTTGTGATAATAACGGCTTCCAAACATCGCCCAATATTATGTGGGAAAATCGTAAGTGGCATGTACAAGAAGAGGCGAAGGGGAGAAACTGGAGCTGGCGACCGTATTTTCTTTTAAATATTATTAAAATGACGAAAGACCATAAAGGTGAATTATCAGCAGTTTATAGTGATATCGAATCAGGTGAGCTTACAAGAACGTATTCAATGGCACTTGCCAATGCAGAATTTTTATTTATCGATATTACGTATGATTATTTATATGAACATAATATTGTCAATTAGTTGTGTGGGAAATTAATACTGGGGATAATAGGGATAATGATATGAATAAATCCATTTTATTTCGTTAATTTCCCCATTGTAATGTTAGACAATTTTTTTCTTTAGCTATAAATATTTTTGTTGTGTATGCATTCTTATTTCGTTCAAGATTATTAGTTCAATTTGAAGGTATCGATAGAATTCTATTGAAATTCGGGCTGAAAAGGTCTAATATAATAGTTAGGAAAAATTTGTCGAAATTAAGTCGACCTAGCGCATAGCAGTTAGGGAAGTATATACGTGTACTTCTTTTTTTCTTTGTCTTGCGCTAGTATAATATACAATAAAATTAAAGGGGTTCTGATTTAAGTGAAAAGACCAACAATTTTAGTATTAGGCGCGGGTTACGGCGGCTTAACAACTGTTGTGAATTTACAAAAAATGGTGAATGTTAACGAAGTAGAAATCATTCTAGTTAACAAAAATGATTACCATTACGAAACAACATGGTTACATGAAGTAGGAGCAGGAACAATCTCACCAGATAAAGCGCGCTACCCAATTTCTAGCGTTATTAATAGCGGTGTGAAATTTGTACAAGCTACTGTTGAAAGTGTTGATGTAAACACGAAAAAAGTAGGTACAACTGCTGGCGAATTCACTTATGATTATTTAGTATTTGGTCTTGGGTTTGAAGGAGAAACATTCGGCATCCCAGGCTTAAAAGAATACGCATTATCATTATCAAATATCAATACTGCTCGCCAAGTACGTGAGCATATTGAGTACCAATTCGCATCTTGGACATTAGATGAAGTAAAAGATGACAGCAAGCTTACAATTATCGTAGGTGGTGCTGGTTTCACAGGTATCGAATTCTTAGGTGAATTAGGTAACCGTGTTCCTGAATTATGTAAAGAATTTGATATTCCACAAGAAAAAGTACGTGTACTTTGTGTTGAAGCAGCGCCAATGGTATTACCAGGCTTTGATCCACAACTTGTAGAATATGCAAAAACACAATTATCGAAAAAAGGCATCGAATTCTCAATCGGTACACCACTTGTTGAAGCGACTCCAGAAGGCGTTAATATCAAAAAAGGTGAAGATGAATTCGAATTTATTAAAGCTGGTACAGTTGTATGGGCTGCAGGTGTTCGTGGTAACGCATTAGTAGAATCATCAGGTATCGAATCAAACCGTGCGCGTATTGCAGTACGTAAAGATATGCGTGCTCCAGGATTTGACGATGTGTTCGTAGTAGGTGACTGTGCATTCTTATTAAACGAAGAAGCGGGTCGTCCATACCCACCAACAGCACAAATTGCAATGCAACAAGCTGTAAACATTGCGAAAAACATTAAGCACTTAATGAATGACCAAGATACAGAAACATTCGTTTATGATGACAAAGGAGCGGTATGCTCTTTAGGTCATGATGATGCAATTGGTAGTGCAATGGGTCGTAAGTTTACTGGTAAAACAGCATCAGCTCTTAAAAAAGTTGTTGATGACCGTGCATTATTCCTAGTAGGTGGCGTGGGCTTAACACTTAAAAAAGGTAAATTTAAATTCCTTTAATCAATTTTGCTAAGTCATAATTGATTCATTAAAAAACTTGCAACGGAAAGGGCAATCCCTTACCTGTTGCAAGTTTTTTGTTTGGTGAATGACCTTATGAATATTGAACAGCCAGTGGTACTTCACCAAATGATATCGTTTTCCATGTTTGCTGAATATAAATTTGTGCCAGCTGTTGCTCGCGCTTGCCGTGTTTTGTCGCATGCTCTAACACAACAACACTTTCATACAAATCGCTTAATTTTTTCATTAATCCTTTTGCCTCTAATGTTTGAACAGGTGCTGGTAATTTGGTGAATTGATCCATTTGAGTCGTGAGATCTTGCAATCGTACCTTAATAAATTGTACTTCGGCTCCTTGTAATGGTACTAACCGCTGCTCTAGTAAAGTGAGAAGTAGCTGATGGCCTTCTTGCTTAATAATTCGGATTAGTTCATGCGCTAATATATTCGCTGTACCTTCCCATACTGTTAATACTTGTGCATCACGCAGTAAACGTGGTGTGACAAAGTCTTCAATATAGCCATTTCCACCATGCATTTCAATTGCTTCATGTGCAAAATGAATCGCCTGCTCAGCTGTTTCTTTTTTCACGAGTGCAATTAATAAGCGGACAATCAATTGCTGCTCTTGACCGACGCGACCAGAAGAAACATCGTCATATAATTGAATTAAATCAAACAATGTTACAAGTGATGCGTGATGCTTTGCTTTAAGCGTTCCAATTGTTTGTTGAACCATTGGATAATCTAACAAGCGATGTCCAAATGCATGACGGCCAGTCGCGTAGTTTGTCGCTTCATCTAATGCGCGCTTCATAATGCCTAATGATGCGGCTGCATTGCAAATCCGTGATAAATTCAGTGCCTCTAACATGTAGTAAATTCCCTTTGATGGATTGCCGACAACAAATGCCTGTGCCCCATCAAATACGACTTCACCAGAAGGTACGGCACGCACACCTAATTTATCTTTTAAGCGTCGTATGGTAATGCCATTCAATGTACCATCTTCACGCTTCCAAGGTACCGCAAATAACGTTAACCCTTTTGATCCACTTGGTGCATCTTCCATTCTGGCAAGCACCATCGCGACACCACACATCCCTGCATTCGAGGCGAAATATTTTTCACCAAATAAATGATAGTGCTCACCATCTTTGACAGCACGGACAACATTGGCACCTACATCTGAACCTCCTTGACGCTCAGTTAGAAATGTCGCACCTTCAAAAAGTTCTACATCGCCCGTTGCCAAAATATGTGGTAAAAAGCGTTGTTTAACGTCCTCATTTGCGAAATGGTCTAGTAAATATGCTGTCGCCATTGTTAATGTGACCGGGCAATAAAAGCCGGGCTCTGCTTGTGATAATAAATAGCCTTGTGCAAAGCTATATACATAATTTCCTTTTTGATTGAGCTCAGGAATTTTTTTGTGCACATAGCCAACAATTCCTGTTTCATATGTTTCTTTGACCGTATTTTTATAGCCTTCATTAACAATGACCTGGCTGACTTCCTCACCGTATTCATTATAGCGCTGTAATCGAGGTTCGCCTTCACGGTCTGTTACTTTTGCTCGTGCATCAATAATAGTGGCAACATGTTTGCCAAACGTCGTAAGTTCTCTGTTTGCATATTGATAAAAAGGTTCACTCAGCATATCCTGCAAAATTTGCTGTAACGTCGTATCGTGTACGTAAAAGTTTTGTGTACGTTCCTGCTGCTCAGCTAATACCTGCATGGTGGCCATCTCCTTTTAACGTGTGCTTTAAAATTTTCCCTGAAGCATTTCGTGGTAGTACTTCTACTTGCTCATACAGTCGCGGAATTTTATAGCTTGCCAAATGTTTGCATAAATAATCTCGAATTTCTGCTTCCGACACCGTTTGCTTCGCTGCATAGATGACTTTTACAGTTTCACCCCATTCAACGTGGGGAACTCCGATCACAGCTACTTCAAAAATAGGTTCAATTTGTAAGAGTACATCTTCAATCTCTTTCGGATATATCGTGATACCACCTGAAAAAATGACATCCTTTTTTCGATCCACAATATATACATATCCATCTTCATCTATTTTTGCTAAATCTCCAGAACGAATCCAACCGTTCTGCAAAGTTACTTGTGTAGCTTCAGGGTTTTTATAGTATTCCTTCATATTGCCTTCACCATGGAGAACAATCTCACCGACTTCACCTGCTGCTACATCTTCAAATTGGTCATTGACGATGCGTAACTCTGTCCCGTATGGTGCACGTTTCCCGATAGAACCCGCACGCTGTGGATGGTCAGCTGCAAGTAAAATGGAACCACTTGGCCCAGCCTCAGTTAAACCATATACACAAACGAGACGATCTGTTGTGAATTTATCTTGTACAAATAAAATTTCCTTTTCTGATAAAGGTGCACCACCATATACCCACCACTTCATTGAAGTTAAGTCATAATCCTGTAATTTAGGAGAGCTTGCAGTTAATAAATAGGCTACAGGTGCCCCGAAAAAGTGAGTTGTTTTGTAAGTTTGAACTGTTTCCAACAATAAATCCGGTGTAAATGTTGGTGTTAATACAGCTGTTGCCCCAACCAGAATCGATGTAATCAAAAATAAATTAAGCGGTGCTGAATGACTAAGTGGCATCATTAAGAGCAGCTTACTTTCTGGTTTTACTTCCATTTCAATTGCAATCATAGTGGATACAGCAAGCACACTACGATGTGTTAACAGGACGCCCTTTGGATTACCTGTTGTACCTGATGTGTAGAGTAATGTGGAGTCGTCATCCTCTGTTAGTGCTGTGCCCAGATCTTCACCAGTACCTGTCAACAAACTTTCAAAGCTAAGCCATTGTTCAAAGGCATCGCCTGTTTTGACTTTCAATCCATTAAAATCAATCGTTTTAGCTGATTCAAAAATCAATGCATGTGCAATGATAGCTTTAGCATCTGCATGATTTAACACAAACTCAATTTCCGTCGCAGTAAATTTCGCATTCATTGGTACAACAATTGCTCCAAGCTTTGCAATGGCAAAATAACTTACAACAAATTCCGTTACATTCGGCATAAAAATCGCTACTTTGTCACCCTTTACAATGCCTTGTTGCTGCATAGACTGTGCGAGCTGATTCGCTTGAAAGTTTAGTGCTGCATAACTAACCGCTTGTCCCATACTTTGAATTGCCGTCTGCTGTGGATATTTACGTGCCGCTCTCGTTAATAATTCCGATGTGTTCATGAAGAGTCTCCCTTCAAAACTTGTAATTTTTTTTGGAAATCATGTTTCATTTGTTCCAGTTCTGTACGAATGTTCATCAGCTCAGCAATTTGTTTATCAATGAGTGCTATTTTTTCATCACCAAATTGAATCGTGCGCTCCAGCTGCTTTATTCCTGTTCGATCCGCATTAAATAGATGCACCATTTCCTTAATTTCATCAAGGGTAAAACCAAATTGCTTCCCTCGAACGATTAATTTCATTTTTGCTTCTTCGCGTTGTGAATAAAGCCTTGTATTCCCTTGGCGATTCGGTGTTAAAATACCAAGTTCTTCGTAGTAACGCAACGTCCGTGCTGTTACTCGATAATGTTTGCTCATTTGCTGAATCGATTTCACGATCCGCACCTCCTGTTACGATTAACTTACCATTTACGTTAACGTCAACTTCAAGAGAAAACAATATTTTTATAAGATAATAGATACACAAAGCAGTATATTTAAGAAGCAATTATGCCGAGATATAAATGATTGTTTAAGTGTTTATTCATTCTCAAGGATGATATAACTTAGGCTCAACTCCTCGCCATGCTTCAAAATCAATAATACCCTTATTAGAGAGCTGAATTTTGTTATGATAGTAGAAAGAGGGGAAGGTGTGGGGAAATGGCGACAGATCGTGGAAAAGTATGGCTTGGTGTAGCCGCAATTGTTGAAAATGCGAACGGTGAGTGGCTTCTTGTAAAAAAAACATATGGTGGTTTAAAAGGGGCGTGGTCGTTGCCAGCAGGTTTTGTACAACAAGCTGAAACTGTCACAACGGCAGTAATACGAGAAGTGAAAGAAGAAACAGGGATTGCATGCGAAGTGATGGGACTTATTGGATTTCGCTCGGGTGTAATTATGAATGATATTAGTGATAATATGGCTATATTTTATTGTCAGCCCATCGAGGGAGATCCAGTTATTCACTTACAGGAACGTGAAATTGCTGAAGCTTGTTGGCTAACGCCTTCATTGATCATAGAAAATGAACATGCTTCAGTGATGCTCAAAGAAATGGCACAGGAACATGTAAAACGGCATATTCATCCAATTATTGAAGGGGTTAATCCGGGTGATGTTTTTGGGTATAGTGAATATCACTTATTTTTCAAGAAATAACAATTATAATTTGCGTAAATTTTTCACATTATGGAGAAGTTTTGACAATTCATTGCTTCTCTTTTTTATTGTCAATGTAGAATTGAAAGCATGCTCTTAATCATGTAAACTTGTGAGAGATAAGATGGAGGGTATACATATTATGAATGACGTTTCCTTAGTACAAGTAATTATTTCGGTTGTTCTCTTTTTTGTAATGTTTTTTGGGATTGGTTTCCTTCTAAATATGTTATTACGTATGACTTGGTTAATGGCTATTGTTTATCCAGTCGTTGTCGTATTTATCATTGACGAGGTGAGTTTCCTGGATTATATCTTTAAGCCTGGCTCAGCTTTCCCAGAGCTTATGGATAGATTCCAAGCGTTGCATTTAGTCGACATTGTCATTTTATCGGGTGGGTTTGGCGGTGCGGTTGTCGCAGGTTTTGTGATGATTGCATTACGTAAAGCTGGCTATCGTATGTTTTAACTTGCTTCAGCAGAAGTTCGTCACTACTATAAGTGGGGGATGAATGCAAAATATACACTTAACTCAATGTGGGTTCAACCCCGGCTAAAGTAGGGGAAATCAGGCGAAGAACATTGCATCTTGCGGCAAAGCCTGATTGACCAACATCGTGTTGGCCCAAAGCCCCGACAGATGTCCCAGATTTTGAAAGGAAGCTTTTCGAGCGGGTTCGAAAAAAATCTGGACGCAATTACGCCGAGGCGTAATTGATTTGTAAAAAGATCACAACTCCATTTCTGTGCGAGTTGTGGTCTTTTTCAATTTAAAAATTGCCAAAGCTGTATACAACAACGGCTAAAAGAATGCCCGATAAGCCACCGATGAAAACTTCACTTTTTTTATGACCAAGCAATGTTTTTAAATCCTCAATTTTTTCCTGTTCGTTCAATTCAGGCCATCGTTTGATTTCTTTGAAAAATAGCTGTAGCTCGTGGCGTATTTCATTGAGGACCGCAGCATGTTGTCCAGCTTGAAAACGAACATGGCTTGCATCGTACATGACAATTCCTGCGAGCATCGTAGCTACCGCAAAAGTGGGGGATTCAAAGCCAACTTCAAAGCCAACAGCTGTTGCAACGCTTGTTACAGCAGCAGAATGCGAGCTTGGCATCCCACCTGTCGATGTAAGTAAGCCCCAATCAAGTTTTCGTGTAATGATGAAGTTAATGGGAACTTTTAATAGTTGCGCAAAAATAATAGCAAAAATACCGAGCCAAAGTGGTACATTTTGTAATATTCCGATAATTACACCCACTTTCTATTGATTAACAATAGTATACCATGGTTACATAAAAATTATAAAATGAGTTATTTCGTTTCCCGAATTAACAAAACTTGTATATAATGAATCTATTAATTGAGAGGGGATTTAACGATGAATATCGAGAATAACGTAAAAACATTTGAAACAGTAACTTCTGAAACATTAATTATCGGCATACAAAAGCACCACGAACAAATGAAAAATTGGTCATTATTTAATGAATTTTTTGGTGAAAAAATTGACGTTTGGTTACGAAATGGAGAAATTAGTACCGATGCGCATAAGATAACGAAAATCCCATATACAGGTGTAAATTCTCAACTGAAGCGCATTATTTTTGTTGGCTTAGGTGAACGAAAAAATAGTACAACAGACGATTTACGAGAAGTATTTGCGGCAATCGGAAAAGAAATGAGTGTATCTAAATTAAGCGACATCGCGATATGGGTAGAGTCGTTCGTAACGGATCAAATAGATGAAGTAAAAAGCGCATTTTTAGCGGGAGAAGGTTTGCATTTGGGCAATTACACATCACCAAATTATAAAACGTCCTCTAATGAAACAGATGTGTATTTCGATGCAGTACAATTTGTAACAACAGCAAATATTGAAGAAGTTGTATCGAATTTTGAAGTAGGTAAAATTTATGCGGACGCAGTAAATGAGGCACGTTCATTAATTAATTTACCACCAAATATGTTGACTGCGACGGATTTAGCAAATTATGCAGTTGAAGTAGCTACAAAATATGATTTTGAAATTGAAGTTTTAAATAAAGCGCAACTTGAAGAAATCGGGATGGGCGGTATTTTAGCGGTTAACCGTGGATCTGTAGAAGAACCTCGATTAATTACGATTAAATACCAAGGTACTCAGAATTGGGAAAACGTAATCGGCCTTGTAGGAAAAGGTGTAACGTATGATACAGGTGGTTATTCATTAAAGCCAAGAGAAGGTATGATTGGTATGAAAGGCGATATGGGCGGTGCGGCAGGTGTATTAGGCGCGATGCAAATTATTGGTGCAACACGTCCTAAACAAAACGTCATTGCGGTTATTGGCTCAACGGATAACATGGTTTCAGGTGATGCGATGAAGCCGGATGATGTTATTACGATGTATAATGGTAAAACGGTAGAAGTATTAAATACAGATGCTGAAGGGCGTCTCGTGTTAGCTGATGCAACAACATATGCAAAACAGCAAGGGGCAAACGTTTTAATCGACGTGGCGACATTAACGGGTGGCGTGATTGTTGCGCTTGGTAATGATAAAACAGGTGCTTTAACGAACAACGAGGAATTTTTTGCTGAATTTATGGAAGCGGCGAATGAAACAGGCGAATTTGTATGGCGTTTACCATTAACGGAAAATGATAAAAAGCGTATTCGTAAATCAGATGTTGCTGATTTAAATAACTCGCCAGGTCGCGATGGTCACATGATTTTTGGTGGTGGCTTTGTTGGTGAATTTGCAGAGGATACACCTTGGATTCATTTAGATATCGCAGGTACATCAGATGCATCTGCACCACATGTCCTAGGACCAAAAGGTGGAACAGGTGTCATGGTTCGTACATTGGCAACATTAGTAGAAAAGCGAGCGAATAACTAAATACCTTTCATTTAGAGAATGTCATGATAACAAGTGACATTCTCTTTTTTAGTTTAGAAATAGGCAGGGGACTAACTAAAGGTAAGAACACGCATAAACTATTGTAAAAGGAGGGAGATTAATGGTAAATCGACAAGGTAATTTCAATCGTGGAGGCTTCGGTAGAGGGGGCTTTGGTAGAGGTGGATTCGGAGGAGGATTTGGCGGACCATTTTTTGGCGGATTTGGCGGACCGTTTTTAGGAGGACTTTTAGGTAGCTTCCTAGGAGGGTCTATAGGTGGAGGCTACCCATCACAACCACCATACTACTATCCACCATATCCACCGAACTATTATCCACCAAACTATTATCCACCAAACTATTACCCACCATATTATAAACAGCCATATCATAGAAATCCTTGGTAATTTGAACAAACCAAATCACACACAATATGTTAATATAAGTGGAGATTAATTTTTTGTAGGATATATACCTAAATTAAATAAATAATAAGAGAAATATAAATTTTGAGGTACGAACATTTATGAAAAATCCATATTTATATGGTTACTTACCACTAATCACCATCATTTTATTTAGTCTTTCATTTGGCATATTTGCTGTATCGGAGTCGTTGGAATTATTCTATGCGATAGGTGTTTACAATGGTATGCGGGAATTTTTATCTGATTTAGAATTACGTTTTGTTTTACTTATTGTGTTTGCGCTCGTATTTTTTATGTTATTTTCAGCATTAAAATTAATCGGCGAAACAATCCATGAGCTTGGCATGCTGTTTTTTTCAAAAGATCAGGCAGGCGAAACGATGAGTGTCGCTCGTGGCGGCTATGTGATTTTCTTCTTCGGATCTTTTGCATCTGTTATTGGCATCCAATCATTACTTATTTTGATTATTGTCTTTATAGCGACCGTTTTTAGTTATTTCATTTATACGATTTATAAAACGAGCCAATTTATGACGATTAGTGGCATGATTGGGCTCATCTTTTTTGAGGTCATCACATGGTTTATTTTTATTACATTAATCGTGTATGCGCTTATTAAATTATACAATGGAATACTTGCAAGCTTACCATTTGCAACATAGGAAAAGGAGCGATCTCATCATAACGAGGAGATCGCCCCTTTTTAATCTGTTATCGCATTAAAAATAGAGAAATGAATTTTGGATTTTTCGATAGCTTCCATAGAGCGAGGGGTGTCGTACCCAATCCATACAGCTGCTGTGTAATCATTTGTTAAGCCTGTCACCCAATAATCCTTAAATTGATTCGTTGTTCCGGTTTTGGCCCCGATATAGCCAGATGAGCTGTACAAGCCTTTACCTGTACCACTTTTTACAACGTCGGTTAAAATGTCGCGCATCGTATTGACGGTATGGGCAGACCAAATTTCTTGTCGTTCTTTTGGCCAGCTGTAAAGTATATTGCCATTTAAGTCGGTCACTTTTCGAATGCTGTGGGCAGGAGAATAATAGCCGTCCACAAAGCTTGAATACGCATCGGCCATTTCAAGCGTTGTCACACCATAAGATAAGCCGCCTAAAGCTGCCGCATATGTCCGATCTTCTTTAACGATGGAATTGAACTGAAAACGATCGATATATTGGAAGGCGGTATCAACTCCAATTACTTCAAATAAACGGAGCGCACTCGTATTAATACTATGCTTAAAGGCAGTTGAGATTGTCACATTACCATAAATACTTCTCCCGTAGTTTTCAGGACAGAAATTGCCAACACAATAAGCACCACCACTGACAATTGAATTTTTAGATGCATTTGTCGTTTCAAAATAAGGTGCATAAACACTTAAAGGCTTAAAGGCGGATCCAGGTTGTCTCGGTGATTGGAAAGCGCGATGCAAATCAAATTTTTTATAATCCTTTCCCCCGTAAATACTAACGATTTCTTGGGTTGAATTATCAATCACAGTTGCACTTGCCTGTAAGTCTGGTACGTTTAGGATGGAATTAATAGCGGCTTCGTCCTGCGCCTGTTTTTCGGGCTGAAGTGCTGTGTAAATATTAATCCCACTATTTACAGCATTATCTACCAGCTTGTTTAACTCAAGCTGCAAATATTCCTTTTCCATTTTATCTTCTGTTTGGGCTATTTTTTGTGCATAGCCGGATTGTTCAGCAATTAACCATTTTAGCTCCTGTAATACGTATGTACTATAGCTAGGGTAAAGTTGAATTTTGTTTTTCACGGCTAATTCAATCACTTCATTTTTATGTGTAAGTGCCTCAGCAGAAGAAATAATTTGATGCTCCGTTAACTTGTCGATTAACCGTTCTTGCCGTCTTTTTGTATTGTCAAAATTTTTAATCGGGTCATATAAAGACGGGTTATTTGGAATTGCAGCAATAAAAGCAATTTCAGCTAGTGAAAGCTTGATAAGAGGCTTATTAAAATAATAAGTAGCTGCTGCACCAATGCCGTAAACTTGGTTGCTAAAATACATTTCATTTAAATACATTTCAAAAATTTGCTCTTTTGAATAAAGTTTCTCAAGCTCATACGCGTAAAATAATTCCATCAGCTTCCGTTCGTACGTTTTTTCTTCTGTTAAATAACGCATACGAACAAGCTGCTGTGTAATTGTACTACCGCCTTGTTGAATTGATTGATCAGACGTATTAGCAACGAAGGCGCGGGCGATGGCACTTACATCGAAGCCGATATGAGTAAAGAAATTTTCGTCTTCACTAAGTAAAAATAATTGTTTAACAACCTCTGGCATATCTTTCAATGACATAGGCTGTGACCATTCGGTATATTCTTCGCTAAAAATTTGACCATTTGCATCAAAAAGCGTTATAGGTGATGAAGAAACAACTTCTGGTAATTCGATGGACTGTTCAATTAGTTGTCCGTGTTGCTTCGCTTTTGCGATTTCTTTCCAAACTTCACTTCCGATTAACAGGAGTATCGGTATGCTACAAACGATAAGTAAGTAGCCAAAAAATTGTTTCATTTAACTTCCTCCAAACACATCACTAAAAGAAGAGTAACATAAATGGATGTGTGAATTAAGGGGGATTTTTATTTATATAGACTGAAGTTGATACTTTTTTGTATAAAAAAATCAGCCCGCTTTATTTTTGTGCGAGCTGATGTTCTTTTAATAGGTCATCCATCTGCTGTGAAGGCAATTTCCGGAGCCAATACACGACGATAAATGATAGGGCAAATAGCATCCCTGTTGTATAGAAAACCGAATGAATCCCACCAACACTTGCCACAAGCCCACCTAATACGGGGCCTAAAATATTCCCTAAAAAACGGAAACTTTGGTTGTACCCCATCATTTCACCTTGCACTTCAATCGGAGCTTCACGTCGGATTAATGCGGTAGTAATAGGAATTAATCCGCCAGCCACAATCCCAAATAAGAAACGTAAAATGATTAACTGCCATAAGGCGGTTACAAAAGCTTGTGGAATAATAAATAGGACTGAAACGATAAGTAGGAAGGATAGAACCTTTTCATACCCATGATGGTCGCTTAATTTCCCCCAAAAGCGTGCAAATGCAATATTCCCTAAGCCAGCTGCACTAAAAGTTATGCCTGCAAGCATGGCTACTTCTTGGGAAGGAGTCAGCTCGGATACATAAAGTGACAGTAAAGGCTGAATACTAAAGTTTCCAATTTGAATTAACGTTGTTACGAGCATAATATTTAGAATCAGGCGATGATGAAAAATTGCCCATAAAACATTTTTTCTTGAATAAATCGAGCTTTTCTTTTTTCGAATAATTGTCGGTTCATGAATACCGAAAATAATAATGATTGCCGCGATGGTGATGGCAATCGCAGTAATGGTAAATGTATATTTAAAGCCAACAGCATCCGCCATCATCCCGCCGATTACAGGACCAAAAAGGGTCCCACCAACACTTCCCATTTGAAGGGTGCCGAGCGTTTTACCGGCAATTTCTTTTGGTGTATGTTTACTTATGAAGGCCATAGAAGTAGGGATAAAGCCTGTTACCACGCCCATTCCTAAACGTAAAATGAAGAATTGCTCAACGTTTTGAACATAGCCCATTAAAAATATACTGATGGCAATTCCGAAACAGTTAATAATCATAATCGGTTTATAGCCATATTTATCAGCAATTCGTCCCCAAATTGGTGACATTAAAAGGGCTGTAATGAATGTAGCAGCAAAGATTAACCCTGCCCATGTTTGGACATAGTCTGCAGAAAAATGGCCTAAAGTATCAATATAGAGAGAAAGGAAGGGCATGATCATCGTCGCGGAAGCTGCAACAATAAAGTTGGCGATTAAAATGATAATGAAATTACTTTTCATATTTTGCAATAGAATCACATTCCTCCAGTGAGTATTTAAATAATTACATTCAATTATAACTTATTTCGGGACTCGAAGAAAGTGGTTATCAAGTTATTAGCGGAAGTTGTTAGATTTATGGTAAAATGGAACATGGTATAAAGGAATTATAGGTTTACTTATGTATACCCATTCAACAATTATTCAAATTAAAGGAGAGACAAAAATGTTACCACAATTAACGAAAGAACTAAATCCTGGTGAAGTATTAGTCGAAATGAATACAACGATGGGTGCAATCAAAATTAAATTATTCCCAGAACAAGCACCAAAAACGGTTGAGAACTTTTTAGGACATGCTAAATCAGGCTATTACAACGGAATTATTTTCCACCGTGTTATTCCAAAATTCATGATTCAAGGTGGCGATCCAACAGGAACTGGTATGGGCGGCGAATCAATTTGGGGTGGAACATTTGAAGATGAGTGTGTGCCAGAATTATTAAATATTCGTGGCGCATTATCAATGGCCAATGCAGGTCCTGGTACAAATGGTTCTCAATTCTTTATTGTCCAAGCACCTCAAGTAGAAGTTTCTATGCTGAAGCAGATGGAAGTTCGCGGATGGGGTAAAGATGAAGTAGAATTATACAAGAAAAACGGTGGTACACCATGGTTAGATGGTAAGCACACGGTATTCGGCCAAGTTGTCGAAGGCATGGATATTGTTGACAAAATTACGAACGTTGACCGCAATATGCACGATAAACCTAAAGAAGATGTTAAAATTGAATCAATCACTGTAATCGACTAATAATAAAGGACGTGTGAGCGAGTGAATCAATTTTTAATAAACTTCTCGGGAGGGTTTTTATACTTCCCAGAAGATAAGTCACTTTATCTACCAGCCGCTATCGAATTTGCCATTTTAATGATTATCGTATTTGCTACGTATCGTTGGATTCGCCGTATTGCAGCTCGTCAAGCCGAAAAAGCGCAACATTTAGAAAAACGCGCTTTACAAGAACGAGATGACCGTATGGCACAAGAAAAAATGGTAAGTGAAATTCAAAAATAACAGAGAAAGGCAGAAACGTTTTACCACGTTTCTGCCTTTTGCTGTTATTCCGCATGAACGGGCAGTAAAAATCAACTATCTGTACAAGCTTTGTTTTATAGTAATGCGTGCTTAAATCGTGCAATACCATCTTTTAATGTTTCGAATGGGCAAGCAACATTAATACGTAAGAACCCTCTACCTGCTTCACCGTATTTTGTACCTGGATCTAATGCAAGTCGCCCTTTCGTTAATAAGCGTTGCATGATATCCTGCTCAGATAAACCAGTTCCACGGTAGTCAATCCACATTAAATATGTAGCTTCTGGAATTACGACACTTATTCCGTCTATTGCATTTAATTCATCGGAAACATATTGCATATTTTCCTTTATATAAGAAAGAAGTTCGTCAAGCCATTGTGCTCCTTCGGTATAGACAGCTTTTACAGCTGTGCATGCAAAAATATTAAGCGAAAGGACCCCGTGTGCTTGGGCGTTCAAATCGAGCGCTGTATATAAATCCTTGTTCGGTGCGACAATCATCGCTGCATGAATACCTGCAATGTTAAAGGTTTTCGTTGGAGCAATACAAGCCAGTATTTTCGCTTGATCCGCGCCTTTTACAGAAAGTGCAGGTGTATAATTTTTTGAAATTAAAATATCCGCGTGAATTTCATCAGATAATAAATAAACATCATATTGAATACATAATTGGACTAACTTTTCCAAATCTTCGCGGCTCCATACAATACCCGCTGGATTATGAGGATTACATAAAATATATAATTTTATGCCAGATTGGAATAGTTCTTCCAGTACACCAAAATCAAATGCATAAGCGCCATCTTTTTCCGTTAAATCAGCTGTCACGATCTCACGCTGTTGTGCAATCGGAACATTGAAAAATGGTGGATAAGCAGGTGTAGACATCCCGATTTTATCTCCAACCTCTGTAAAAGTTTCAATAATTGTGGCAATCGCAGGTACGACTCCTTGTTGAAAAAGAATTGTAGAAGGATCGATTGTCCATTGGTGACGCGTTTCGTACCAGTTTGTTAAGGCCTTTTTTACTTCGTCGTTCGGAAAAGTGTAACCAAAGACAGGGTGTTTCAGTCGTTCATTGATAGCATCTGCTAGTACTGGTGGTGCAGGAAAATCCATATCCGCTATCCACATTGGTAAAATAGAAGAAGTATCTGGAATATTATAAATTTCACTCATATTATCCCACTTAATGGAACTTGAATTTCTACGTTCATGATAATCATTAAATCTCGACATAATTAACCTCTTTTCTTTTTGATCTTTTCAAACTTATGTTATCATACTAACTATTAAAAAGAGTAGTAGGGTGTGCGAAAATGGAAAATATAGAAATGAATCGAAAGTCGGTTCTATTATTACAAGAGTGGGACCCCTTTAACTTTGGTGCTGAAAGCTATGATACAGAAACTGCCGATGTCGTGGCAGCCTTACAAGGGATTGACGATCCATCGGAGCTTGCGAAAGTGATTCAAACTGTATATGAACACTCATTTGAGCAGTGGATTCCGTTTGAAAACTGTGTCTCAATAGCATATAAGTTAATTGCGGTAAAATTTGAAGCAAAGTGTATTATTTAACTTGCTGCAGCAGAAGTACTAACTTTATAAGTGATGGGATGAATGTTGAATATTCCCTTATATCAGTAGAGATTCAAACCCCAGCTGAAGTAGTGGTTGTATCTCGAATAATTTTGTACGAGGTAAGCCTTTCAAAATATAAAAGGACAGGAATTGTTTGGTAAATTTTGTTTTGGTATATCAATCATAAGGTTTAATGTAGCTTTTTTGCTCTTTCGGTAACTATTATGGCTAGTTCAATGCGATTCTTTGTTCCGGTTGTTTTCATATGTTATAATTTAACATGAAAATTACGTATATATGAAGAGAAGGTAGGAGCAAAGTATGGCAAAAAAAATCGAAGTGGGTGACGTGTTAACCGGTACAGTAACAGGGATTCAACCATACGGTGCTTTTGTTTCGCTAGATGAACAAACGCAGGGACTTGTTCATATATCGGAAATAACGTATGGTTTTGTGAAAGACGTTGGAGAGCACTTAGCAGTTGGTGATGACATCGAGGTGAAGGTGTTAGAAGTCGACGCGGAGCAAAGAAAAATTAGTCTATCCATTCGCGAGTTACAGGTCATGCCTCACCATCGTAAAAAAGAAATTCAACCCCGAAAGTCATTGCAAGATCGTGTCGATGAATTTGACGCAGATGGTTTTAAATTACTAAAGGATAAATTACAAGATTGGATCGAACAATCTGGTCAATAACTGTTTGAAAAGGCATCAATGGAAAGCGCATTGATGTCTTTTTTAATTGACAAATATTATTGATTTGAAAGTAAAATAGCAAATTATTAGTGAATTCAGCAACATTATAATAAAAGTGTTCAAAATGTGACAAATAATCTAACAAAGTCGGAAAGAAGTGTGTTACAATGTTGGCGGAAAGACTCAAAAACATTAAATTTTAAAGAGGCGAATAACAATGGCTGAAAATTTAAACCTGTTCACATCAACTCAAGAAGTAATTCATGAAGCATTAAATAAACTGGGCTATGATGAAGCGATGTACGAATTATTAAAAGAACCGATTCGCATGCTTTCAGTTCGTATTCCTGTAAAAATGGATGATGGCACTACAAAAGTATTTACAGGTTACCGCGGGCAGCATAATGATGCAGTCGGACCTACAAAGGGTGGAGTACGTTTCCATCCAATGGTTTCTGAGGAAGAAGTGAAAGCGCTTTCGATGTGGATGACGTTGAAATGCGGCATCGTCGATCTTCCATATGGCGGTGGTAAAGGTGGAGTTGTTTGTGACCCACGTGAAATGTCGATGGGCGAGCTTGAACGCTTAAGTCGTGGGTATGTGCGTGCGATTAAACAATTCGTAGGTCCAACAAAAGACATTCCTGCACCAGACGTATTTACAAATGCTCAAATTATGGCATGGATGATGGATGAATATAGCCGTATGGACGAGTTTAACTCTCCTGGATTCATTACAGGTAAGCCGATTGTGCTAGGTGGTTCACAAGGTCGTGACCGTGCAACAGCAGAAGGGGTAACAATTGTTATTGAAGAAGCTGCAAAAAAACGTAATATCGAAATTAAAGGAGCACGAATCGTTATCCAAGGTTTTGGAAACGCAGGTAGTTTCTTAGCGAAGTTCATGAGTGACTTAGGTGCAAAGGTTATCGGTATTTCAGATGCGCAGGGGGCATTACATGATCCGAATGGTTTAGATATCGACTATTTATTAGATCGTCGTGATTCATTTGGGACAGTTACAACGTTATTTGAAAATACAATTACAAATAAAGAATTACTTGAATTAGATTGTGATATTTTAGTACCTGCTGCAATCGAAAATCAAATTACAGCAGACAACGCACATCAGATTAAAGCGAATATCGTAGTAGAAGCAGCGAACGGTCCAACTACTGCAGAAGCAACAAAAATTTTAACTGAGCGCGGGATTCTTTTAGTGCCAGACGTATTAGCATCAGCTGGTGGGGTAACAGTATCTTATTTCGAATGGGTACAAAACAACCAAGGTTACTACTGGACAGAAGAAGAAGTTCGTGAAAAATTATACAAAAAAATGGTAACAGCATTTGATAATGTATATACAACAGCACAAAATCGTAACATCAACATGCGATTAGCAGCATACATGGTTGGCGTACGTCGCACAGCGGAAGCATCTCGTTTCCGTGGTTGGGTGTAAATCCTCCTAATTATTAAACCTCACTTAGTTATTTTCTGAGTGAGGTTTTTATTTTTAATTGAAAAGCGCCTTTCTAATAGGGGGAATAATATTAGCTATTTAATGTGAATGGTGAGAAAATGAACATATAAAAGTAGTTTTTTAATTAGAGGAGGGCTAAGGATGAATGCTTTTTCATTTTACAATCCGGTAAAAATCCATTTTGGTAAGGGGAGTATCGAAAACTTACGAAAAGAGTTACCACAATACGGTAAAAATATTTTGCTTGTATACGGTGGGGGCAGTATTAAATCAAATGGTGTTTACGATAACATCGTGGCTCTCTTAAATGAGCTTTCAATGGAGATTTTCGAGTTATCTGGAGTGGAACCAAACCCTCGAGTGGAAACAGCGCGTAAAGGAATTGAAATTTGTAAAGAACAAAAAATCGATCTTGTTTTAGCGGTAGGTGGCGGTTCTGTAATTGATTGTGCAAAATTAATCGTAGCGGGTGCTAAAATAGAGGAAGATGCGTGGGATATTGTAACAAAGAAAGTATTCCCGAAAGATGCATTGCCATTAGCTACGGTACTTACGTTAGCAGCAACAGCATCTGAAATGAACTCAGGCTCCGTCATTACGAATTTAGCAACGAAAGAAAAATTTAGCTGGGGAAGTCCCGCTGTTTTTCCTAAGTTTTCGATTTTAGATCCTACTTATACGTATACAGTACCGACGAACCAAACAATCAATGGCATTGTTGATACGATGACACATATTTTCGAGCAATATTTTAATAATGCAACAAGTACGCCACTAATGGATGAGATGAGCGAGGGGGTTTTACGTACAATTATTGACGTAACCCCGAAAGTTTTGGAAGATCCAACAAATTACGGGTATAGAGAGACATTGATGCTTGCGGCGACATTAGGTTTGAATGGCTATTTATCATTAGGAGCTCGCGGAGATTGGGCGACACATAATATCGAGCACGCAGTTTCTGCATATTATGATATTGCGCATGCAGGTGGATTAGCAATTCTTTTCCCGAATTGGATGCGCCATAATGTTCATGTAAACACTGCAAAATTTGCAAGACTAGCAGAGAAGGTTTTCGGAATTGAAGTAGCTGATAAATCCAATGAACAAATTGCTATAGAGGGAATTGAAGCTCTTTCAGCATTTTGGACTTCCATCGGAGCGCCGAAAAAATTAGCAGATTACGAAATTGATGAAACGCATTTTGATGATATGGTCCACCATTGTATGGTCAATGGTCCATTCGGTAACTTTAATAAACTGCAATCTGAAGATGTACGAAAGATTTTAGAGATGTCTTTATAAAATAAGAAAAGAGACTAGAACTCCTTTTAGGAATGTCTAGTCTCATTTTTTATTGAAAAAAGTGATGGCTTAAATTCTCCCTTTATTTCCCTCGGGTATCGTTGCTGTATGTGTCCATGCGCGCTCACCATCATCTTCATCGAACGCCATTGTCACCTTTGTAACCCCTTTTTGATTTAATAATAATTCTGTTAAGTGGTCTCTGACATCATCTAAGTAAGCTAATGATAACTTTGAATCTGTTTCTGCAACGAGTTCCACATGTAAAAATTCTCCCTCTTTAATCACTTCGAGACGAGCAATATCCGCCACATTGGGATCTTGCATAACCAGATTACCAATGTGAACTAACATTTCCTCATCCGTTTCCCCAATCGCTCCACGTGCATTATCAAGGAATACACGACCTACAACATAAAACATCATTAATCCAATGATAATGGATACTAAGCCTTCCAATCGATAAAATCCAGTAAAATGAGCAATGACAATCGCTAAAATTGCGAGAACATTACCACCCGTTGCAACTAAATCTTCCATCCATACTAATTTTGTAGCAGGTTTAGCACGTTTTAAATAGCGGACAGATTGAAAAATTGCAAGACCTTTACCTTCCACCCCAACTTCATGGAGCACTTCTTTCGCTGCTTTATTTAAAACAATTAACTCTAAAAACGCCCCTATTGCTAACACGCTAAGTGCAATATACATACCACTCGATTCGGTAGCGGGATGCAAAAAGTGGTGCAAGCCTTCTTTAATTGTTTCATAAGATAAAATTGCAACAATCAATACCGCGCCAAGGCACACAAGATTCACTACGCGCCCATAGCCGTTAGGGAAACGAGGAGAAGGTGCTTTTTTGGATAAGGCTGAACCGATAAAAACAAAAAATTGGTTCGCTGCATCACCAAATGAATGCATCATTTCGGCAAACATGGCTACATTTCCTGTTAAAAAGAAGGCTACACCTTTAAGGGTACCTAAAAATGCATTGACGAGTGCTGCGAGTAAGGATGGCTTATTTCCGCCCTTTAATAAACTGACTAGATCTTTCATTCGTATACTCCTCCGCTAATCTAAATATTCGATTTTAATTTTTTTTACGTAACTAAGTTCATGTAATCGATTATACAACTCTAAAGTATTATTAGTCCTTACTGTTGAAAAGCGTACATCGACTTCGTGTAAAGAGGTTTCGGAATCCGCCACATCACGGATGCAAAGATTTTCAATGTGCATATCATTTTGTCGCATGTAATCTAATAAATTTTTTATATTTACAGCATGCTCTGCCAAGATGGTTAGGGAGACTTCCCTCATTCGTAACCGTTTTGGTCCGATTTTAAACAATAAAGGTGCTAAAACCTCTATTCCTAAAACAACAATTAATACGGTCATGAAAGCTTGAATGTAAAAACCTGCACCAACAGCAATTCCAATGGCAGCAGCTCCCCAAATCATAGCGGCAGTTGTTAAACCGGTTATACTATTATTTTCCTTTCTTAAAATAACGCCTGCACCTAAAAATCCAATACCACTAACGATTTGAGCGGCTAGTCGTAAAGGATCCATTGTTATATTAATGTCATCTCTCGCGGGGGTGGTGTAAGCAGTTTCTATGGAGATAATTGTTAACAAACAGCTAAATGTCGCAATAACTAAACTTGTTTTTAATCCAACGGGTTTCTTTTTTAGTTCTCTTTCAATGCCTATAATTAAGCTTAAAGTTGCTGCGACTAAAAGTCTGAAAAAAATTTCTAATGAAAAATCATCTACCACAAGCCACTCCAATCAGTTCAACTCCTTTGTAATCTAGGTGCAAAAATGCAATTTGGAGTAAGCAAGAAAAATCGAACCATTGAACGGGACGGACAATAATTTTTTTCTAGTCTTATTTATTGTGAGCAAGTAAAATGTAGTGATGTGATTTTATTTTTTTTATCGAAATATAATCGGTCATATTCAATGTTTTTTCTAGTGAACTCCAATGAATAAACTTTTAAATCATTTATAGTAATTAAGAAGAAATACTAAATTGAATTCATTTAAATTAAGAATTAAAAGAAGGAGTGAAGGTATAATAATGAACAAACCGCCTATTAATCCATATATTCCGATATTTATTGGTGTAATTTCCGTTGCGCTGTCGGCCATATTTGTAAAACTAACAAATGCGGAATCGGGCGTCATTGCATTTTACCGGATGTTATTATCAATTTTAATTATGCTTCCATTATTTTTAATGAAGTATCGGCATGAACTTAAGCACTTATCAAAACGGGATTGGATTTTTTCTTCAATTGCAGGAATCTTTTTGGCGTTCCACTTTATTTTATGGTTTGAATCGCTTAACTATACTTCGGTTGCGAGTTCCACTGTATTAGTTACGATGCAACCATTATTCGCATTTGTCGGGACTTATCTATTTTTTAAAGAAAAAATCACTCTTAAAACAATTGCCGCGGGTGCCATTGCAATTGCGGGGAGTGTATTAATTGGCTGGGGAGATTTTCAAATCAGTGGCAATGCACTATATGGTGACATTTTAGCGCTCATAGCTTGTGCGCTTGTCACGGGGTATTTGTTATTTGGTCAAGATGTTCGTCAAAGGTTATCATTAATTACATATACAATGGTTGTTTATTCTATTAGTACGATTACATTGTTCTTTTATGTATTGATAAAGGGCGAGTCATTTGGTCCTTATCCGGCAATAGACTGGTTTTGGTTTTTACTATTAGCGATTATCCCTAATTTGCTTGGTCATAATTTATTTAATTGGTCTTTAAAGTGGGTGAGTACAAATGTTATTTCTATTGCTATTTTATTTGAACCAATTGGAGCGGCAATATTAGCGATTTTTATATTTGATGAGTACTTAACGGGCACTCAAATACTAGGTGGAATCATTGTGCTTTTTGGAATAATGCTATTTATAGTTGATGTTAAAAAAATCTTTTCAAAAAAAGCTTGATTTAATGTTCCTCTTAGGATATATTATTACTTGTCCCTAAGAGGAACATTCACTTCGGAAAATTATTTCGAAATAATGATTGACTCCAAATGGATTATGCTTTATATTAATTAAGTCCCTAAAACAGTATCGAAAAGCTTTGAAAAAAGTTATTGACATGATAATGTAAGGGTGATAATATAAAGAAGTTGTTTTTCTAACATAACAACATGAACCTTGAAAACTGAACAAGCAAACGTTAATGATTTAAACGTTTAAGTGATGAACTTAAACAAAACATAGATATCAACTTTATGTTGATACGCTAGCAAAGCAAATGAGCTTTCAAACTAACTTTTATGGAGAGTTTGATCCTGGCTCAGGACGAACGCTGGCGGCGTGCCTAATACATGCAAGTCGAGCGGACTTTCATTGGATGCTTGCATCCTTTGAAAGTTAGCGGCGGACGGGTGAGTAACACGTGGGTAACCTACCCTGTAGATTGGGATAACTCCGGGAAACCGGGGCTAATACCGAATAACACTTTTGAGCTCATGTTCGAAAGTTAAAAGATGGTTTCGGCTATCACTACAGGATGGGCCCGCGGCGCATTAGCTAGTTGGTGAGGTAACGGCTCACCAAGGCAACGATGCGTAGCCGACCTGAGAGGGTGATCGGCCACACTGGGACTGAGACACGGCCCAGACTCCTACGGGAGGCAGCAGTAGGGAATCTTCCACAATGGACGAAAGTCTGATGGAGCAACGCCGCGTGAGTGAAGAAGGATTTCGGTTCGTAAAACTCTGTTGCAAGGGAAGAACAAGTAGCGTAGTAACTGGCGCTACCTTGACGGTACCTTGTTAGAAAGCCACGGCTAACTACGTGCCAGCAGCCGCGGTAATACGTAGGTGGCAAGCGTTGTCCGGAATTATTGGGCGTAAAGCGCGCGCAGGTGGTTTCTTAAGTCTGATGTGAAAGCCCACGGCTCAACCGTGGAGGGTCATTGGAAACTGGGAAACTTGAGTGCAGAAGAGGATAGTGGAATTCCAAGTGTAGCGGTGAAATGCGTAGAGATTTGGAGGAACACCAGTGGCGAAGGCGACTATCTGGTCTGTAACTGACACTGAGGCGCGAAAGCGTGGGGAGCAAACAGGATTAGATACCCTGGTAGTCCACGCCGTAAACGATGAGTGCTAAGTGTTGGGGGGTTTCCGCCCCTCAGTGCTGCAGCTAACGCATTAAGCACTCCGCCTGGGGAGTACGGTCGCAAGACTGAAACTCAAAGGAATTGACGGGGGCCCGCACAAGCGGTGGAGCATGTGGTTTAATTCGAAGCAACGCGAAGAACCTTACCAGGTCTTGACATCCCATTGACCACTGTAGAGATACAGTTTTCCCTTCGGGGACAACGGTGACAGGTGGTGCATGGTTGTCGTCAGCTCGTGTCGTGAGATGTTGGGTTAAGTCCCGCAACGAGCGCAACCCTTATTCTTAGTTGCCATCATTTAGTTGGGCACTCTAAGGAGACTGCCGGTGACAAACCGGAGGAAGGTGGGGATGACGTCAAATCATCATGCCCCTTATGACCTGGGCTACACACGTGCTACAATGGACGGTACAAACGGTTGCCAACCCGCGAGGGGGAGCTAATCCGATAAAACCGTTCTCAGTTCGGATTGTAGGCTGCAACTCGCCTACATGAAGCCGGAATCGCTAGTAATCGCGGATCAGCATGCCGCGGTGAATACGTTCCCGGGCCTTGTACACACCGCCCGTCACACCACGAGAGTTTGTAACACCCGAAGTCGGTGGGGTAACCTTTATGGAGCCAGCCGCCGAAGGTGGGATAGATGATTGGGGTGAAGTCGTAACAAGGTAGCCGTATCGGAAGGTGCGGCTGGATCACCTCCTTTCTAAGGATATATTCGGAATCATTCCTTATGGAATGAAACATTAACGTTTGCTGTTCAGTTTTGAAGGTTCATCTTTATGATGAAATACTTCAAAACTTGTTCTTTGAAAACTGGATAAAACGACATTGAAAGCAATAAACAAACAAATGATCAAGAAATTGATCGTGCAATCTTTTAAAATCTTACTCATCTGAGTAAGTGTAACTTATTGGTTAAGTTAATAAGGGCGCACGGTGGATGCCTTGGCACTAGGAGTCGAAGAAGGACGGCACTAACACCGATATGCTTTGGGGAGCTGTAAGTAAGCTTTGATCCAGAGATTTCCGAATGGGGGAACCCACTATGTTTAATCACATAGTATCTTCACGTGAATACATAGCGTGTTGAGGACAGACGCAGGGAACTGAAACATCTAAGTACCTGCAGGAACAGAAAGAAAATTCGATTCCCTGAGTAGCGGCGAGCGAAACGGGAAGAGCCCAAACCAAAGAGCTTGCTCTTTGGGGTTGTAGGACATTCTATACGGAGTTACAAAAGAATGAGATAGTTGAAGCGGCTTGGAAAGGCCCGCCATAGAAGGTAAAAGCCCTGTAAGTGAAACCTCATTCCCTCTTGAATGTATCCTGAGTACGGCGGAACACGTGAAATTCCGTCGGAATCTGGGAGGACCATCTCCCAAGGCTAAATACTACCTAGTGACCGATAGTGAACCAGTACCGTGAGGGAAAGGTGAAAAGCACCCCGGAAGGGGAGTGAAATAGATCCTGAAACCGTGTGCCTACAAGTAGTTAGAGCCCGTTAATGGGTGATAGCGTGCCTTTTGTAGAATGAACCGGCGAGTTACGATTACGTGCGAGGTTAAGTTGATGAGACGGAGCCGCAGCGAAAGCGAGTCTGAATAGGGCGAATTAGTACGTGGTCGTAGACCCGAAACCAGGTGATCTACCCATGTCCAGGGTGAAGGTGAGGTAACACTTACTGGAGGCCCGAACCCACGCACGTTGAAAAGTGCGGGGATGAGGTGTGGGTAGCGGAGAAATTCCAATCGAACCTGGAGATAGCTGGTTCTCTCCGAAATAGCTTTAGGGCTAGCCTCGTGATTGAGAATACTGGAGGTAGAGCACTGTTTGGACTAGGGGGGCATCTCGCTTTACCGAATTCAGACAAACTCCGAATGCCAGATATTTATACACGGGAGTCAGACTGCGAGTGATAAGATCCGTAGTCAAGAGGGAAACAGCCCAGACCACCAGCTAAGGTCCCAAAGTAATCGTTAAGTGGAAAAGGATGTGGCGTTGCTTAGACAACCAGGATGTTGGCTTAGAAGCAGCCACCATTTAAAGAGTGCGTAATAGCTCACTGGTCGAGTGACGCTGCGCCGAAAATTTATCGGGGCTAAACGATTCACCGAAGCTGTGGATGCATCCGTATGGATGCGTGGTAGGAGAGCGTTCTAAGGGCGTTGAAGTCAGACCGGAAGGACTGGTGGAGCGCTTAGAAGTGAGAATGCCGGTATGAGTAGCGAAAGACGGGTGAGAATCCCGTCCACCGTATGACTAAGGTTTCCTGAGGAAGGCTCGTCCGCTCAGGGTTAGTCGGGACCTAAGCCGAGGCCGATAGGCGTAGGCGATGGACAACAGGTTGATATTCCTGTACCACCTCCTCACCGTTTGAGAAATGGGGGGACGCAGTAGGATAGGGTAAGCAGAGCGTTGGTTGTCTCTGTTCAAGCAGTAAGGCGTGTGTGTAGGCAAATCCGCACACTAATACGTTGAGCTGTGATGACGAGTCCGTATGGACGAAGTTCCTGATTTCACACTGCCAAGAAAAGCCTCTATCGAGGTGAGAGGTGCCCGTACCGCAAACCGACACAGGTAGTCGAGGAGAGAATCCTAAGGTGTGCGAGAGAACTCTCGTTAAGGAACTCGGCAAAATGACCCCGTAACTTCGGGAGAAGGGGTGCTCTTGAGCGTGCAAGCGCACGAGAGCCGCAGTGAATAGGCCCAGGCGACTGTTTAGCAAAAACACAGGTCTCTGCAAAACCGTAAGGTGAAGTATAGGGGCTGACGCCTGCCCGGTGCTGGAAGGTTAAGAGGAGTGGTTAGCGCAAGCGAAGCTACGAATTGAAGCCCCAGTAAACGGCGGCCGTAACTATAACGGTCCTAAGGTAGCGAAATTCCTTGTCGGGTAAGTTCCGACCCGCACGAAAGGCGTAACGATCTGGGCACTGTCTCAACGAGAGACTCGGTGAAATTATAGTACCTGTGAAGATGCAGGTTACCCGCGACAGGACGGAAAGACCCCGTGGAGCTTTACTGTAGCCTGATATTGAATTTTGGTACAACTTGTACAGGATAGGTAGGAGCCAGAGATCTCGGAGCGCCAGCTTCGAAGGAGGCGTCAGTGGGATACTACCCTGGTTGTATTGAACTTCTAACCCATGCCCCTTAACGGGGTAGGAGACAGTGTCAGGCGGACAGTTTGACTGGGGCGGTCGCCTCCTAAAGAGTAACGGAGGCGCCCAAAGGTTCCCTCAGAATGGTTGGAAATCATTCGTAGAGTGTAAAGGCATAAGGGAGCTTGACTGCGAGACCTACAAGTCGAGCAGGGTCGAAAGACGGGCTTAGTGATCCGGTGGTTCCGCATGGAAGGGCCATCGCTCAACGGATAAAAGCTACCCCGGGGATAACAGGCTTATCTCCCCCAAGAGTCCACATCGACGGGGAGGTTTGGCACCTCGATGTCGGCTCATCGCATCCTGGGGCTGTAGTCGGTCCCAAGGGTTGGGCTGTTCGCCCATTAAAGCGGTACGCGAGCTGGGTTCAGAACGTCGTGAGACAGTTCGGTCCCTATCCGTCGTGGGCGTAGGAAATTTGAGAGGAGCTGTCCTTAGTACGAGAGGACCGGGATGGACACACCGCTGGTGTACCAGTTGTCTTGCCAAAGGCATCGCTGGGTAGCTATGTGTGGACGGGATAAGTGCTGAAAGCATCTAAGCATGAAGCCCCCCTCAAGATGAGATTTCCCATTACGCAAGTAAGTAAGACCCCTGAAAGACGATCAGGTAGATAGGTTCGAGGTGGAAGTGTGGCGACATATGGAGCTGACGAATACTAATCGGTCGAGGACTTAACCACAATTTATTGCACATTTTCAATGAAACGTTTATCCAGTTTTGAAAGAATAAAATTTATTTTTTACCAATAAAGTATTGATTTTTATTAGTAAATACGATATAATAAATCTTGTCTTTTAAATTGTCTAGTGATGATGGCAAAGAGGTCACACCCGTTCCCATACCGAACACGGAAGTTAAGCTCTTTAGCGCCGATGGTAGTTGGGGGCTTCCCCCTGTGAGAGTAGGACATCGCTAGGCATATTACCCAGGAGGATTAGCTCAGCTGGGAGAGCATCTGCCTTACAAGCAGAGGGTCGGCGGTTCGAGCCCGTCATCCTCCACCATTTCTAAATGCCGGTGTAGCTCAGTTGGTAGAGCAACTGACTTGTAATCAGTAGGTCGAGGGTTCGACTCCTTTCGCCGGCACCATTTAGAGAGCCATTAGCTCAGTCGGTAGAGCATCTGACTTTTAATCAGAGGGTCGAAGGTTCGAGTCCTTCATGGCTCACCAGTTTTATATATGTCTGCTGCGGGTGTGGCGGAACTGGCAGACGCACTAGACTTAGGATCTAGCGCCGCAAGGCGTGGGGGTTCGACTCCCTTCACCCGCACCATTAAATTAAATACATTGTCAGAATAAAAAATTCTTAAGCATATGCGGAAGTAGTTCAGTGGTAGAACACCACCTTGCCAAGGTGGGGGTCGCGAGTTCGAACCTCGTCTTCCGCTCCAAATATGCCGGGGTGGCGGAACTGGCAGACGCACAGGACTTAAAATCCTGCGGTGAGTGATCACCGTGCCGGTTCGATTCCGGCCCTCGGCACCATTTTCTTTTAAATAAATATGCGCCCGTAGCTCAATTGGATAGAGCGTCTGACTACGGATCAGAAGGTTGTGGGTTCGACTCCTGCCGGGCGCGCCATATAAATTTTAATGATATTTTTCGGAATGTAGCTCAGCTTGGTAGAGCACTTGGTTTGGGACCAAGGGGTCGTAGGTTCGAATCCTGTCATTCCGACCATTTCATGGGGCCTTAGCTCAGCTGGGAGAGCGCCTGCCTTGCACGCAGGAGGTCAGCGGTTCGATCCCGCTAGGCTCCACCAAACAATTTTAACCATATAAAGATCCTGGCGGTGTAGCTCAGCTGGCTAGAGCATTCGGTTCATACCCGAAAGGTCGTGGGTTCGACTCCCTCCGCCGCCATCTTAAAGGACCTTTAGCTCAGTTGGTTAGAGCAGACGGCTCATAACCGTCCGGTCACAGGTTCGAGTCCTGTAAGGTCCACCAGTAAATTGAATGATTCATGGAGGTATACCCAAGTTCGGCTGAAGGGATCGGTCTTGAAAACCGACAGGCGGGTAACACCGCGCGGGGGTTCGAATCCCTCTACCTCCTCCATTTTTTAAAAGTAATGGTGTTCAATAGGATAAAGAATAGAATAAAGTAATATTGTCGCGGGGTGGAGCAGTGGTAGCTCGTCGGGCTCATAACCCGAAGGTCACAGGTTCAAGTCCTGTCCCCGCAACCAAATGGTCCCGTGGTGTAGCGGTTAACATGCCTGCCTGTCACGCAGGAGATCGCCGGTTCGATCCCGGTCGGGACCGCCATTTATATTTATGGAAGAGTATTATGGGTCAGTAGCTCAGTTGGTAGAGCATTAGATTGAAGCTCTAAGTGTCGGCGGTTCGATTCCGTCCTGACCCACCATAATGCGGGTGTAGTTTAATGGTAAAACCTCAGCCTTCCAAGCTGATGTCGTGAGTTCGATTCTCATCACCCGCTCCATTTTAAGGGCCTATAGCTCAGCTGGTTAGAGCGCACGCCTGATAAGCGTGAGGTCGATGGTTCGAGTCCATTTAGGCCCACCATTAAAACATCATAATTATTCCGAAGTAGCTCAGTGGTAGAGCAACCGGCTGTTAACCGGTTGGTCGTAGGTTCGAGTCCTACCTTCGGAGCCATTTTTATTCTATGGGGAAGTACCCAAGTGGCTCAAGGGGCGCCCCTGCTAAGGGTGTAGATCGCGTAAGCGGTGCGAGGGTTCGAATCCCTCCTTCTCCGCCATAGAATGTAGGCCCGTTGGTCAAGCGGTTAAGACACCGCCCTTTCACGGCGGTAACACGGGTTCGAATCCCGTACGGGTCATCATAAAATGTAAAAAAGCGCTGCATACGTATAAAACGTATGCAGTGCTTTTTATTAATTAGCTATATTAAATAATAATGTTGATTTTTAAAATAAGTACGAGGGGACTCAAGTATTAAGTGGGTTCCCTCACTAATTTAATAACCTCTGTACATTATTTGAAATCAATGTTTTTAGAAATACAAGTTCATCTTTCTCAAAATCCTAAGTATCAATATCAGTATCATTTGAATAACATTGAACCACTTTTACAACAGTATTTTTCATCTCTTTTGGGACCATCTATTATTCCTTCCCTAATATTTTTCCTATCTCAATCTCGATGTATTGTGATTGAGATAGGAAAATTGTGACGAACGCCATTTTTTATCTTAGGTGATATCAATTGAATGAAGAACAGGCTACTTCAATAATCATCTTTCTAACTGTTGTGTCGTCATTTCATTGCCAACAATTCACTCTCGATTAATTTTCTATATCTTTTATAGATCGAAAGTAAGTGAGGTTCTCTACTGGGCTTAATTAGCCGAAATCATGTTGATAGAGCTTCTATATCAAGCGAATTGATGTATGAATATGAATAATGATCTGACCATTTATTTGTGCAGCAATGCTATTCATGCTACAAAAAGAATGCGATAACCAAACGAAGGCAATTTATTATGATTCTATATCAAAATCCCTTAGATAAACGATCAAACAAAGACTCTTGGAATAAGACAGTTAGCTCTTAAAATTAACGATAAGTGGCGAAGCTGGTTTTCATTAAGTGTATAAATAGGGGGATTATGGTCGAAAAATAAACACGATTTTATAAACAATTACTTATATTTTGAATCATAATGGATTGTTAAGTGAAATATTTGGAAATAGTAGTTGATAAATAATTGTAATCGTATTAAACTTTCGTTATGCCTTTTAAATTTTTCTAATTAACAAGTTTAACTAGCAAATATCAACTTTTAAAAAAATAATAATATTTTTAAAAAAAGTTATAAAAAACTATTGCATTTCACTCAAAATCTTGATATTATAAATCTTGTCCTTAACAATTAGGTTTTGAAGTTCTAAGGAATCAGTTCTTAATATCCCATGGAGGATTAGCTCAGCTGGGAGAGCATCTGCCTTACAAGCAGAGGGTCGGCGGTTCGAGCCCGTCATCCTCCACCATTTCTAAATGCCGGTGTAGCTCAGTTGGTAGAGCAACTGACTTGTAATCAGTAGGTCGAGGGTTCGACTCCTTTCGCCGGCACCATTTAGAGAGCCATTAGCTCAGTCGGTAGAGCATCTGACTTTTAATCAGAGGGTCGAAGGTTCGAGTCCTTCATGGCTCACCAGTTTTATATATGTCTGCTGCGGGTGTGGCGGAACTGGCAGACGCACTAGACTTAGGATCTAGCGCCGCAAGGCGTGGGGGTTCGACTCCCTTCACCCGCACCATTAAATTAAATACATTGTCAGAATAAAAAATTCTTAAGCATATGCGGAAGTAGTTCAGTGGTAGAACACCACCTTGCCAAGGTGGGGGTCGCGAGTTCGAACCTCGTCTTCCGCTCCAAATATGCCGGGGTGGCGGAACTGGCAGACGCACAGGACTTAAAATCCTGCGGTGAGTGATCACCGTGCCGGTTCGATTCCGGCCCTCGGCACCATTTTCTTTTAAATAAATATGCGCCCGTAGCTCAATTGGATAGAGCGTCTGACTACGGATCAGAAGGTTGTGGGTTCGACTCCTGCCGGGCGCGCCATATAAATTTTAATGATATTTTTCGGAATGTAGCTCAGCTTGGTAGAGCACTTGGTTTGGGACCAAGGGGTCGTAGGTTCGAATCCTGTCATTCCGACCATTTCATGGGGCCTTAGCTCAGCTGGGAGAGCGCCTGCCTTGCACGCAGGAGGTCAGCGGTTCGATCCCGCTAGGCTCCACCAAACAATTTTAACCATATAAAGATCCTGGCGGTGTAGCTCAGCTGGCTAGAGCATTCGGTTCATACCCGAAAGGTCGTGGGTTCGACTCCCTCCGCCGCCATCTTAAAGGACCTTTAGCTCAGTTGGTTAGAGCAGACGGCTCATAACCGTCCGGTCACAGGTTCGAGTCCTGTAAGGTCCACCAGTAAATTGAATGATTCATGGAGGTATACCCAAGTTCGGCTGAAGGGATCGGTCTTGAAAACCGACAGGCGGGTAACACCGCGCGGGGGTTCGAATCCCTCTACCTCCTCCATTTTTTAAAAGTAATGGTGTTCAATAGGATAAAGAATAGAATAAAGTAATATTGTCGCGGGGTGGAGCAGTGGTAGCTCGTCGGGCTCATAACCCGAAGGTCACAGGTTCAAGTCCTGTCCCCGCAACCAAATGGTCCCGTGGTGTAGCGGTTAACATGCCTGCCTGTCACGCAGGAGATCGCCGGTTCGATCCCGGTCGGGACCGCCATTTATATTTATGGAAGAGTATTATGGGTCAGTAGCTCAGTTGGTAGAGCATTAGATTGAAGCTCTAAGTGTCGGCGGTTCGATTCCGTCCTGACCCACCATAATGCGGGTGTAGTTTAATGGTAAAACCTCAGCCTTCCAAGCTGATGTCGTGAGTTCGATTCTCATCACCCGCTCCATTTTAAGGGCCTATAGCTCAGCTGGTTAGAGCGCACGCCTGATAAGCGTGAGGTCGATGGTTCGAGTCCATTTAGGCCCACCATTAAAACATCATAATTATTCCGAAGTAGCTCAGTGGTAGAGCAACCGGCTGTTAACCGGTTGGTCGTAGGTTCGAGTCCTACCTTCGGAGCCATTTTTATTCTATGGGGAAGTACCCAAGTGGCTCAAGGGGCGCCCCTGCTAAGGGTGTAGATCGCGTAAGCGGTGCGAGGGTTCGAATCCCTCCTTCTCCGCCATAGAATGTAGGCCCGTTGGTCAAGCGGTTAAGACACCGCCCTTTCACGGCGGTAACACGGGTTCGAATCCCGTACGGGTCATCATAAAATGTAGAAAAGCGCTGCATACGTATAAAACGTATGCAGCGCTTTTTATCATCCAATTTTTTATTTCAGTAGAAAGATTCAATATTAGTGATCAGGGAATAATTGTCCAATTCCTACAAAAAAAATTTCCTTTACCATTGACCTTACCGTTACGTTATCCTTTATAGTAAAACATAGAGGTGATGGAATGCTTATTAATGAATTAGCAAAACTGTCTGGGGTGAGTAAACGGGCGCTCCGGTACTATGATGAAATTGGGTTATTGATTCCTTCTGAAATCGGGGAAAATGGTTATCGGCATTATAGTGATGCCGATATTGACCGACTGCAACAAATTTTATTTTATCGAGAGCTTGATTTTAAATTAGAAGAAATTAAAAAATTTTTAGATGCCCCGGAATTCAATGTGAATGAGGCACTTAGGAATCAACATGAATTGCTAGAACGAAAACGAAGTTATTTAGATGGGCTTATTAAAACAATAAAAAATACGATTCAAGTAATGGAAGGGGAAAAAATGATGACAAACGAACAAAAGTTTGAGGCGTTTAAAAATAAGATGATTGAAGACAATGACAAGCAATATGGTGAAGAAGTCCGAGAAAAATACGGGGAAGAGCAAATTTTGGCAAGCTATGGAAAGCTAAAAAATATGACAGAGGACCAATACAAGTCTGTCAATCAACTGGAGCAAATGTTATTTGAGCGCTTAAAGGAAGCAATGGTGAGTGGGGATGCAAGCGCTGAAGTGGCGATGGAGGCAGCGGAATTGCATAAACGTTGGCTAAGCTTTTATTGGGCAAAATATACACCGCAAGCTCATGCAGGCTTAGCGCAAATGTATTTACATGACGAGCGCTTTACTGCATATTATGACGAGCGTGTTGGTAAGGGCGCAACGCAATTTTTACATGATGCGATTATGGAATATGTGAAGTAATTATGCTTACGCATCAATTACGCCTAAGCTAACTCGTGTTCAGATTTTTTTCGAGCTCGCTCGAAAAACTCTCCTAAAAATCTGTGACATCCGCCGGGGTTTGAACCCTCACTTAAAAAAATGCATTTTTGGAATTCATCACCTACTTATAGAAGTAGGTAACGAATGATGAAACAAGTTAAATTTCTAATTCCCTAGCTATGTTTAAAATCAAAAATATAGGAAATAAATATAGGGATTAGGGGGACTAAAAATGGATGCAAATAAACTAAATCAATTAAAAAAACAGTTAACGGATGAATTAATGAATTTACAATCGCATATTCATGAGGTACCAACTGCGGAAAATTCGGAGCTGTCATCGGTAGAAACGCACCCGGCAGATGCTGCAACAGATTTAACAACGGTAACGACAGAAATTGCGATGGACGATTTTAAAGAAGAAGAAATTGAAAAAATACAACTCGCTTTAAAAGCAATAAAGGAAGGGACTTATGGTCAATGTATCGAGTGTCATAAGGAAATTCCATATGAACGATTAGAAGTGGTTCCAACAGCTCTCACATGTGTCGAACATTCCGATGATGTATAACAATGTTCGCTATAAAAAAATCCAGCCATTCGTGCAAAATTTGCACAAATGGTTGGATTTTTTAATGTAAAAAGTGTAGGACATCAAATTGTAATATTACTATGTCCATTACAGGAGGTAAGAAATAATAATGCCGATGCCAAGTAGGAAGCCGAAAAAAGTATTCGTTTGTGCGGTATATTTCATTGCAGGCATTACTTCTAGTGGCAGCTCTTTCGCACGGAATAATTGAACCGCATCGATTGGTTTTTTAATACTTAATAGTACAAGTAAAGACCATGACGTTAACCCATTGAAAATGACTAAACCAATAATCCACAAATACGAAACGATAAAGAATAAAGCTAAAATAGTAATCGCGTGATGACGACCGACTAAAATCGCCATTGTTTTACGACCGCCCTCGGTATCTCCAACAATATCTCGAATATTATTAGAGAGCATAATCGCACCAACTAAAATCATACTTGGTACGGAAATGAGTACCGCATCGATTGTAACCGTTTTTGTTTGGATGAAAAATGCGATTAACACAATGCCCATTCCCATAACAGCACCTGATACAAGTTCTCCAAATGGTGAGTAGGCAATTGGATATGGCCCGCCTGTATATAAAAAACCGATCAGCATACAGACTAAACCGACTGAGACAAGCCACCAAGAGGAAACTGCACAAATATAAATACCTAATAGAATGGCGATGCCGTAAAAGCTTAGTGCAATCATCATGATCGTTTTAGGGGCAACCCCGTGACGGACGATTGTTCCACCAATTCCAACAGAATCTTCGTTATCAAGCCCGAGTTTAAAATCATAATATTCGTTAAACATATTCGTTGCTGATTGTATTAACATACTTGCTATAAGCATCGCAAAAAAGAGTAAATAATTAATTACTTGATTTTCTACAGCTAAAGCAATGGCTGTTCCTAAAAATACGGGTACAAAAGAAGCTGTTAATGTATGAGGACGTGTTAAATGCCACCATACTTTAAAGTTTGTATCCGCTTCAATGACTTTTGTCATAAAGTATTACGCTCCTTAAATAAACAATATCTACACTATTTTAAACGAAAGAAAACAAAATGAATAGGGCAATAGCTTATACATACAACCTTTGATTGAAAAATGGTATGATAAGAAGGACATTATTTACAGGGCGAACGTAAATAAGTGAATAAATTGATGAAAATAATGAACTAACAAACTTAGTGAATATGCAACGTGACGGAGGGAATTTTCATGCAACACAAGTGGTACAATGCCACTGAGATAGAAGTAGGCTTAAATTCGAAGCGAAGTTTTTATATGGAAACAATAGAGGTGAGCCATTTATCCGCGTTGGCTTTTTTTACGGCGGGTGAATCGCTTTACGGGAAACGTCGATTTTATTGGCAAAATCGTGAAAAAACGTTTACATTAGTTGGCTTAGGACATGCTTATGTAATCGAAAATAACGATGGAGATAATCGTTTCGATCAAGTAGAGTGTGAATGGAAAAAATTGACGAACCAAATTGTTCAAGTAGAACATGAATTACAGCCAATTTTATTTGGTGGCTTTACGTTCGATCCAAAAAATGAAGTATCCGGGGAATGGACAAGTTTTCCTCAAAGCTATTTTACAGTGGCCACGCATCAACTAGTCATTCGTAATGACAAAGTGTATGTAACGATTCATTTAATTACAGACGACAAAAATAGTGAATCGATTTTGGGAAATTTACGAAAAGAGCGTGATGAATTCATTCATGCAGTACAGATGAATGAAGTTAAAACGTATTCGAAGCCTTTAATGATTAGCTATGAGGAACCTCATAAAGAAGCGTATTTACAATCAATTGATCAAGTAACGGATTTGATTAAAGCGAAAGAGGCACAAAAGGTTGTTATTGCACGTTCATTAGCGTTGCAATTTGATCAAGCCATATCATCTCCTCAAATTTTATCGCGTGTTGTAAATGAACAGCCTGAGAGCTATTTATTTGGATTGGAGCATCAGGATATGCTATTTTACGGGGCATCTCCTGAACGATTAGTTAAAGTAGAAAACGGTAAAGCTTATTCTTCTTGTATTGCAGGTTCAATTAAGCGCGGCCAAACAGTAGAAGAAGATGATGCGCTTGGACAAAGCTTATTAAATGATACGAAAAACCGTGGTGAGCATCATTATGTAGTGGAAATGATTACAGAAACATTCGAAAAAAATTGCTCAGAGGTAAAAGTGCCAAACGGTCCAAAATTATTAAAAATAAGAGATATTCAGCATTTATATACGCCAGTGGAAGGTAAGTTACATGAGGATGCGACAATTTTACAATTAGTAAAGCATTTGCACCCAACCCCTGCTCTAGGTGGTGTTCCGAGAATTCAAGCGCTCGAAATGATTCGAAAATATGAGCCAATGAATCGCGGGCTTTATGCAGCTCCAATTGGCTGGTTGGACGCCGATGGAAACGGAGAGTTTGCCGTTGCAATTCGTTCGGCTACGTTAGTGAAGGACAAGGCTTATTTATATGCAGGGGGCGGCATTGTAGAGGATTCTGAAGCCGCTTCAGAGTATGACGAAACGCTCGTGAAGTTCCGTCCAATGTTACGAGCTTTAGGGGGACAATTACATGAATGAACGTGAAATATTAACAAATTATGTTTATAAAATTGTCGCAACGCTTGTACAAGCAGGTGTTAAAAATGTGGTTGTTAGTCCTGGATCACGCTCAACACCACTTGCTTATGCATTTGCATCAACAGAAGCGTTACAATTGCATCGACAAGTTGATGAACGTGCGGCATCCTTTTATGCGCTAGGATTAGCAAAATCAACAGCGGAGCCAGTAGTACTTTTATGTACTTCTGGCACGGCCGCAGCAAATTACTACCCAGCGATTATAGAGGCAAAATATGCTCGTATTCCACTGATCATTTTAACGGCGGATCGTCCGCATGAATTACGTGAGGTTGGCGCACCGCAAACGATTAATCAAGTGCGTATATATGGTGAAAATGTAAAATGGTCGGTAGAATTTCCAATTCCAGATGATGCACCTCAAACATTGCCATTTATTGAGCGACATACAGTGCGCGCGGTTAATATTGCGATGACTGCCCCTTATGGACCGGTTCATCTCAATATCCCGTTCCGTGAACCATTATTAATTGATTTTCAAGAAAATTTACCTAAATCAATATTTACTCGCAGCTTTATTAGTGAGTTAGCTCCTTCAAAAATAGCGATTTCAGAATTATCACAAGTTATTAATCAAACGCGTACAGGGATGATTATTGTTGGGGAATTGCCACTTGGGACAGATACGTCTTACTTATGGGATTTCGTTCGCAAAGTACAATGGCCTGTCTTGATTGAAAGCTTATCAAATTTACGAACAGAAGTACCTGAAGACTGCCAGCTTTACGCGATTTCTACATATGATGCATTATTGAAAAACGAGCGATTTAAACGCAATGTCACACCACAAACGGTCATTCGCTTTGGTGCACAGCCTGTATCGAAGTTTTTAATGAAATTTATTGAACAGGCAATGCCACAAAGCTATGTCATTATTGACGAAGATCCAATATACCGTGACTCAACACATGTTTCTACCCATTTTATTCACGGGCTTGTTGGACAATGGTTAGCTGACATGACGATTGATAATCGATTAACAGAGGTTCCGTTTGCACAATTTTGGAAAATGGCTGATTTGCTCGCATTAGATGTCATTGAAAAATATGCAAATAATGCGACGGATGAAGGGGCAATGGTGCAGGCGATGCTCGAAAACTTACCGAATGAAGCTGATTTATTCGTGAGTAGTAGTATGCCAATTCGTGATTTGGATACGTTTTTGACAACTTCTCAAAAAGATTTACAAGTGTTTGCGAATCGGGGGACAAATGGTATTGACGGTGTGATGTCAACAGCGCTTGGATTTAGCAAGGGGCGACCACAGCGTCAAACGTATCTATTAATCGGGGATTTAGCATTTTTACATGATCTGAATGCTTTTATTGCCACGCGTTATCAATCATGTGATTTGACGGTTATTGTAATGAATAATGACGGTGGAGGCATCTTCTCCTACTTACCACAAGCATCGGTGGAAGCGCATTATGAGCAGTTATTCGGTACGCCAACAGCACTTACATTCGAACAAGTTGCGGACATGTACGAATTTGATTATAAGAAGGCATCGAACGTCGAAGAACTTGTCACAGCACTACAGGAACCAAAACAAAGTGCTGTGAAAATTATTGAAGGATTTACGAATCGGGCAGATAATGTCAAGGAACATCGTGCATTATGGAGCCGCATTCAAGAGGTGCTAAATGAATGGCTCGAGTCACTGTAAATGAGCAATCGGTTCATGTGGAAATTTATAATGAACTAGCAAAAAAAACGCTGGTACTTTTACATGGTTTTACAGGTAGTACGAAAACATGGCAACATGTTGTAAAGGAACTACCTGCTTCAGTGAAAATCATTGCAATTGATTTAATCGGACATGGTCAAAGTACAGCGCCACAAACAATGGATGCCTATTCAATGGAAGTGCAAATTCAATTGCTAGAGGACCTATTTGAGCAGCTAGCTATTCAGGCATTCACACTTGTCGGTTATTCGATGGGGGGACGTGTTGCATTAAGTTATACTGCGCGTTTCCCTAAGCGAGTCACTCAGCTTATTCTAGAAAGTGCATCACCTGGACTTGAAGGACAGGCAGAACGTCTGGCTCGAAAAAATGCGGATGATGCATTAGCGGATAAAATTGCTCAGAATGGTTTGCAATCATTTATTGAGAAGTGGGAGAATATCCCCCTTTTTGCCTCACAAAAGAATTTACCACAAATCATTCAAGCAGAAATACGAAATGAACGAATGATGCAACGAGAAATAGGCTTAGCGAATAGTTTACGCGGGATGGGTACAGGTGTTATGCCAGCACTTTGGAATCAATTGCAACAGATTACAATGCCTGTTACGTTAATTACTGGTGAATTGGATAAGAAATTTATAACGTTAAATGAACAAATGCAACAGCATCTTCCAAAAGTAAATCATATTATTGTCCCAGCAGTTGGACATGCAATTCATGTGGAAAATCCGACAAAGTTTGCTACAATAGTAAAGGAAACGATTTCACAAATTTAAATGAGTAAGGGGAAATTACGATGACTAAGCAACGTTTATGGACTTCATTACATACGTATGAAGACATTAAGTATGAGTTTTATAACGGCATCGCAAAAATAACGATTAACCGTCCAGAAGTACGCAACGCTTTCCGCCCAAAAACAACAGCGGAAATGATCGATGCATTTACGCGTGCTCGCGATGATGAGCGCGTAGGTACAATTATTTTAACAGGTGAAGGCGAACATGCATTCTGCTCAGGCGGCGACCAAAAAGTTCGCGGTAACGGAGGCTATGTAGGCGAAGATAACATTCCTCGTTTAAATGTTTTAGATTTACAAACGTTAATCCGTAAAATTCCAAAGCCAGTAGTTGCGATGGTTGCAGGTTATGCAATCGGCGGTGGTCACGTATTACATGTTGTATGTGATTTAACAATTGCTGCTGAAAATGCTCGTTTCGGACAAACAGGTCCAAAAGTAGGTTCATTCGACGCTGGTTACGGTTCAGGCTATTTAGCTCGTATCGTTGGTCATAAAAAAGCACGTGAAATTTGGTACTTATGCCGTCAATATGATGCACAGGAAGCACTAGATATGGGCTTAGTCAATACAGTTGTACCATATGAGCAATTAGAAGATGAAACTGTAAAATGGTGTGAAGAAATGCTTCAAATGTCACCAACGGCACTACGCTTCTTAAAAGCTGCAATGAACGCAGATACAGATGGTTTAGCAGGTATCCAGCAATTAGCTGGTGACGCGACATTATTATACTATACAACGGATGAAGCAAAAGAAGGTCGTGACGCATTCAAGGAAAAGCGTCAACCAGACTTCGGTCAATTCCCGCGTTTCCCTTGATGGATAAGCATTCATCACAAAAAGAGCATACAATTTGTGTGCTCTTTTCTTGTGGAATAGAACGTAAAGGTTATGTAAAAAATTAATATAATGAATGGGCATCTACACAAATGAATATAAATAGAGTGATGCTGTTCAAATAGGAAAGTTGAGGAAAACAATGCAGCCAAATTGGATCAAACAACGCGCATATTTAACACCGAACCGAATTGCCTTAAGTTTTCACCAGCAACAATGGACATTTCAAGAACTGTATGAGCAATCAGTAAAAATGGCGTATCAATTAAATGCTTACGGATTAATAAACGGAAAAAGGGTTGCGATTTTAGCACCATCTACCCCACAGCTTATCCAAGTAATTTATAGCTGCATGCAAGCGCAATGTGAAATGGTCATGTTAAATAGTCGCCTTTCTAAGCAAGAGTTGGTGTATCAAATTGAAGATGCCGATGTAGATGCGATTTTAGTCCATGATGATGACCTTTTAAAGCTCAAACCAGATGCGCGGATTATTCGCTTTTCACAGCTTGCGAAAAAACAAGAGCAACCTTTTGAAATCGCACAGGAATGGGACGAGCAGTTTGCAATGACCATTATGTATACGTCTGGAACGACAGGTTTTCCAAAAGGAGTTTGCCAAACTGTTGGAAATCATAGTGCGAGTGCAATTAGTTCCGCATTAAATTTAGGCATAAAAGAGCAAGATACATGGCTTTGTTCCGTACCGATTTTTCATATAAGTGGTTTTTCAATTGTAGTGAGGTCATTATTATATGGAATGAAAATACGTTTATATGAAAAATTTGATGGCAAGCAATGTGCAGAAGAAATTATCCAAGGTACCGTTACGAAAATGTCGGTCGTTGCTGTGACGTTAGAAACGATATTAACAGAGATGGAGCAGCAAAATAAAAAAGCGAACCCCCAATTTACGACGATGCTTGCGGGGGGCGGACCAGTGCCAGTGGATTATTTAAAACGTGCGAGTAAATTAGAAATGCCTGTTGCGCAAACATATGGGATGACGGAAACTGCCTCTCAAACGGCAACATTAGCGAATGAAGATGCATTGAGGCACCTCGGTTCAGCTGGGAAACCTCTGTTTTTTAATCAAATTCAAATTGCTAAACAACAGGGTGAAAAAATTGGTGAAATCGTCGTTCGAGGCCCTCATGTTACCCCGCGTTATATCGGAAAATATAAAGATACCCCAACTACCGTAGATGGTTGGTTGCATACGGGAGATTTGGGCTATTTAGATGATGAAGGTTATTTGTATGTGGTGGATCGACGCGCGGATTTAATCATTTCAGGCGGTGAAAATATTTATCCAGCTGAAATTGAAAATGGCCTTTTAGCACATCCTTCGATAAAAGAAGCGGGGGTTTGTGGTATTCGTCATGAAAAATGGGGGCAAGTACCAATCGCTTTTGTTGTAAAGAAAAATGAAGTAACGGAGCAGGAAATAATCGACTTTTGTAAATTAAGTCTTGCGAACTATAAAATACCGAAAAGTATTTATTTTGTAAATGAATTACCACGGAATGGTTCGAGTAAATTGGTTAGAAGAAATTTAAGTCAACTTCTCGACGATTGAAAATTAATGAAATAAAATAGTTTATTAAATAAAACCAAGGTATAGTATAAAACTATTAAAAAACCAATGATTTCAATTATAGAAGTGAATCGTAAAAACGACTAATATAAAACATTTGGAGGTCCCCCATTATGAAAAATATAGTACGTTTATTATTAATAACTTTATTACTCTTTAGTACATTACTGACCACGTTTGGATTTAATTGGACAAATGTAGCGTACGCAGAGCAAGTTTCTACTGAGAAAACATTAAAAGAAGATATTTTGAATCAAATGGGAAATTATAATAAAAACTTTACACTTTCTTATGATGGGGATTTTTCAAAATTAAAGACATTAATAAAAAAAACGATGGATGATATTAGAAAAGAGAATCAATATATTTACGAAAACACTTCCAAATGGCAAGTGACAATGAAGTCCGTCGGGAATAAAGGGACGATTTCCTTTGAGCTGACTTATTTGACGGATCAGGCAAAAGAAATGTATGTTAATGCTGAAGTGGATAAAATTTTACCGAAAATTATTAAAAAAGGTGCGACGGAGTTTGAAAAGGTGAAAGCCGTCCATGATTATATTGTTTTGAACGGTAGCTATTCAAGTAAAACAAAAAATAGTCAATATACGACCTATACATTTTTAACGGAGCAAAAGGGCGTTTGTCAGGCTTATGCATTGCTCATGTATAAAATGCTAGAAGAATTAAACATAGATGCTAAATACGTCAAAGGCTATTCCGATAATGAACGTCATGCGTGGATTTTAGTCAATGTAGACGGTAATTGGTATCATGTGGATCCAACATGGAATGACCCTATTGGAAACAAAAATGATGAGGTTCGCTATAAATACTTTATGTTAACGGACAAGCAAATTTCCAAAACACACTTTTGGGAAAAAGAAGAATATCCCGCTGCAAAAAGTGAGAAGTACAAAGATTTTAAAGTAGCCAAATACAATGCAAAAAGACATTTTGACCGAAGTCAAAATGTCTTTTCCTTATGGTCGATTAATGCGACAGTGCTTTAGTTAATGCGTCCATATTTTTTCGCATGAGCGTAAAGTAATTTTCATTATTGGCGACATCCTCTTTCGTAAGGACACTTAAATTGTGTAATATTAACGTTTCTGCACCCAATTCTTTTTGAATGATTTTTGTTAAATTAGACGAGACATTTTGCTCGAAGAAAATATAATGAATGTTTTCTTGTTTTGCCAAATCAACAATTGCCGTTAATTCCTTCTGGGAAGGCTCACTTTGCGAATTTAATCCTGCAACTGGTACTTGTGTTAAACCATAATGACCAGCTAAATAACCAAATGCTGCGTGTGATACGAAAAATGTCTTTTTCGAAGTTGCCGCGGCCTTCGACTCCAATTCACTATTTAAATCGTTTAATTCGCCCACTAACTGTTCATAATTTTTATTAAAAACCGCTTCTTGCTCAGGTAGTGCTGCGACTAATTCATTTTTAATCGAACGTGCTAATTCTTGAGAAATGATTGGAGATAGCCACACATGTGCATCAATTTCGTGATGTCCGTGGTCCTCATCACCTTCTCCCTCTTCATGTTGGTGACCAGTCGAAATATCAAGCTGTTCTTCCGTAACATTTTTGGCAGTGGCAACGAATTTAACGTCTTCTTTTGACAATGATTTTTGTGCGTTTTCAACAAACCCTTCAAGACCTAATCCAATGTAGAAAAATAAGTCGGCATCAGCTAAAGCCATCATATCCTTTTGCGTTGGCTCAAATGTATGCTCGTTTGCTCCTACAGGGTATATAGAGGAAACTTGGACAAACTCTCCACCAATTCGCTCAGTGAAGTATTGCAATGGGTAAACCGTTGTATAAACCGATAATTGATTTTCCGTCGGTTGATTATTTGGAGTAGCCGAATCATCTGCGCTACAAGCTGTTAATAATAAAGCGAAAATCGAAAATAAAACGAATATTTTTCTCATAGATTTAAACTCCCTAAATAGTAATTGTTACGATTTGTGTTTTGACATTTTTAATCATACATTAGGATTGCCCAAAACACAATAAAAAAACAGCAACCCATACAAAAATAGTATGGGTTGCTGTTTTTTTATTCATTTTCAATGATATGGATAGAAACCTCAAACTGAAGGATAGAAATATTATCCAATAAAATTTGTTGAGGTAATTGCATAATTAGTATTATTCACCCTTTTTTCGAAGGCCATTTATCTGGAACCGGATCAAAACCACCTGGGTGAAGGGGCTGGCATTTTAATACGCGAATAACGGTCATGATGAATCCTTTTATCGCACCATGCTTTTCCATTGCCTCGATACCATAGTTTGAACATGTAGGATGAAAGCGGCAAGAGGGTGGCTTCATTGGTGATAAATATTTTTGATAAATTCGAATGAGCCCAACAAATAGTTTTTTCAATTCTTTTCCTGCTCTCCATTTTTGTAGGCACGTACAGGATTTGCATCGACGGTTTGTTTCAAAGAGACATTATTTTTCTTAGCTAGGAAGAAAATAGCAAATGCAAAAATCCCCATAATTGTAACGATAATAATAAGTACGATTGGTAAACTCATCATTTCACCTCATTTAATATAATAAAGGAAATCAATTAATTTTGGTCTTTTTTGCTCTCGGTAATATTAGGACCATGGGAAATTTCATCAATTGTATGCTTTACACGATAACCTGTATTAATAGCGAACAGAAATAGCCCAGTTATAACGATGACAACTAATAAACAAATGATAATAACCAATGACATAGACAAAATACTCACTCCTTAGTTGAAGACCTCTCTCCATTTTACAATAAAAAATTTGCTTTAAATTTGACTAAACGTTGAATTTCGAATGTTTGAAATTTATTAGAAAGGAAATAATATATATAGCTCAATAATGTCAACAATTTGTCACAACCAAAAATGTGCGATAGAGGTATTATATTGGGTAAATGATATATTTTAGTGGGTGAGCAGATAATGTAATCCACAGTAGAAAGGACATTAACGCCAATAATTTTTTGCGTGCTGTATCTTTCTAATCATTAGGTATTAATATAAAAAGATGGAGTGATTAAAATGACGAAACCAGAATTAAATTACGAGTTAAATGAGTTAGTAGCAACTTGGTCTGTCCTTTACACAAAATTACACAATTATCACTGGTATGTAAACGGGCCATCTTTTTTCACATTACATGAAAAATTTGAAGAGCTTTATAATGAAGTGACGTTAAATTTAGATGAAATTGCAGAACGTATTTTATCTAAAAATGGCAAGCCCGTCGCAACGTTAAAAGAGCATTTAAACTTATCGCTCATTCAGGAAGCGACAGGGGATGAATCCACAGAAGAGATGGTAAAAATAACAATTGAAGATTTCCGAATCATTATGAAGGCATTGAAAAGAACGATGGAAACGGCCGCTGAAGAGGGAGATGATCGAACAGAGGACTTATTAAATGCCAACTATCAAAGCTTAGAAAAGCACGCTTGGATGTTGAATGCATTTTTAGGGAAATGAGTATTTTCTAATGAGGGGATGCCCAAAGAGCCCACTATTCTCAAATGAAAGCTGTTTTCTAAGTTGAATGTATGACAATCGTTCGCTACACTACTAAAGAATAGGAGATGAGCGAAACGATGTTTACATTTACAGATGAAAATGGATTTCAAGTTGATTTAAGATTTGATGAAGGACCGTTTGAAGTGGAACCAAAGCATGTGTTAGTACTTGTGCAGTATGAGGGGAAATGGCTTTGCACGATTCATCACCGCCGTGGTGTCGAATTTCCTGGTGGCAAGCAAGAAGCGGATGAAACATTGCAAGAGGCAGCTGTTCGAGAAGTTTATGAAGAAGCAACTGTGCGAATTGAAGATGTAAAATGGTTTGCCTATTATATTGTGCATGACGAAATTCCGTTTTGTAAGGCGGTGTTTACAGCAAAAGTAAAAGAAATTGACCCTTTTGTTGGCGATTACGAAACGGAAGGCATGTTATGGCTTTCAGAAGCTGAGCTTTGGCAGCAACCTAATTTGAGTTTTTACATGCGCGATGCGGGGATGAAGATGATGTTACAGGAAGTGAAAAATCATGAAAGGCAATGGTAAAATTGTTTCCGTGCGAAACTATCCCTCACCTAATCCAGCAATCCGGTTGGATGAAATTACATATTGGTCACAAGGGCTACGTGTAAAAGGATTACTTGCACGTCCAAAGCAGCATGGAGATTATGAAGGCTTACTTTATTTACGTGGAGGCTTACAATCCATTGGTATGGTTCGTCCAGCGCGCATTGCTCAATTTGCGGCACAGGGCTTTGTCGTTTTTGCTCCATATTACCGTGGAAACCGCGGAGGAGAAGGGAAAGATGAGTTTGCCGGTGAAGATCGCTATGATGCTGTTTTTGGCGTTGATGTATTAAAGAAATTCATAATGAAAGATAAAGTTCACTTATACGGATTCTCACGTGGTGGGCTGATGGTATTATGGACAGCGATTATACGAAATGATATCCAGTCTGTTGTCACGTGGGCGGGTGTGTCAGATGCGACGGCTACCTATTGGGAAAGAGTGGACATGCGGAGAGCGTTAAAACGCATTATTGGCGGGACTCCAAATAAAGTACCTAAACAGTATGAGGAAAGGACACCCCTCTATGCAATCGAGCAAATTCAAGCCCCTGTTTTGATTATTCATGGTACGGAAGATGCACATGTTGATATTGCGCATGCGTACCAATTAGAGAGAAATTTAAAGGGTGACGGAAAATCTGTGGAAACGTGGTTTTCATTTGGCTTAAAGCACCATTATCCACCAAAGTTAAACAGAGAAACAGTTAAACAATTATGTGAATGGATGAAATCTCATCAATGATAAAAGCGTTAAATGAAAAGAAGGCTAATATGTAAGTAAAAACACTTACGAATTAGCCTTCTTTTCTATGATATGAAATATAATTAAGTTAAAAGTTTAACGTTATGTCGTTAATTAGTGGATTTGCAATTAAGCTAATGGGCCACCTTTAGTTTGGATTGATTCATCAACATTTGCAAATTTAGTGAAATTGTTTTTGAATAACCCAGCAAGATCAGCTGCTTTTTTATCATATGCCGCTTTATCTGTCCATGCATCACGAGGATTTAATACTTCTGTTGGAACGCCTTCAACAGTTGTTGGAATATTTAATCCAAATACAGCGTCTTGAATCGTTTCAACATCGTTTAATTTGCCTTCGATTGCTGCACGTACCATTGCACGTGTATAAGAAAGCTTCATACGGCTACCTACGCCATATTCGCCACCAGTCCAACCAGTGTTAACTAAAAATACTTGTGAACCGTGCTCATCAATTTTCTTACCTAATTGCTCAGCATAAACTGTTGCAGGTAGTGGTAAGAATGGAGAACCGAAGCATGTAGAGAATACTGGTTCTGGCTCAGTAACGCCACGCTCTGTACCTGCTAATTTTGAAGTGAAACCACTTAAGAAGTGATACATCGCTTGCTCTTTAGTTAATTTAGAAACTGGAGGTAACACACCGAATGCATCCGCAGTTAAGAATACGATTGTTTTTGGGTGACCTGCAACAGATGGTAATACGATATTGTCAATATAATCAATTGGGTATGCTACACGAGTATTTTCAGTTAATGAACCGTTGTCGTAGTCACATACGCGTGTTTCTGGATCCACCGCTACGTTTTCTAAAACCGAACCGAATTTAATCGCATTGTAAATTTCAGGCTCTTTTTCAGCTGAAAGATTGATTGTTTTTGCATAACATCCACCTTCAATATTGAACACACCATTATCTGACCAGCCATGCTCATCATCACCGATTAATTTACGGTCAGCATCTGCAGATAAAGTTGTTTTACCAGTACCTGATAAACCGAAGAATAAAGCTACGTCGCCTTCTTCACCAACGTTTGCAGAGCAGTGCATTGGGAAAATACCTTGTTCAGGTAGTAAGTAGTTCATAATACCAAAGATAGATTTTTTCATTTCGCCAGCGTACTCTGTACCACCGATTAAAATGATTTTCTTCTCAATTGATGTAATAATAAATGTTTCTGAATCTGTACCATCAACAGCAGGGTCTGCTTTGAAGTTTGGCGCAGATACGATTGTAAAATCAGCAACGTGAGAAGCAAGTTCTTCTGCAGTTGGGCGGATGAATAATTGATGGCAGAAAAGGTTATGCCAAGCATATTCATTAATTACTTTAATCGATAATTGAGAGGCTTTATCGGCACCTGCAAAACCGTTAAATACGAATAATTCATCGCGCTCTTTTAAGTAATTAACAACTTTAACATAAAGATTGTCGAACACTTCAGATGAAATTGGACGATTCACTTTACCCCAGTCGATTTTATCTTTAGAGCTGTCTTCTTCAACTGTATATTTATCTTTAGGAGAACGTCCAGTATATTTACCTGTTTCAGCGCGTAATGCACCATCAACAGTTAACGTTGCTTCTCCACGTGATGTAGCTTTTTCAACTAATTGTGGTACTGATAATTGATTATTAATATTTTCCCCGTTTAAAAGTTCTTTCAGCTCGTTAGCAATTTCTACCGAATTCATCGATTAAATACCATCCTTTTTTCAAAGTATTCCCTTGTGGAGGGGAGTTGTTTGTTAATTCAAAAATAGTATAACACATTGCTTTCAATTATTTATACTAATTAGGAAATTTTTTTTTTGCTAATATAGTAAATGTTTAGAAACAGGACAAAATTGGTTGACATTAAAATAATATTTACGTAAGATGTTTAATTGAACGGATACTCTTATCCCGAGCTGGTGGAGGGTCAGGCCCTATGAAACCCGGCAACCTGCAATACGTGTAATGACGTAACGCGTTGGTGCCAACCTGATGCAAGGGGAATTTCCCTTGAACGATAAGAGTGAAAGGTAACGAAACACATCCCCCTTTCCTCACGCGTGTTACACGCAATTTGTGAGTGGAGGGTTTTTTTATTTTGGTGATCATTACGGATTCATATGGATTGGAATTGTACCGTTTGATAACGGAGTTTTAACCGTAGCAATGAATCGTAAACATGCCAAATATGATTTTACAAATTAAATCGAATTTTAATCATAAATAAACAAACAACCTTTCAAAACCCTCGTGTTAAAGCAGTAAAGCTTGGCGTTTATAATTAACTTGTTTCAGCAGAAGTCCCTACTTCCATAAGTGTGGGAAGAATGCCAAATCTGCAATTTTATTCAGTAGGTTTCAAACCCCGGCTGAATCAAGTTATTGCCCCGGTGGATGTCACAGATTTTTAAGGGAGGCCTGCGTGATGCAGGTCAGTTAGCCGTTGTCGCATGGACGCGACGAACTTAGGCTAACATCCTCCCAACGAGCGAGCTCGAAAAAAATCTGGACGCAAATACGCCGAGGCGTATTTGAATTATAAACGGACATGGGTAACGAGTACCGTATCAAATTAGCAAAACACTTGCAAAGTGACCTAGGAGGAAATGAAATGAAAAATCGTCGACTGTTTACATCAGAAAGTGTAACAGAAGGGCATCCGGATAAAATTTGTGACCAAATTTCAGATGCTATTTTAGATGCTATTTTAGCAGCAGATCCGAATGCACGTGTAGCTTGTGAAACTACGGTAACAACAGGCTTAGTATTAGTTTCTGGTGAAATTACAACATCTACGTATGTAGATATGAAGGGAATTATCCGTGATACAGTAGCAGGTATCGGCTATACGCGCGGTAAATACGGCTTTGATGCTGAAAACTTGGCGGTTCTTGTAGCTGTTGGTGAGCAATCTCCAGACATAGCTCAAGGTGTTGACCAAGCCCTAGAAGCACGTGAAGGCTCTATGACAGATGAAGAATTAGAAGCGATTGGCGCGGGTGACCAAGGCTTAATGTTTGGTTATGCATGTAACGAAACACCAGAGCTTATGCCATTACCAATTTCATTAGCACATAAATTAGCACGTCGTTTAGCAGAAGTTCGAAAATCAGGCGAACTTGCATATTTACGTCCAGATGGTAAAACGCAAGTAACAATCGAGTATGATGAAAATAACGAACCAGTACGTGTAGATACAATTGTTATTTCAACACAGCATGATGAAGAAGCGACTTTAGAGCAAATTCAAGCAGATATGAAGGCACATGTTATTCAACCAGTAGTACCAGCTGAATTATTAGATGATGCAACAAAATACTTCATTAATCCAACAGGTCGATTTGTTATTGGTGGACCTAAAGGGGATGCAGGTTTAACAGGCCGTAAAATTATTGTAGATACGTATGGTGGGTATGCACGTCACGGTGGTGGAGCATTCTCTGGTAAGGATGCTACAAAAGTTGACCGTTCAGCAGCGTATGCAGCACGTTACGTTGCAAAAAATATCGTTGCAGCAGGACTTGCTGATCGTGCAGAAGTTCAGCTTGCGTATGCAATTGGTGTTGCACAACCAGTTTCGATTGCTGTCGATACATTCGGCACAGGGAAAGTGGAAGAAAGCCAAATTGTGGAGTGGGTACGTGAATTATTTGACCTACGTCCAGCAGGCATTATTAAAATGCTTGATTTACGTCGACCTATTTACAAACAAACAGCGGCATACGGTCACTTCGGTCGTACAGATCTTGATGTTTCTTGGGAAAAGACAGATAAAGCAGCTGAATTACAAGCAAGAGCAGGACTATAATTAAGATAGAATCTTTGAGATTAAGGGTCTATCTAATAAGTCCCTTTTACAACAAAATTACTTGAATTTGAAAATGCCGAAATGTTGTTAAATCAACGTTTCGGCATTTTGCGTTTTACACATTTTAAGCTCAAACTTCCCTTTGGGAAAGCCTTTTTAAAGAATGTTTAATCCCCCATGAAAAATGAACATATATAAAGGAAGAATTTAAGAAGGAAATGTATAAAATTAGAAAAATGTAGATTTATCTGAATATTACAATTATAATGTTGAGTAAAATAGAATGGAGGATTGAGTTATGTCGACAGATTTAGTTCATGTTTATAGAGGCAATATAATTGAGTCAAAGCATTATGGATCTATTGTAGTTGTTGATAATTTTGGTAATATAATAAGTCAAATTGGGGAAAGTCAAAGAGAAATATTTGCCCGTTCATCCATGAAACTTTTTCAAATAATCCCCGCAATTGAAGCAGGTATTATGGAAAAATATGATCTTGCATCTAAAGATATTTCGTTATTTTGTGCTTCTCATAGTGGAGAAGATTTTCATACTGAAACAGTTATGAAAAATTTAGAAAAGGCAGATTTACAAATTAATGCGTTGAAATGTGGGGTACACCCACCAAGACATATTAAAACATACGAAAATATGCTAATTGAACACAGGGAATTTAGTCCAATACATAATAATTGTTCTGGGAAGCATACGGGAATGCTATTAACGGCAAAAGCTTTGAATGAAGAAATAGCAAATTACTATGAGTTGAATCACCCGGTCCAACAACGAATTTTACATGCAATTAGTGACATATGCGAATATCCCATCGAAAAAATTCAACTCGGGGTTGATGGGTGTGGTGTCCCTGTACATTGTTTACCAATGTATAATATTGCACTTGGTTATGCGAATTTAGTGGCAAATTTGAAATACGATCCACAGCGTACAAAAGCTATTCAAACGATGGTTCATTCAATTATTAATGAACCAGAAATGATTGGAGGAACGAATCGTTTTTGTTCTGATTTAGTGCGAATATGTGGTGGCAAGCTTATTGCAAAAGCCGGTGCAGAAGGAGTGTATTGTATAGGACATATTGATAAAAAATTTGGTATTGCAATAAAAATAGATGATGGTAATTCACGTGCAAGCTATCCTGTGGCAATGGAAGTATTGAAACAATTAGATTTAATTACAACCGACGAATATAGCGAACTAATTGAATATGCACTTCCAAATGTATTGAATGCCCGAAATGAAATTGTCGGCAAATTAAAAGTGAATTTTAAGCTTTCAAAGACAGTGAAGGAAGAAGTGTGATGAGGTTTGAACTACCCTATTATTGATCTGCATTGTGATGTATTATCGAGGTTTGAATCGAAAAAACTGAATTTTCTGGATTCTGTTGAATTAGATGCGAATTTAGAAAATTTACGTATTGGTCATGTAAAGGTTCAGGCGTTTGCTATTTTTATTTCTCCAAACATACCAAAGCAAGAAAAGATTAAAAGCGCCCTTCGTCAAATCTATTATTTTAATGAATACGTCATTCGTCCTGAAAATAATGTTATCCATATAAAAAAATGGTCTCAAATTGAGCAACTAAAAGAAAATGAAATTGGAGCATTTATAACGATAGAGGGGGTAGATTTCTTTGAAGGCGATATAAAAAAATGGCATTTATTTAAAGATTTCGGCGTTCTAAATATTGGATTAACATGGAATTTTTCAAACGAAGCGGCAGATGGTGTAGGAGAAGATTTAGCGCGAGGAGTGACAAGTTTTGGGCGAGAGATCATTCAATTGAATAATGCACATAAAATTTTTACAGATGTTTCTCACTTAAGTGAAAGAAGTTTTTGGGATGTAATTGAACATGCAAATCATGTTATAGCGACGCACTCAAATGCAAAAGCATTATGTGATCACCGACGTAATTTGTCAGATGCTCAAATTCAAGCAATGATACGAAAAAATGCCCCGATCCATATTGTATATAACCCCCCGTTTATTAAACAGAATGGTGTGGTGAATATAAAAGACTTATTACATCATGTAGAACATATTTGTTCATTAGGTGGAAAGGAGCTGGTTGGGCTAGGTTCAGATTTTGATGGGATTAGTGAAAAAGTATGTGGGCTTGAAACAGCAGCTCAACAACAAAATTTAATCAATGAAATGTTAAAGCTGTATCCAGAGGAAGATGTAAAAGGTTTTGCTTATCAAAATTTTTTAAATCATTGTCCGAAGTAATGTTATTACATATTTAGGTAATCTTGTAGAGTTAGCAGGTTCAACTGAATTATATGAAACGCCTTTACATCCGTATACACAAGCATTACTTTCTGCAATTCCAGTAGTAGAGCGGAGTCGTAAACGAATCATTCTTGAAGGTGATATACCAAATCCTATTAACCCACCTGTTGGTTGTCCATTTAGAACGAGATGCCATGTAGCGATTGATAAATGTGAACAAAAGCCAAATTGGTTTGAAGCAAAACCAAATCATTGGGTTGCATGTCATATTGTAGAGGGAAATTACAAAAAATAAAATTTGGAAATTGAACAAGGCGAAAACTATTCCTAGGTGATGTTCATGAAATTAATGAACATCACCTAGGATTTTTTCTTTATACGCTTAATTACTTTTGCAGCGATTTATAATACTGCCCTTTTTCTACATATTCGCGAATGATGCGATCCATATCTGCCCGGTCCTCCGCTGTTACTTCGCGCACGACTTTAGCGGGACGGCCCATTGCTAACATATTCGGTGGAATTACCTTACCTGGTGGAACAAGACTACCGGCACCGATAAATGCCCCTTCACCAATTACAGCGCCATCTAAAATTATGGAACCCATACCGATTAATGCGCGTTTACGAATGGTGCAGCTATGTAATGTTACTTGATGCCCAACTGTCACCTCATCTTCTATAATTAATGGGAAGGCTGGACTTTGATGCAAGCAAGATAAGTCTTGAATGCTAACGCGCTCACCAATAATGGTTTTGTTGACATCTCCACGTATGACCGTATTAAACCAAATAGAAGTTTGCGCACCAATTTTTACATCACCTGTAATCGTTGCGTAATCTGCAATGAAAGCTGAAGGATCAATAATTGGGTGTTTATCTTTGTATGGATAAATCATTTCGTAACGCCTCTTTTCTTTTATTAAACAAGTCTACCACTATCGTAACAAATGATTAGCAATTTTCAAATATCATTTCATTTTCTAAAAGATACATTATAATAAGATAAGTTTAGTATTAAGGAGGTTAGGCCATGTGGAAATGGGAGGCTGAAGGGCAACCGAAAGCTGTGGTAGCAATACTTCATAGTGCATACGAGAATCATCACTGGTACGCATGGTTAATCGAAAGGTTTCGAAGCGCTGGCTTTCATGTCGTTATGGGCGATTTGCCTGGGCATGGAAAACAGGGTCAATATTTAAGATATCATAATGAAGATTTTAAAGGTTATTTAACCTATACAAAACGATTATTAAACATAGCACTTGAATATAATTTACCTTTATTTGTGATTGGTAATGGTCTAGGTGGCGCAATTGCCTTAAGAGCATTACAAAAATATAAAATTGAATGTGCTGGATTAGTCATCACATCCCCGTGGATCAATTTAAAACTAACACCAGGGAAGATACCAAATGCTTTATCAAGCTTTAGTGCCTTTACATCAAATGTTAAGTTAAATCACGAGCTGACATTGTATCATTTTACGAGAAATACAGATGTTTTACTTGAGTTAAAGGAGCACTTACCTTTAAACAATGTCGTTACGGTAAAATGGTATAGTGATTGGAAAAATTTAACGAGGGACTTGCGTGATCCAGAATTTAAGCTTCCGAATATACCATTGCTACTAATGAATGGTGAAAAAGATAAAGTGGCAGATAGCTCGGCATCAAAAAGATGGTTAGCGCAGCAAAGCTTATCAGAATACCATTATAAAGAATGGAATGATTGTTTCCACAGTCTTTATTTTGAGGTTGAGCGTGAGGAAATATTCCAATTTACTGTGGATTTTATAAATAATGTGTTACGAGATTTAGGATATATAATAGAATAATGGAAAACCTAACAAACTATTTTGTTAGGTTTTTTTTATAAACGTAAAAAACATATCGAATATTTCGAAAATTTGTAATATACTAAATACATAAACAATACAATGTTTACCAAAGGGGTGACTAAATGGGGTTTATTAATGATTTTGTAGGCTGGGCTAATAATATTCTTTGGGGTCCAGTAATGATTTACGGTATTTTAATTGTAGGACTATTTTTCTCTATTTTGACAAAGTTTGCCCAGATTCGATTAATTAAGGACATGTTTGTGTTAATGTTCACAGGTGAAAAATCGGATGCTGGTGTATCCTCCTTCCAAGCAATGTCGATTGCATTATCAGGTCGTGTAGGTACGGGGAATATCATTGGTACGGCGTCGGCTATCGCTTTTGGTGGTCCTGGTGCAGTATTCTGGATGTGGGTGACTGCATTCATTGGCGCATCGACAGCCTATATGGAATCAACACTAGCTCAAATTTATAAAGAAAAGAAAAACGGACAGTATCGTGGTGGTCCAGCTTTCTACATTGAAAAAGCGACAGGTATTCGTATTTTAGGGGTTATTTTCGCAATTTCTGCTATTCTTTCAGTAGCGGTTCTAATGCCGGGAGTACAAGCTAATGCGATTGCTGGTGCGGTGGATAATGCATTTGGAATTGAACCTTGGATTACTGGACTTGTAACGATTATTTTATTAGGAGTCATTATTTTCGGTGGGGTTAAACGTATAGCGAATGTTGCCCAAATTTTAGTACCTTTTATGGCTTTAGGTTATTTAATTGTAGCTGGAATTATTATTGTAATGAATATTTCTGAAGTACCTGGCATATTTTCATTAATTTTCCGAAGCGCATTTAATTCAGATGCTGTATTTGGTGGAATGATTGGTAGTGCAATTTTCTGGGGTGTAAAACGTGCGATTTATTCAAACGAGGCAGGTCAAGGTACAGGAGCTCACCCGGCTGCTGCTGCTGAAGTTTCACACCCAGCAATGCAAGGTTTAGTGCAAGCGGCATCTGTTTATATTGATACACTTTTAGTATGTACAGCAACAGCTTTAATGATTTTATTCATGGGTACCTATAACGTCCATGATGGTAGTCAGGATGGTCCATTAATCGAGGCGAAAATGGATACTGAAATAACGTATACAGGATTTACACAAGCGGCAGTGAATGAAGCGTTCCCATCATTAAACAATTTTGGTTCAAGCTTTGTTGCAATAGCGCTATTCTTATTTGCCTTTACAACATTAATGGCTTATTACTATGTAGCAGAGACAAATGTCTCCTACTTAGTATCTGGAACAGCAGAAAAAATTGGAATATTCCTTATGAAGCTTGTTCTTCTAGCATCGGCATTCTATGGAACTGTGAAAACATCTGATTTAGCGTGGGCATTTGGTGACGTCGGATTAGGTTTGACAGTATGGATAAATGTTATTATGATGCTATTCATTATGAAACCAGCGCTCATTGCTTTAAAAGACTATGAGCAACAGAAAAAAGAAGGAAAAAATCCAGTCTTTGATCCTATTAAACTAGGTATTAAAAATGCTAAGTTCTGGGAAACGTATAAAAAAGAATAATGAAAAAATCGTCATTTGGAAATCCTTCCAGATGACGATTTTTTTGATTATATAAGTAAAGTATCAGCTTCCCTTAGGAAGTTCCTTTACCTTTTCTAAAGCGATAACAAACGGTGGCTCATTTTTTTGATTTAAAAATTCATATTTCAGAACATGTACCGATTTTTGTGGTAGCTCGCTTACAAAACGAATCACTTCATCTCGTTCCTCTTTACCACCATCATGCCCATGATAGACAACTAATACAATGACACCACCGATTTTTAATAAAGGCAATAAGCTTTCCAGTGCTTGTATAGTCGTATTTGGTTTCGTAATAATTGAATGATCACTACCTGGTAAGTAACCAAGATTGAAAATGGCACCTGCAACGGGCTTTGTTACGTATTTTCCAATGTTTTCATGGCCATCGCGCAATACAAGTGCGCGGTGTTCAAGCGAGTGATCAAGCAAGCGGTGAAGGGTCGCGTTAACTGCCTCTTTTTGTACATCAAAGGCATAAACATACCCATCATCACCAACTAGGTTTGCTAAAAATAATGTATCATGCCCATTGCCAGCAGTTGCATCTACAGCAATATCACCTTCTGCAATCGACATTTGAAGTAAATTTTGAGCATATTGTAATACGCGTTGAAGCTTCATTATTTCATCACATCCGGTTGATAAAATTTCCCCTGCCAACTACCTCGACGTTCCAACTCGGCATCGATGCCATTTAATACTTCCCACTTATTAACAGACCACATTGGACCAATCATTAAATCAATCGGACCGTCTCCAGTAATGCGGTGAACAATCATTTCAGGAGGAAGTATTTCAAGCTGGTCGGCAACAAGTTGAATATAGGCATCCTTGTCCATAAATTCAAGCATTCCTTTTTCATATTGCTTTACAAGTGGTGTGCCTTTTAATAAATGTAGCAAATGAATTTTAATCCCTTGTACATCAAGTTTTGCCACTTCACGAGTCGTTTCCATCATCATATTGTAATCCTCGAGTGGTAAGCCGTTAATAATATGTGTTACAACTCGAATGCCATGTTTTCGTAGCTTATTAACCCCTTCAACATACATTTCATAATCATGCGCACGGTTAATTAAATTCGCTGTTTTTTCATGTACAGTTTGTAATCCTAGCTCAACCCAAAGATATGTTCGTTCATTTAATTCAGCTAAATATTCGACTACATCGTCTGGTAAGCAGTCAGGGCGGGTTGCGATACTGAGTCCCATTACACCTTCACAAGCAAGTGCTGCCTCGAATTTTTCCTTTAAAACAGGAAGTGGTGCGTGGGTATTTGTGTAAGCTTGGAAATAGGCCATAGTTAAACCGTCTTTCCATTTGCTCTCCATTTTCGATTTAATCTTTTCAAATTGTACAGAAATCGGATCTACCTTATCGCCAGCAAAATCCCCTGAGCCAGCAGCTGAACAAAATGTACAACCACCAAAAGCGACCGTACCATCTCGGTTTGGACAATCAAAACCAGCATCCAATGCCACTTTATAAACCTTCTTACCAAATTCATTTCGTAAATAACGGTTCCATGTATAATAGCGCTTTCCATCAGATGGGAAAGGGAAATTTATTTCAGTCATTAGTCTATTCACTCCTCTAACGTTTTATTTTAACATGTACACATATACGGTACTAATAGAAAATCTTTTATATTGTATATTTTCGGCTAAAAGAATAAACTAATTCAATGAAAGTTGTAAATTTTAGGAGGAAAATACATGCCAAAACAAGTTTGGCTTTTAATAATTGGAACATTTGTCAATACGGTCGGGAATTCATTTTTATGGCCGTTAAACAGTATTTACATACATGATTATTTAGGAAAGACATTAACGATGGCAGGGTTTGTTTTGATGCTCAATTCCTTAGCCGGTGTGTTTGGCAATATATTAGGCGGTATATTGTTTGATAAGCTTGGCGGCTATAAAACTATATTAATAGGAGTCATTTTAAATTTATTTTCGATTACATTACTTGCAATTTGGCATGAATGGCCGCAATACATTATTTTTTTAACGATGTTAGGGTTCAGTGGTGGGATTGTATTTCCCGCACTTTATGCTATTGCAGGAAGTGCTTGGCCAGAAGGGGGTAGGAGGTCGTTTAACGCGATATTTTTAGCAAATAATGTAGGGGTAGCGATTGGACCGGCACTTGCAGGGGTCATAGCAGATATACAATTTGAATGGGTCTTTATTTCAAATTTAATTGCTTATATTGTGTTTTTCCTTATTGTCATCTTTACATTTAAGCGCTTTGATTCAGGTAAAATCACAATGAAAAAAGTAACTTCAGAAGCGAGCGATAAAAAAGTGAGAGCACCTCTTATTGCGTTAAGTATTTTAAGTGTTTCATTAGTATTATGCTGGTTATCCTATTCGCAATGGAGTGCAACAATCTCCTCTTACACGCAGTTTTTAGGTATGAGCTTGTCGCAATATAGTTTATTGTGGACATTGAACGGCTTTATGATCGTGGCGGTTCAGCCAATTATTAAACCACTTGTGACACGTTGGGAAAAGAAAATCAAACATCAGCTCGTACTTGGTTTAGCATTAATGTCCGTTTCCTTTTTCGTCGTGTATTTTGCAGGTGATTTTAAAATGTTTGCCGCAGCGATGGTTATTTTGACTTTAGGGGAAGTATTCTTTTCACCTGTTATCCCAATGCTGGCGAATAAGTTGGCGCCACCTGGACAGGAAGGCTTTTATCAAGGGTTAGTGAACAGTGCCACAACTGTAGGAAGAATGATTGGTCCGTTATTTGGTGGATTAATGGTCGATCTATACGGAATGCAAGTATTAATGCTTATTTTAACGGTTATATTGATTGTAGCGATGGTTCCTTGTTTATTATTTGACCGAGGATTGAAAAACAAGGAAATTGGATGATTTTTTTGATGAAAGAGCAATATGAAATATTGAAATTGCCAGTAAATGATAAACAGCCTCTTGTGCTTTTGCTGACAATCCGCTAAAATGAATGAAATATTAAAAAAGACTGTGATAAGGAATAGTAGACGGTTCTTCCTTTTAGAGAGCTAGCGGTTGGTGAAAGCTAGTAGGTAGTAAGTCGAACTCGCCTTTGAGTTAGCTTTGGTGAACTAATAGTAGCTAAAGCCGTGTATTCGCGTTAAGAAATCAAGCTGAGTGCAGTGTCACTAATGTGGGTGGTACCGCGGGAGTATAAAATATCTCTCGTCCCTTCTTATTTTTTAAGAATGGGGCGGGATTTTTTTGTTTCCTGAATTTTCTGTAAATTCAACCCAAATACATTAACAGCTTATGTATACATTTTTAAAGGAATCCACATAAGAAAGAATAGAACCTTGCACAACTTTTGTACAAGAAATATCTTTCTAATCACAGCAATCGAAAACTAGAGGAGGAATTTTTGTGAGCTTTAATCATCAACAAATCGAAAAGAAATGGCAGAAATATTGGGCCGACAATAAAACGTTTAAAACGGAAAATGAAGCGGATAAACCAAAGTTTTATGCACTTGATATGTTCCCATATCCATCGGGTTCAGGTCTACATGTAGGGCATCCAGAAGGGTATACAGCAACAGATATTCTTTCACGTTTTAAACGTATGCAAGGCTATAATGTGCTACATCCAATGGGCTGGGATGCATTTGGTTTACCAGCAGAGCAATATGCACTGGATACAGGAAATGACCCGGCTGAATTTACGGCGAAAAACATTGCAACATTTAAGCGTCAAATTCAAGAGCTCGGCTTCTCTTATGATTGGGATCGTGAAATCAATACGACGGACCCTTCATACTACAAATGGACACAATGGATTTTCACGAAATTAGTGGAAATGGATTTAGCATATGTGGATGAAGTGGCTGTTAACTGGTGTGAAGCACTTGGGACAGTACTTGCCAATGAAGAAGTAATTGACGGTCTTTCTGAGCGCGGTAGTCACCCAGTAGTGCGTCGTCCAATGCGCCAATGGGTTTTACGTATTACAAAATACGCAGACCGTTTAATTGACGATCTTGTAGATGTCGATTGGCCAGAATCAATTAAAGATATGCAACGTAACTGGATTGGGCGTTCTGAAGGCGCACAAGTGAAATTTACTATTGCAGGTACTGACAAAGACTTTGAAGTATTTACAACGCGTCCAGATACATTATTTGGTGCAACTTACTGTGTACTTGCGCCAGAGCATAAATTAGTAGCAGAAATTACGTCAGCTGACCAAAAAGCTGCGGTAGAAGCATATTTAGAAAAAGTTTCATTAAAATCTGACTTAGAGCGTACAGATTTAGCGAAAGAAAAAACAGGTGTGTTCACTGGTGCTTATGCTGTGAATCCGATTAACGGGAAGCAAGTACCGATTTGGATCGCTGACTATGTGCTAGCTACTTACGGTACTGGTGCCATTATGGCGGTTCCAGCACATGATGAGCGCGACTATGAATTCGCAAAAGAATTTGGCTTAGACATTGTTGCTGTTTTAGAAGGTGGCAACATTGAAACAGAAGCGTTCACTGGTGACGGTGTCCACATCAATTCTGATTTCCTAGACGGTTTAAATAAAGAAGACGGTATTGCAAAGGCAATTGCTTGGCTAGTAGAAAACGGTGTTGGGGAACAGAAAATTACGTACCGTTTACGTGACTGGTTATTCTCTCGTCAACGTTATTGGGGTGAGCCAATTCCAGTTATTCACTGGGAAGATGGCACAATGACAACGATTCCAGTTGAACAATTGCCATTAGAATTACCGAAAACAGATAATATTCGTCCTTCAGGTACAGGTGAATCACCACTTGCAAATATTGACGAGTGGGTTAATGTTGTACACCCTGAAACAGGCTTAAAAGGTCGTCGTGAAACGAACACAATGCCGCAGTGGGCAGGTTCTTCATGGTACTTCTTACGCTATATCGATCCAACAAATGATGAAGCAATAGCAGATCCAGAATTACTAAAACGTTGGTTACCAGTTGATATTTATATCGGTGGCGCGGAGCATGCGGTTCTTCACTTGCTGTACGCACGTTTCTGGCATAAAGTGCTGTACGATTTAGGTGTTGTACACACGAAAGAGCCATTCCAAAAGCTATTTAACCAAGGAATGATCCTAGGTGAAGGTAATGAGAAGATGTCTAAATCAAAAGGGAATGTTGTAAACCCGGATGATATTATTGAATCCCACGGTGCGGATACATTACGTTTATATGAAATGTTCATGGGTCCATTAGAAGCATCTATTGCATGGAGCACAAATGGCTTAGATGGGGCACGTCGTTTCTTAGATCGTATTTGGCGTTTATTCGTAACAGAAGAAGGTCAATTAGCTGAGAAAGTTCAAGTTTCGGCTGATCAAACATTAGAAAAAGTATATCATCAAACAGTGAAAAAAGTGACGGAAAACTATGAAGGTATCCGATTCAATACAGCTATTTCACAAATGATGGTGTTCATTAATGAATGCTATAAAGCGGAAGTGATTCCAGTTGATTATGTAGAAGGCTTTGTGAAGTTATTATCCCCAATCGCACCACACGTAGCGGAAGAACTTTGGGCGGTTTTAGGTCGTGAAGGTACAATTACGTATACAGAATGGCCAGTAGCTGACGAGTCTAAGCTTGTAGATGATGAAGTAGAAGTCGTTGTTCAAGTATTAGGTAAAGTACGTGCGAAAGTAAAAGTAGCAAAAGATATTTCTAAAGAAGATTTAGAAAAAGTTGCACTGGAAGATAGCAAAGTACAAGAATTTATCGACGGCAAAACAGTCGTAAAAGTCGTTGTTATTCCAGGGAAATTAGTAAACATTGTTGTTAAATAATAATCTGTAAATTTAATCTATTCAAAAAATGACATTTTGGCTTATGCTGAAAATGTCATTTTTTGTTTTAAAACCACAAATGATATGGTAGAATTTTGAAATAGAATACTGTGCGATAAGAAATAAACTGCTTTGGAATGATCAATATCACAACTTTGGATGGCGAAAAATTAAAGTTGATTGGAATGAAGGGGAGGCGACTCCTGCGGGAACAGCACGACTTCTGAGACTACAGGCTCAGGCCGTATCCGTGGAAAGCGTCCGAACCGGAATGGAAATCAACCCCTATCATACGGGAGAGATTCAAAAAAGGGACGTGAACACTTTTGGAAGAATCAACAATATTAATCATAGAAGATGATGCTGATATTTTAGAAGTACTTTCATTGTATGTTCAAAATGCAGGATATCACACATTAAAAGCAACATCCGTTGAAGAAGGCTGGAAGCTAATTACGACAGAAGCCATTGATTTAATGTTAATTGATATCAATTTACCAGATGGGAATGGCATCGATTTAGTAAAGCGAATACGTGAACAATCGGAAGCCATCATCTTTTTTGTTACGGCCAATGATACAATCGAAGACAAGTTGCAAGGCTTTGATGTTGGAGCGGCAGATTATATTACAAAACCTTTTATACCGAAAGAAGTAATCGCTCGAATTAAGGCACATTTAAATCGCAAAAATGTCCAACGAAAACATCAATATACTGTAAGTAATCTAGTAATCGATTTCGAAGAAAAGTCTGTATACAAAGCGGGAGAGAAACTGCATTTATATACAAAAGAAAGACAAATATTATTTTATTTAGTCGAACACCGGAATCAAGTATTAAGTGTAGATCAAATAATTAATTATGTATGGGGCTTTGAAGAAATAGTCGACATAAAAGCGGTTACGGTACATATAAGCATGCTCAGAAAAAAGATTGAAAAAAATCCTGCGAAACCTGAAATAATTAAAACAGTAAGAGGTTTCGGCTATGTATTTAATACGAACATAGACGAAAATTAGGGGTTATATAGAATTGGCAACTAATAAAAATGAAACAAAATTGTCGATGAAACGTCATATGTATAAGGCAAAATAGCTATTCAGAACATAGTAAATTTATGTAATACTATAGGAGTAAATGATTTTGACCATTTAACGATCTAATAGAAGAAAGTAGTGTATAAAGATGGCACAAGCATCACATTCAGTTGAAATTCCAGTAAGTCAAGACAAGGTATGGAGCTTTGTTAGTAAAATCGAAAAATGGGCAACATTAGTTCCTGCTTATAAAGAGCACACAGAAATCGATGATCAAACATCAAAATGGACTTTCGAAGGTAATTTTAAAGGCCTAAAGAAAAAAGTAGAACTTGAAATAAAAATTGTAGAGTTTAATGAACCATCAAATATTAAATTTGAAATCAAAGGTTTATCTGATAACTTCACTGGTGGCGGTGAATTTAAAGCCGAAGCAAATGACAACGGCACAATGATGACAGGTACAGTAGAAATTAATGCGGGTGGTTTATCAGGCGCGGTTTTAACACCAGCTATTAAAGTGTTGTTACCAAAAGTGACGTCACGTTTAACAGAAAAAATCGCACGTAAAATTCAAGCGTAATTTTTTAGCTCATTAGAAATGTTTCTTATTTCTAATGGGCTTTTTTGATGGAAAAGACAAAAGAATAGGGTAATTAGAAATAGTTCTAAATAACTTTTAAAATTTGACGATGAATAGTACAGAGGTATAAGTTGTTTCATATTTAGTTTAGTATACATAGAGAATTTAATGATAGTAGGAGGAAAATGTTATGAAAAAAAACAGCTCGAATTTTAATAAATTATTTGCAACGACAGCCATCGCAACAGCTGCTATTGTCGTCCCGGTAGCTATAGCTGGGGCGGAGGAAGTGAAAGAAGTCCCTGTTGAAAAAATTTCAGAATTAATTAAAGTACATAAAGTAAATGGCGAGACACCGAAAATTAATTATACGATTGAAGTGGATGCAAAAAAGATTCCACCAAGACATATTACAGAAAAATATGAATGGTATTATGTTGAGACTGTAGATGGGGTAGAGAAGGAATTCATCATTCAAGACGCAACTTCCAAAACGCTAAAAGTTCCGCTAGAAGCACTTGGGAAAAGTATTCAAGTGAAAGTAACAGCTCATGAAATTGATGCAAATGATAAACCTGTGAAAGATGATGCAGGCAATATTAAAAAGAAGGTATTCGTCGCCGACCAACCCCATGAAGTAAATAAAATCAATATAACAATGGATCCAATCTCATTAGTAGGAATTGATGTAGAGCAAGCTGCAACGGTTGGTGATGTAATTACAGTGGGGGAAATTGTATTAAAAGATAGTGATACTCAAAAAGTTTTACCGGTTGAAAATAATCAAATTAAGTACACTTTTGAATGGTATGAAAAAGATGAAAATAATTATAGTATTATTTCCGGTGCAACAGCTCGATCATTTAAAATTACACCTGCTACAAAGGATAAAACGATTTTAGCAAAAGTATCGTTTGAATTAAATGGTGAAACGTATTCGAATTATACAGATTCATTTGATTTGAGTGGAAATTTAGATCGTATCGCTTTATTGAATAAAGATATTGATGATTTAATTATATATTCTACCGTTCAGGATCAAGATGTATATGAGATTGGGGATTATAGTAAATTCTCGGAAGATATTAATAATTTATTGAAACGTTACAATGCGCTAGCTGAAGGTGCGAAAGCTCAAATTACAAATGCAGATATTTTAAAAGACGCAGAAAAAAATATTGGTATTATTAATGAATTCGTTAAAGAAATTGAAGCTGCTAAAGTAAAAATTCCAAGCGATGATATGTTAAATCAATTAACTGAAAGTCAAATAAATAATCTAGAAAAAATTCAACTATCACTGCAAACAAAATACGATGCACTTGATTCGTTACAGCACTCATTATTGAAGGTAATGAATGAAGTTAATTATGACGAATTAATGACAGTCTTAAGTGATGTTTTAGAGAATCGACAATATAATGTCGTATTTGAAAAAGTGAAGGAAATAAATAATGAAATCATCGGATTATTTAATGTGAATCTTGATTTAAGTACCTCACCAATTGTAGTCGATAGTTTACGTTCAGCTTATAATGAATCGCTTGCAGAAGTATCAAGTAAAATTGCCTCTATTAATAAGGAAATCTCAAAGCTTGATAAAAATTATAAGCCATTTGTTTATACGAATTTAGTAAAGCAAATTGATGCGGATGTAAAAAAAGCAGAAGCTGTAGATAAAAAAATTACTAAAATTTCAGAAGCAAAGCTCGATAAGAAAAAAGCAACTGCAAGTGCGGCTTACAAAGCCTATATTGCATTGACTCCATTACAAAAATCTTTAATTTCAGAAGAGCGCTTTGCATTAATTAAAGCGGGTATAGATATTGAATTAGATGATAAACTTTTAGAGTTAAATGAAAACATTGTGGATTATTTATTTGGAGGCGCAAGTGATAGCTATGATGCCTATGAGGTGAATGATTTATCATCAGCGCAAGGAGAAACGGATGCGTTATTAGCTACTTATAAAATGCTCACAAGTGCTGAAAAGAAATTTATTACAAACTACCACTATTTAACAACAGCTCAAAAGGATATTAAAGCAGCACTAAATGTAAATAAATTATTTGAAGAAGCTGAAACATTAGAAAGTAATATTGGTGGAAATACTGAAAAAGAAGAGTTATCTGCTACTGAAAAAGCAATATCGAAATATAAAAGTGCCATTTCTGCCCATGCAAAATTAACAAAAATGCAGCAATCATTAATTTCAGATATCTCTCTGAATAATACATTAGCGACATATGGTGATTTAGTAATAGCAGCATATGAACTAGAAATCGCAATTAAACTAGACAAAAATCCAGATTTAGATATTGAAAAGCCTGATTTTTCGTTGAATAGTAGCATTGCAGCATTGATTTCTTCTGACAAATTATCTTATACGGGAACGATTCCAAATTTCCAAAAGACAGTTAATGAATTGCTTCAAAAATATAAGGAGTTACCGTCTAAGGATCGAAAGGCCATTTACAATTATTCTACTTTAACAAAAGCAAGTTCTGATATTAAAAAGGCGGCAAGTGTGTTATCCAAGCTTCAAGCAGCAGCAAATGCGAATGATCAAAAGAAATATCAAAGTGCATTAGACTCTTATAAGAAACTTACCTCATTACAACAATCGCTCATAGATTTTTCCGATATTAATACAGATGGGATGGAAGGGATAAATGAAATTGTTGGTGAAGTGGAAGAGGCTATTAATGATTTGCGAGGTCTTATAGTAAACGGAACAGTATTGTTGGAAGATATTGAGTCTGTAAATCTGCAATATAATAAATTAACATCCTCTCAGAAAAAGCTTGTATCAAATTACACCATTTTAAAAGATATTTTAAAAGATGTGTCAGCAGTTAAAAGCTTTGTCTCAAAATTGGATAAGCTAGGATTTAACCCAACATTTTCAAAGAAAGAATCTATTTTACAAAGCTATTACAAATTATCAACTACTCAAGTAAAGTTGTTTAAAGATAATTATAGTGATGGTGGAGCTTACCAATCACCAGTGGATCGATTAATTGCTTATGAAGCAGACGTTTACAATAAAACAAACACTGCAAAACAATTAAATGAAAAAATTAATTCAATTGTAGATAAAAATACTACATATCCTACTTTAGCTGAGTTGAATGAAAAAGTAGCTCAAATTGACGCAGAATATTTAGCATTACCAAGCGCAGATCAAAAGCTAATTACAAATTATTCAAAGTTAAATACTGTGAAAAAGGATATTGAAGCAGTAACAAAGGCGATTGAATTAGAGGAGTTGAAGAATGAGGAAGCTAAAAAAGATCCAACGTCAGCAACTGCAATAAATGCGGAAAAGGACTGGAAAAAGGCGTACAACCGATTAAATAGCCGCCAAATGGGCTTATATAATAATCGATAAAATCAATTATCAAAAGGAAGTACCTCTTCATGAGTGTACTTCTATTTTTGTTAGAGGAACAAATATCCAACTAACCCATGATAAACATCACATCATATGCATGACACTTTTCTCTACTACTTATTCGGCACGTCTATTATACTTAATGTAAGAAAGAGGTGCATTGGCGTGACGCAAGTAATGACGAATCAGAGTAGTTATAGTGCAAAAGAGGAATTTTGGAATGGATTAACGCATGGAATTGCAGCGTTGTTAACAATACCTGCAACACTTTTATTAATAGAAAAGGCTCAAATAAGTGGGTCACAAACTGAAATGATTAGTTATATCATTTTTGGTATTTCCATGTTTTGCTTATATTTTGCCTCTACGATGTATCATATTTGGCCAACACATAAAGTATTTTTGAAAAAACTTGATCATAGTTCCATTTTCCTTTTAATCGCTGGAACGTATACACCGGTCGTTTTAGTAGCTATTGGTGGGAATCTCGGTTGGACGATATTTGTTATTCAATGGGTACTTGCGGCAATTGGCATTATATTAAAACAGTTTTTTGTATACCGCTTTAAAATTGTTTCGTTGCTTGTCTATATTGGGATGGGCTGGATTATTATTTTTGTTGCAAAGCCACTGTTAGCTCATATTTCATGGGAAGGTTTTTCCCTACTGCTTGTCGGGGGGCTTTGTTACACAGCGGGAACATATTTTTATAAAAATAAACGAATTGCATACAATCACGCAATTTGGCATTTATTTGTTGTAGCTGGTAGCGCCGCGATGTTTGCCGCAATTTATTTATACGTATAAAATGAAAAGTCTATATAAGAAAAAAGGACAACCACTCAATTTCGAATGGTTGTCCTTTTTCATATAGCTTGTAAGTTCCTTATATACTTGCAGCAAATTTTTCGATTAAATCTTGTAAATAATCATCGTATTGCTCATTATTGCATTTTTTCATTTGTAATAAAATACGGTTTAAAAAATCCTCATTTTCCATAAACTGATCAGGTATCGTGTTATAAAGTTGCTCATGATGGAAATTTTCCTGGTCTAAATAAAGTTCGAAGTAATAGCCAAGCTTATCTTCCTCATTAAATAAATGCATCATGCACTCCACTTCATAACATTGCATAATATATTCATGGCTAAATCCTGCTTTTACCGTAAAGGCAATATGGCCACCCGTATCATCAATCGTGAATGGACTTACATTTGAAATGAGTTTATCCCCGTAATATAGCCAAAAAAGCGCGTTTGTTTGACGATTTGTCGATAACGATGTAATGCCCCGAGGTGCTTGGCTTAAAAAGAATTGCTTTGCCTGCGCTGCATGTATCGTTGTTTCTGGGTCCTCAGCCGTAATCAAAGCATTTAAGTTGCTTGAAATGCTTTGTAAAAATGCAGGACTTTTTTGTATATGTTCAACAATTTTCTTCATTTGTTTTGGCAATGTATTTGGAATATTGTTCAAATCGATTGCTAAAGACATGCCTAAACCATTTTTACTTAATCCAAGTATTAATTGAAGTGGCACATTTTTAGCATATTTTTCTTTTATTTCATAATAGCAATTCGCACGAACGAGAAATCCAAATTCCTCCGCATTAAAATCCTGCATTCGATAGGAAGTTAAGTGGAGCTGCATTTGCTCATCAGTGGCCAAATAAAGTGTTGTTGGTGAATCTTGGTTATTTTGCATGTTTCGGATCCCCCCTCGTAGTGTTGCTTAAGTTTCATTTTCCATTAATTAGTTAGCAGTTTGAGAACTATAATGACCTGCACTCATTCCCGCAATTCTTCCTGTTACGAGTGCTGAAGTAATATTATAACCGCCCGTATAGCCATGGATATCCAATATTTCACCACAGAAATAAAGTCCCTGTTTTTTCTTCGAAGCCATCGTTTTTGGTTCGATTTCTTTTACGGAAACACCACCGCCAGTAACAAACGCTTTTTCGATAGGCTGTGTACCGTGAGCATCCATTGTAAAGCTGATGAGCTCACGAGCAAGATTGCGAATTTTTTCTTGTGATAATTCAATACCCGTCATGCTTGGATCGATAGTTGCTCGCTCCATTAAAAAGAGGAGCCATCGTTCAGGGACGAGTGATTTCCATAAATTTTTCACTGCTTTTTTTGGATCTTCTTTAATCGTTTTATTTAGCAATTGGAAGCATGTTTCTTCATTGTATGCTGTTAATGACTGAATTCGAACTTGAACAGGTGCACTCCCTGTCTTTAATTGTTCCTTTACAATAAACTGGCTGCATCTTAAAATTGCGGGACCGCTTAAGCCAAAATGTGTAAAGAGCATGTCCATTTGATGGGTAACGAGTGTTTTGCCCTTTTTATTTAACACAGAAACAGCTACATCACGCAATGCCAATCCTTGTAGTTCACGTGATTGAATAAAGGGTTCTTTAGATGTGACAGGAACTTCTGTTGGGAATAATGTCGTCACTGTATGACCAGCGCGCTCAGCCCAAGGGTATCCGTCTCCCGTAGAGCCTGTTTGAGGAACCGCTTTACCACCGACTGCGACAACGACCGCTTGTGCACGTATTTCTTCACCACTAGCTAAACGGACTCCGTAAATTTGTTCATCATCCATTAACAGCTTATTAACAGCAGTATGGAAACGAACATCTACTTGTAGTCGTTTTAATTCTTTTTCTAATGCACCGACAACATCGTGGGCGTTATTGGAAACGGGGAACATGCGACCGTGATCCTCTTCCTTTAATGGAACGCCAAGGCCTTCAAAAAATTCGATAATATTTTCGTTATTGTAAACGGTAAAGGGACTGTATAAAAAACGGCCATTGCCAGGAATATGTTTGACGATTTCATCCGCAGATAAACGGTTTGTGACGTTGCATCGACCTCCGCCAGAAATCGCTAATTTTTTTCCGAGCTTGGAACCTTTTTCAATAAGCATTACTTTTTTGTGCTGCTCAGCTGCAGCGATCGCGGCCATTAATCCAGACGGACCACCACCAATTACTATTACATCAATCATTGGATATTTCTCGCTTTCTCTATAAAAAAATTTGTATTTCAAGTGCTATCTATAAGACTTATTATACATGAAAAAAAGAAACTATTTGAGTAAATGGACTTTCACATGTAAACTTGTTAAAGGAAAGGTACGGGAACCTCGTAAATGGGATTCCGTCGATAGGAAGAGCGACCGAAAATGGATAAAAAGTAATAATTTAATTTCGGTAAATCATTGTAATATAATTTTATTAGCGATAATATTGAGCAAATAGAAATACAGTTTAGTGAATTTTACATAGAACGGAAGGTTTTTCATGTCTTCATTAATGAAGGGAACGGCAATTTTAACCATTGGATTGTTTTTATCCAAGCTTTTAGGATTAGTTTATATTTTTCCATTTTACGCTATTGTTGGTGAAGAAAATATTGGTTTATATAATTACGCGTATATCCCATATAATATTATGCTTTCGATTGCGATATCGGGCTTGCCGATTGCAGTGTCGAAGTTTGTTTCGAAATATAATGCAATAGGAGATTATGATGCAGGCCGTCGTTTAGTCAAAACCGGTGCATTACTCATGATTATTACGGGGTTTATCGCGTTTATAATTATGAACATGCTGGCAACCCCGATTGCAAATATTGTTATTGCAGACGATGAGCAAATGTTTACCGTTGAGGAAATTGCCAATGTTATTCAATGGGTGAGCTATGCCTTAATTTTAGTACCATTTATGAGTTTAGTGCGCGGTTATTTACAAGGCTATGGTCATTTTTTACCGACCTCTGTGTCACAATTAATTGAACAAATTGCCCGTATCGTCTTTTTATTAGGCGGGGTGTTTATCGTCATGAACGTACTCGAAGGTGATCCTGTTACAGCGGTAAATGTCTCGGTATTTGCGGCGTTTTTCGGTTCAATCGGAGGGCTTGCCACATTATTTTATTTTTGGAAAAGGCTGCGACCTGAAATAAAGGCGGTGCAAGTTATTGCACCTAAAGAACATCAATTGCCTTATTCAACGATGTATAAAGAAATCTTTAAGTATGCTATACCAATCGTATTCGTCGGTCTTGGAAGCTCATTATTCCAATTAGTTGATATGTTAACGTTTAACCGTGCAATGATTGCTGGTGGTGTATCCGCCAAGCTAACGGACACATATTTCACTATGCTAAACTTATTAACGCAAAAAATTGTCATGATTCCAGTTGTTTTAGCGACAGGTTTTTCGATGGCAATCATTCCGACCATCGCGAAGTTTTATGCGCAAAAGGATATCATTCAAGTGCGCGTGTCAATGGATAAAACATATCAAATATTATTATTCATCACTGTGCCAGCTGCTTTAGGTATTTCGGCTTTAGCAGAAGATTTATATCATTTCTTCTATGAACAAAGTGAAATGGGTACACAAGTATTAAGTCATTACGCACCACTTGCCGTATTATTCGCGCTATTTACTGTGACAGCAGCCATTTTACAAGGTGTTGAATATCAAAAGTGGGTTGTCTTTAGTCTATTAGTAGGGGTGTTTACGAAAACCGTTTTAAATACACCCTTAATTAAAATGTGGTCCGTTGATGGTGCAATTATCGCCACGGCAATTGGTTATGGTGTGACGATATGCATTAATATTGCGGTCATTAACAAAGTAACGGACTATAAGGCGAAAATTATCGTCCGAAGAATTTTATTAATATTTATTTTAACCGGTGTGATGATTCTTGCTGTGTTAATTACCCACTTTGTATTAACATGGATTTCACCAGCTGACACGAAAGTTTTAGCCTTTATTTATGCAGCCATTTGTGCTGGCATCGGAGGTACTATTTACGGTGTGATTTCTTACAAACTCGGTTTAGCACAAGCATTACTTGGTGATAAAATAACGAAAATTGCACGTAAATTAAAATTAGTTAAATAAACGAACGAACACATTCCATTCGTTGTGATGGGATGTGTTTTCTTAAACTTGTTTCAGCAGAAGTCATCTTCATTTATAAGTGGTGGCTGAATTCCAAATTAAAGTCAGTGGGGGTTCAAACCAGGCTGAATCAAGTTAAAGCCCCGGCGGATGTCACAGATTTTAAAAGGAGTTTTTCGAGCATGCTCGAAAAAAATCTGGACGCAATAACGCCGGGGTGTAATTGATAATCAAGGAGGCAATTATTCATGAGATTAGATAAATTATTGGCTAATATGGGCTATGGCTCGCGCAAAGAAGTAAAGGTTTTATTAAAACAAAAGGCGGTTACAGTTGAAGGGGAAGTAGTGAAGGATTCAGCGATGCATGTAGATCCCGTTAAGCAAAATGTTGCGGTTTTCGGAGAGCGTGTAGAATATGTAGAGTTTATTTATATTATGATGCATAAACCACCAGGCGTCATTTCTGCAACAGAGGATCGCCATGATCAAACGGTTATTGATTTATTAGACCCGTATGTACAGCATTTTCAGCCGTTTCCAGTAGGACGATTGGATAAGGATACAGAAGGGTTGTTATTAATTACGAATGATGGCAATCTCGCACATAATTTGCTATCACCGAAAAAGCATGTACCGAAATGGTATTATGCAAAAATTGATGGAGTCGTTACAGAGGCGGATATTGAAGCGTTTGCAAAGGGTGTAACGCTGGATGACGGGTACGAAACTAAACCAGGCGAGCTCGTTATTTTATCTTCTGGCATTGAGTCAGAAATTGAATTGATGATTCAAGAAGGAAAGTTTCATCAAGTCAAACGCATGTTTGAAGCCGTAGGGAAAAAGGTAACGTATTTAAAACGTATATCGATGGGGCCGCTGCAATTAGACACAGAGCTTGAATTAGGGGATTACCGTGAATTAACGGAAGAAGAATTATCGAATTTAGTTAAACATAACATCTAAAAAATAGATAGGCGCGCTAAAAGAGAATGCCCCGACGAAAAGGCATTCTCTTTTAGTTTACCAAAAATTTTGAATTACAAAAGATATAGTTGATACTATACATAATTTATTACATTGTATAGCTGATCGACACCTTATAATATGTGTGAGGCAAATTCATGCCATTCTACTAAAATAAGAATCAGCCGCTATTACTATTCTAAGATGTCATTTTTACTTTTTTCTTCGTCGTTGTCCATTTACCCCGACTTGGGCTAACAACCAAGTCATTGAAGGCTAACACATTCAAATCTCTTTGAATGGTGCGAGGAGTGATGTTGAACTCTTCGACCAAATCCTGTGTAGTCACTTCACCTTTATTTAAGATAAACATATACACGTCTTTAATACGATTAAGCATTCTGTCAGTAGTTGGTTTCAAAAAAAACCACTCCTTCGATCTTAATTCTCATGGCATAAGACTAGCGGACGACAAGTTTTGTGCGGAGTGCACTGAGGACTTAATTGATTGCCTTAGACAGCCCCTTTTCTAAAAGTTTGGTCAGAATGAATGTTCTGACACAAACATTATAGCGAAAAATTAAGTATATTTCCATAATTGAAACCGAATTGTTAATATTTTTACCGAAAATTCATATACTTTAATTTTATTCAACAATTTCAATTTAATACCTACGTATATTAAAATGGGGCTATATCTACAAAATTCAGAAAATATTAAAAACATTTTAAATTTAAATAATTTTTGTGTATAATTGGTATAGACAACTATACCGAGTTGTACGAAACGAAATATGTTGTAGTAAATAGTAAAGGTGGTGGACCATTGATGGAAACATTGCTCATTACGAATAGTACAATTGTTAATTGCGATGAAAGACAAGAAATATGCGACATCTTTATTGAAAATGGGAAAATTATTGAAATTGGCCAATCTTTAAAAAAAGAAGCAATGCGGACAATTGATTGTAAACAACAGTCATTATTTTTACTTCCTGGATTTATTGATATTCACATTCATGGAGCGAATGGCTTTGATACGATGGACAGTTCGCAGCAAGCGTTGGAAGAAATATCAAAGCATTTAGTGAAAGAAGGCGTAACTAGTTTTTTAGCTACGACGATGACCCAATCAATCGGAAATATCGAGGCTGCTTTAGTAAATGTGAAAAACTATGAAGATCATTTTGAAGGGGCTCAGCTATTAGGTGTCCATGTCGAAGGGCCATTTTTATCGGTTAAGCGTGCAGGTGCACAACCAGTCGAGTTTATGCAACCACCTTGCATTCCACTACTTGAGCGTTGGCAGGAGTTAAGTGGTGGATTAATAAAAATAATGACGGTCGCGCCAGAACTTGAAAATGGATTGGCGTTTGTAAAGAAGCTGCGTCACCTTAATATTATTGCCTCTATGGGACATACGGATGCAACAATGGATGAAGTGCAAAAAGCTGTTGATGCAGGTGTAACACAAGCAACCCATTTGTTTAATCAAATGCGTCCATTCCATCACCGTGAACCAGGAGTAGTTGGCGCGGCATTACAAGATGATGAAATATTCGTGGAGTTAATTGTCGATTTTATTCATTGTCATCCAAAAGCTGTAAACTTAGTTTATAAAGTGAAAGGGCCCAAGCAAATTATTTTAATAACAGATGCCATGAGAGCAAAGGGATTACCTTATGGTGAATATGATTTAGGTGGGCAAACGGTGTATGTTGCGGAAGATGGTGCACGGTTAAACGACGGTTCATTGGCTGGAAGTGTCCTCACGATGGAGCAAGCTTTGAAAAATATGAGAGCGGTTACGGCTTGTAGTTTAGAAGACATTGTTGCGATGACCTCGTCAAATATAGCACAACAACTACATGCCACTACAAAAGGGCGCATTGCTGTTGGTTATGAAGCTGATCTCGTATTAATAGACAGCGAATTAACAGTGCATAAAACAATTCGTCAAGGACAGGTTGTTTATGAAAAATCCTGAATTTGAGAGGTATTAAAGATGCATACAAAAATTGATAAAAATTCTAGAATCCCAATTTATGGGCAAATAGAAGAGATTTTAAAGCAAAGCATTTATTCAAAGAGTTATAAAATTGGTGAAAATATCCCTTCTGAACGAGAGCTTTCGGTTCAATTTGATGTAAGCCGAATGACCGTTAGACAAGCAATCACAAACTTGGTTAATAGTGGTCTATTATATCGTGAAAAAGGGCGAGGGACTTATGTAGCCAATCCAAAATTAGAGCAGCCACTAACAGGTCTTCGGAGTTTTTCAGAGGATATGCTAGCACGAGGTATGAAACCAAGCAGCAAAGTATTGCGGTTTGAAAAAATAATCCCTTCGCTCGATATAGCAAATGATTTATTTTTAGAGCCAGGGGTGGAGGTTTTTTACATTGTCCGTATTCGAAGTGCCGATAATAAACCAATGGGCATCGAGCACGCCTATATACCTGTAAGATTATTGCCAGATTTGGATGAACAAAAAGTATTGGGCTCTATATATGCGCTAATTGAAGGGAAGTTTCAACAAAAAATTGGCAATGCAGTACAGCAAATAGAGGCTTCCCTTGTGACAAAAGATGAAAGTAAACATTTAAAAATAAACCCAACTTCCGCTGTTTTAAATATTAAGCGGATCAGTTACTTTAGCGACGGCTTCCCATTTGAAGTGGTAGAAAGTACGTATCGAGCGGATAGCTATAAATTTATAAGTGAGATTAAAAGATAAATAGATATAAAAATATGAGTATGAATTTAATTTAAATAAATGGGGGTATGAAAAATGGAAAAAATGTTTAAAATTACTGCGCCAGAAGGACTTCATGCAAGACCGGCTGCATTGCTTGTATCAGCGGCTACACCATTTAAAGCGGACATTACATTGCATTTTAAAGAAAAAACAGCAAACTTAAAATCAATTATAGGTGTTATGGCACAAGGTGTTGCTCCTGGAAGTACGATTGTTATTTCTACGCAAGGGAGCGATGAAGCAGAGGCATTGCAAGCAATTAGCGATGTTATTGCGACGAAGGGAATTGGAGAAGAATGCTAGCATTAAAGGGAATCCCAGTTTCGAACGGTGTTGCCATTGCAAAGGGTTATTGTTTAGTAGAGCCCGATTTGTCCTTTTCCAAAATAACGATTCAAAATAATGATGCAGAAATTATGCGGCTAAATGAAGCAATCGAGCATTCAAAAATAGAAATTGAACGCATGCAAGCTGCTGCAACACAAAAATATGGTGAAGATAAAGGGGCTATTTTTGGCGCACATTTACTTGTTTTACAAGATCCAGAACTATTCGTTGGGGTGGCGCAAAAAATTCAAAGTGGAATGAATGCTGAGCATGCATTAGATGAAACGGTGCAATTTTTCATTCAAATGTTTGAAGGAATGGATAATGACTATATGAAAGAACGTGCTGCGGATATTCGCGATGTATCAAAACGGGTAATGGCTCATCTGTTAGGTGTGGAGTTGCCAGATTATAGTCGTATTAACGAAGCCGTCATTATTGTAGCAAAGGATTTAACGCCGTCGATGACAACACAGTTGGATCCAACTTTTGTAAAGGGATTCATCACAGATATCGGAGGGAAAACATCGCATACTGCTATTCTGGCAAGGACGATGGGCATCCCAGCGGTAGTTGGTGCTAAAAGTGCGACAATGGATATTAAACATGGAGAACCTTTAATTATTGATGGTTCCACGGGAGAAATTTTTATTCAACCGAATAACGAGCAGATTGCCCAATACAAAAAAGTAGAAGAAGAAAACAAGCAATTCAAGCAACAATTAGCGAAATATAGTGAATTAAAAAGTATATCAAAAGATGGCTATTCCGTTGAGCTTGCAGGGAATATTGGTAAGCCACAAGATGTCGCATCTGTCCTAGCTGCTGGTGGTGAGGGCATTGGTCTTTTTAGAACAGAATTTCTCTATATGGACCGACTAGATTTGCCAAGTGAGGAAGAGCAATTTACAGCGTATAAAGAGGTTTTAGAGGCGCTAAATGGTAAGCCTGTCGTTGTTCGTACATTGGATATTGGTGGGGATAAAAACTTACCTTATTTAAACTTACCACATGAGATGAATCCCTTTTTAGGCTATCGCGCTATTCGACTTTGTTTGGATCATCAAGAGCTATTCCGTATTCAATTACGAGCATTGCTGCGCGCGAGTGTTTATGGCAATTTAAAAGTTATGTTTCCGATGATTGCCACGTTAGAAGAGTTTCGTATGGCTAAGACGATTTTAGAAGAAGAAAAAGAAAAGCTACTATTAACGGACGTTCCAATATCAACAGAAATAGAAATCGGTCTGATGATTGAAATTCCATCAGCTGCAATTATTGCGGATTTATTTGCGAAAGAAGCAGATTTTTTATCAATTGGCACAAATGATTTAATTCAATACACATTGGCTGCGGATCGCATGAATGAAAATGTATCGTACTTATATCAGCCTTATCATCCAGCCATTTTACGTTTAGTAAAAATGATTATTGATGCGGGCCATGCAGAAGGTAAGTGGGTAGGGATGTGCGGTGAAATGGCAGGGGATAAGGTAGCCATTCCAATTTTACTTGCACTCGGTTTAGACGAGTTTTCAATGAGTGCTTCATCGATTTTAACTGTACGTAGTCAGCTCGCGACTTTGAGTAAAGAGCTGCTTGTTCCACATGTCCAAAAATTACTACAACTATCCACTGCACAGCAAGTAGAGCAGGTGGTAATAGATATACTAAAATAATTATTGCTTGTTAATGAAAGGTGATGAAACATTTTGGAAATCAAAAAAGTACCACCTTCTGATTATGAACAAATTTATCGATTACGTGATTATAGCTTTCCGACGGTTTATGATGGCGACAAAAAAGCGGATTTTCAATATTGGGTAGCAAATAGTACAACGCTTGGTGCATATGAACAAAACCAAATAATCGGTCAATTATTAGTGCTTCCGTTAAATATGACTGTGCATGAAGTGAATATGCCGATGGGGGGAATTGGCTTTGTTGCAACGTATCCAGAGCATCGAAATAAGGGCGTAATGAAACAATTAATACAAAGAGCATTAGAAAGCATGCGTCAACAAGGGCAGCTTGTTTCAGTGTTAGCACCATTTTCTGTTTCTTTTTATCGGTACTTTGGCTGGGAACTTTTTGTTGATAAAGTTCACTATACAGTACCACGCACCACATTTCCTGACTTTGGTAAGCAACTAGATGAGGTCAAACGTTTTAGCTTTTCAGTAATAGACGGACAGCTTTTTTACGATGTACAACGGTTTCATAATACGATGTGCGCGAAGAAAAACGGTGCCATGTTACGTGATTTAGCTTGGTGGAAGCGAATCGAACGACGCCAACCAACGAGCCATTTTGCTGTTGTTTACGAACAGCAAGAAGTGATCGGCTATATTCGTTATACGATCAATCAATTAACATTTGACGTGCAAGACTTTATTGTAAAAAACTATTCTGCCCATAAAGCTTTATGGCGTTTTATGACCGCTCATGCAGCAAGTGTAGAAAAAATATGCGGTATTACTTCGGTCAAGGAGCAGATGGGCTTCCTATTCCAAGAGCCTCAATATAAGCGTGAACTGACGCGTGATGTAATGGCTCGAATTGTTGATGTGGAAAAGTTTTTGCAGCTATACAATTGGCGAGCGGTTGAAGTGAATTTATATGTGCAAATTACCGATCCATTTTGCGAGTGGAATGAAGCACTTTATGAAATAAATAAATGTGGAAAAATTACGAAAGACAGTGAAGAAAATGTGAATAAGGAGCATATATTAATGCTAACAATTAATCACTTGTCTGCATTGCTACTTGGGTATATTACTATGGAACGTTTAGTATATTTAACAAATGTTACGTGTAAAGAGGAAATTATTCATCATTGGGAAAGGGCTATTCCGTCTCAAGCACCTACTTTTTACGAGTACTTTTAACTTGCATCAGATGAATCAAGTTAATGCAGCCGGCGGAAGTCACAGATTTTTAGCGGAGTATTTCGAGCAAGCTCGAAAAAAATCTCGACGTAATTGATAAAATTTTTTTTGGATTTTTTTCTGGACTATACCAGTTTTTCAAGAAAGGTTAATTTCATTGCAATTCCGTTATAGACCGCACATTCAAGTAAATGGTAATTAATAAATATTCTGTAAAAAACATATTGTGGTATAGACCGACAGATGCTATTCTCACTTTAAGAAAGCGATTTCATGAGATGGAAACAGAAGAAAATCTTTAGAACAGGGGTGTGTTAAATGAAGAATATTATGTTAGTTTGTGTTGCAGGTATGAGTACTAGTTTACTTGTTTCAAAAATGCAAAAAGTAGCGCAGGAAAAAAATGTAGAAGCTCATATTTTCGCAGTTGCTGAAAATGAGGTGGACAAGGTTTTAGCGAGTGAAGATGTCCATGTTTTATTGCTAGGTCCACAAGTTCGTTATTTAAAATCTACTTTTGAAGCGAAGTATAAAGATTACAATATTCCGATTGATACAATTGCGATGGTTGATTACGGCATGATGAATGGTGATAAAGTATTAAATCACGCATTACAGCTTATTGGATAAGGGGTTTTGACGGTGGAGCAAAATGAAATGTTACAAGCAGTGATGGGGTTAATCATCCACAGTGGGAATACGAAAAGTGAATGTATGGAAGCGTTACAACTTGCAAAAGCAGGGAATCTTAGCGAGGCAAAAGAAAAAATTGCACTAGCGAATGAAGCGTTAATTGAAGCACATCATTCGCAAACAGGGCTACTTACAATAGAGGCAAATGGGGAAAAAGTAGAACTGACGATGTTGTTGATACATGCACAAGATCATTTAATGAACGCGATTACATTTAGAGATTTGGCAATTGAAATGATTGAGCTGTATGAACGTTTTGAAGGAAATACCATCTAATTTTAGATGCATCTTATAAAAACAAAGGGGATTGGTTGTTATGTTCAAATTTTTAGAAGAAAAATTTGTACCCGTAGCAGCAAGAATTGGGAACCAGCGTCATTTAATTGCCATTCGAGATGGCTTTATCGCAATTATGCCACTGACAATTGCGGGATCACTTGCAGTATTAGTTAACAGTTTGCCAATTGATTTTTATCAAAACACGATGAACGCCATTTTTGGTGAGGGAAATTGGAAGCAGTGGGGAGGGAATATATGGAATGCTACCTTCGCAGTGCTGTCCATCTTACTGGCATTTACAATTGCCTATAATTTAGCAAAGGGCTATGGCAAAGATGCACTATCCGCAGGGGTGATGGGACTCGCGGCTTACATGACATTCGGTACATTCGGTGATGGTGGATTGTCAGGGCTAACAACAGGTACAGGCGGAATATTTATTGCCATTATTGTTTCATTACTTGCTTCTGAGATATTTTGCCGATTATCTGGAAATAGTAAACTAATAATTAAAATGCCAGATGGTGTACCACCAGCAGTATCAAAATCATTTGCGGCATTATTTCCAGTAATTATTACAATCAGTATTTTTGCTCTCGTTCGAACATTGATTTCGGTAGGGTTGGAAATACCTGATATTATTGGTTCGTTTTATTCGACAGTACAAGAGCCGTTCATGGGCTTAACAAACACTTGGACAGCAGGATTAATCATCGCGTTTATCCCTGCGTTTTTATGGACATTAGGTGTGCACGGTGCAAATATTATTGAGCCTTTCATGCAAACGATTAATGCAGACGCGATTGCTAAGAACGTAGCAGCACTACAAGCGGGAGAAACAGCACCGTATATTATTAACAAGCCATTCTTTGATGCATTTGTTAATATGGGCGGTTCAGGAACAACAATCGCATTAATTATCGCAATATTCATATTTGCAAGAAAGAACAAGCAATATAGCACCGTCGGAAAACTTTCAGCGGGACCAGGTTTATTTAATATTAATGAACCATTACTATTCGGACTTCCGATTGTATTAAATCCAATTTTATTCATTCCGTTTATTTTAACGCCGATGGTCAATGTATCAATCGCTTATTTCGCTACAAAATTGGGCCTTGTACCTGCAGCAATTGCTGTTATACCTTGGACAATCCCTCCTGTTATAAACGGCTTTTTAGTAACGCAACATTGGAGTGGCGCGGTATTAAGTTTAGTGCTCCTTGTCATTTCGGTATTAATTTATTTACCATTTATCGCGATGGCGAATCGTATGGCGAAAAATAATGAGCAAAACGTGAATTAATGTATGGAGGTATTGCAATGAGAAGGCTTGGAATTGCTGTTTATCCGCAGCATAGCACAGTAGAAGAACTGCAAGCCTATATTCAGCTTGCGCATAGTAATGGCTTTGATCGAATGTTTACATGCTTAATGTCATTAACAAATGAACAGGAACTGAACAAGCTACAGCAAGTCAATGCATTTGCAAAAAAATTAGGTTTTAATATTTCCGCAGATATTGCACCATCAGTGTTTCAGGAATTAGGCAAAACATATCGTGATGCTGGTTATTTTAAAGAGCAATTTCATCTATCGGCATTGCGTCTCGATATGGGCTTTAGCGGGCAAGAGGAGGCGTTTATGTCTCTTGATGAAAGCAATATTAAAGTAGAATTAAATATGAGCAACGGAACTAAATATGTTGAAACGATTTTGTCCTACGAAGCAAATCGTGAAAATTTATTAGGCTGTCACAACTTTTATCCAAGAAAATATACAGCACTTTCTCGTCAGCATTTTTTGACAACATCTCAACAATTTAAAGCGCAACATATTCGAACGGCTGCGATGATTAGTTCGCAACACGGAAAGTTTGGACCATGGGAAGAGACGTTGCACGGGCTCCCTACATTAGAGGAACACCGTGATTTACCGATTACTGTACAAGCAAAGGATTTGTGGAATACCGGTTTAATAGACGATTTAATTATTGGTAATATGTTTGCCTCTGAGCAGGAGCTACAAGCACTTGGTCAACTAAATCGTCAAAAACTAGAACTACAGGTCCTCCCGGTAGCAGACATTACTTCTGTAGAGGAAAAAATTGTTTTTGATGAACATCACTTTAGTCGTGGGGATGTATCAGAATATATGATTCGCAGCACGCAATCACGCGTAAAATTTAAACAGGAAAGCTTTCCGGCACACACGGTTGAACCATTACGATTCGGCGATGTGACAATCGATAATAATGAAGATATTCGGTATAAAGGGGAGCTGCAAATTGTCCTAAAAGAAATGCCGAATGAAAGGACAACAAACATTGTGGGAACAATTGTAGAGGAGGAAAAATTTTTACTCCATCAAATTAAACCGTGGCAATCGTTTAGACTTGTTAAGTAGAAGGTAAAATCGAGGGGGTTGGGCATTCATTGCTCGGTCCTTTTTTTCGTTTTTAAAACAATACCTTTTGCCAAATTACGTAGCAATGGACTCATTATTGTTCCAAGTAGTATGATAAGTAGGAATTGTAAAAATCTATGTAAAATGAGTGTTTGAGATTGTCATAATGAAAAGGTGAGGTGCTTTGATGGACTGGTTGAAAATTGCCGAAATGAGGCAAGAGGAACTCGTAAAAGAATTACAACAACTGATTCAAATTGAAAGTATATTAGATGAACAGCATAAGTCTAAAGAGACGCCATTTGGACCTGGTCCGCGTGCAGCGCTTGATTTTATGCTAGCAAAAGGGCATCAGTACGGCATGAAAACAAAAGATGTAGACCATATGGCAGGACATATTGAAATGGGTGAGGGCGAAGAGTTAATCGGTGTGCTTTGCCATGTAGATGTTGTGCCAGCTGGAGACGTAGCCACATGGACTTATCCTCCATTTGCAGGGCAGGTTGAAGGTGGAAAACTTTTTGGTCGTGGTGCAATTGATGATAAAGGGCCAACGATGGCGGCGTGGCTTGCGATGAAGATGATTCAAGATGAAGGCATCCAATTAACGAAACGTGTGCGCATGATTATTGGTTCAGATGAGGAAAGTGGCTTCCGTTGTGTGAAGCGCTATTTTGAACAAGAGGAGATGCCAACTGTTGGCTTTGCACCGGACGCGGATTTTCCGTTAATAAATGCTGAAAAAGGAATTGCTCATCTAGTGTTTAGTTTAAATGCTGAAAAAACGGGACAAGAACAGCTCATTACATTTGAAGCAGGAAAGCGAATAAATATGGTTCCGGAACAAGCAACTGCAAAATTAAAAGCGGTACAAAAAGATACAAAAGAGAATTTTGAGCTATTTTTAGCAGATAATCGTATAGATGGGTCTTTCATTGAGTCGGATGAAGGGATTATAATAACGATTAAAGGGAAATCTGCCCATGCAATGGAGCCAGAAAAAGGGCGAAATGCTGCAGTTTATTTAGCAAAGTTTTTAAAAGCTGTTTTAGTCGAAGGACAAGATGCCGCATTTATCAAATTTATTGTCCAACTTTTTGATGGAGATCATACCGGCTCTATGCTGCAATTAAACTTTGAAGATGCCATGTCGGGTCCTACTACGTTGAATCCAGGTGTTGTGAAATTTGATAGAAATGGCGGTTTTGTTGAAGTAAGCATGCGTTATTCTGTCTCGTACCCTTTTGAACAAAAAATAACATCTGCACAAAAAATGTTGCAAGAGCAGCCGTTTACATTAGATGTCGTAGGGAATTCAAAGCCACATTATGTTAGTGAAGATGACGAGTTTGTTCAAACGCTACTGGAAGTGTACCAAAAGTATAGTGGGGACTTCTCAAAGCCACTATCTACTGGTGGTGGAACGTATGCCCGCGTTATGAAAAAGGGCGTTGCCTTTGGAATGCTCTTTCCTGGCGAGCCTGACGTGGCGCATCAAGCAGATGAATTCGTTGTCATTGAAAACTTAGTAAAAGCGGCTGCGATTTATGCAGAAGCAATTGTAAAATTAGCAAGTAAATAATTAATAAAGGATGATAAAAATGAGTTATAGCTTATGGAATGACCAAATCGTAAATGATGAAAAAGTAGTAGTTGATAAGGAGGACCGTGGCTATCAATTTGGCGATGGTGTTTATGAAGTTGTAAAAGTATATAACGGTGAATTATTTACAGCAGAGGAGCATGTCGATCGTTTTTACGCGAGCGCTGAAAAAATTCGCGTTACGATTCCTTATACGAAAGACAAATTGCATCAATTATTGCATCAGTTAGTTGAAATGAATAAAGTTGAAACAGGGCATATTTATTTCCAAATTACGCGTGGTGCTGGCCCTCGTAATCATATTTTCCCTGGTGATGAAGTGAAGCCAGTATTAACAGGTAATACCAAGGAAAATCCACGTCCCGTTGCAAACTTTGAAAACGGTGTGAAAGCAACATTTGTAGAAGACATTCGTTGGTTACGCTGTGACATTAAATCATTAAATTTACTTGGTGCGGTTCTTGCGAAACAAGAAGCTCATGAAAAAGGATGCTATGAAGCGGTTTTACATCGTGATGAAATCGTAACAGAAGGGTCTTCTTCAAATATTTATGGAATTAAAGATGGTATTTTATACACACATCCAGCGAATAACTTCATCTTAAACGGTATTACTCGCCAAGTAATTATTAAATGTGCAGCTGAAATTGGCTTACCGGTGAAGGAAGAAGCAATGACTAAAACTCAACTTCTTGCAATGGATGAAGTGATTGTTTCATCAACAACTTCAGAAGTAACGCCAATTATCGATATAGATGGAACAGTAATTGGTGCGGGTAAACCGGGTGAATGGACACGTAAATTACAAGCACAATTTGATACGAAAATTCCAAAAGGTATTCGCGCATAATCACTAATCTTCATTCAGTAGAAAATGCTCATTTCAATAGGTGGTAGGATGAATGCAGTTTTAAACTTTTATCAAAAGGTGTTCAAACGCTCACTGAATGAAGATATTGCCTCAGGCGGATGTCACAAATTTTGAAGGAAATTAATATTAGGATGTTATCCTAAGTTCGTCGCATCCATGTGACAACGGCTAACTGACCTGCATCGTGCGGGCCTAAGCACAATTCAAAATCTGGACGCAATTACGCCGAGGCGTAATTGATTTAGTAAATAGAGAATTGCAATTTAGCAATTCTCTATTTTTTTCGGTCAATAACCTGTAAAATATGAAGCAATGACAACTAGATATAAATAGGGAGTAGATCATTATGGCTCAGTTAGTAAAACTTCAAGATTATATTTCACGCTATGAAAAGGACTTGACCCGTTATCCGACGCAATTTATTCGCTTAAAACAAAACCAATGGGAACGGGTAAAATACCAGTGGCAATCAGGCGAAATTATTGAGCGTTGGGAGCAAGAATTGGATACGGAAGTAGAAGAACCGAAAAAGTCTTCCATTTTCCAAAAGCTTTTTTCATTTAATAAGGTGAAAGACGATAAATCGGATAGTGAAAATGTAGATAGTTCAAATGAATTGTTATTAAATGAAGACGAAATTCCTGAGGAAAGCTCAACTTTAATGTTTGAACCGAATATTGTATATGCACCGAAAACAATAGAAGAATTAAAGCGAATGTTTATTGACCAATTTTTCCATTTTCAAATGAAGTGGGCGAGTTCGACATTACGTGAAAAATCCTATGTGGATCCAAAATATATGCGTGATACATTACTGCGTGCGATGCTTCAAACATTGCCCGATACGTATCTTCTGTTTTATTTTCCGATTTTGCGTGTCAAAAAGGCGCCAATTGAATTAGATATTATGATAATGACACCAACAGAATGTATATGTGTGACGTTATTAGAACAAGAAGATCAAGCAGTATATGTAGGAACGAGCGAACGTTTTTGGGTAAAAAAAGTGGGGAAAGTTGATAAAAAAGTATTAAACCCGCTCATCCAATTAAATCGCATGGAAAAAGTGGTCGAGCAATTATTTATGCAAAACGGAATTGAACTTCCAATTAGAAGAGTATTATTAACGCGAAATGGCTATATAGATTATCCAGGTACAATGTATGGTATTCAACTTGTTGATAAACGAAATTTTCCTGAATGGATGCAAAATTTACAAAAATCAGTGTCCCCAATGAAGCATATGCAAATTCGTGCAGCTCAAACGATTTTAAAAACGGTCCAAACAACATCTTTCAACCGTGATATTTGGAACACGGAAAAGATAGAGGATTAAATTTGCAGCTACACTTTATTGTGAATGCATTTGCGGGCGGTGGAAAGGGAAAAGAAGTTTGGCAACGGTTTGAGCAACAGTTAAAAATACCATATGAAATACATTGGACAAAATATTCTGGACATACAAGTGAGATTGCGAGAGAAATTGCACAAGCGACAACAGAGCAAGAGAACGTGTGCTTGATTGCTATTGGCGGAGATGGAACGATCCATGAATTATTAAATGGAGCGGGAATGTACGACCATATTATTATTGGTGTCATTGCTGCTGGTTCAGGAAATGACTTTGCACGTGGGTATGAGATTTTTGAAACAATCGAGCAAATTGAGCAATTTATTCAAACACGTGAAGTGACTGTTCATGATTACGGTGTAGCATATTTTAACGAGCAAAAGAAGCTCTTTGTTAATAATTTTGGCATTGGTTTTGATGCACTTGTCGGAAAATTAACAAATGAATCCCAACTAAAAAAATTTTTAAATCGGATAAAGCTAGGGAAGATAAGCTACGCATTTTTTGTCATTTATGCATTATTTACATTTAAGCCTTTTCATTTAAAGGTGCTACATAACGGGTATGAAAAAAGATTTAAAGATGTTTGGTTTGTGACCGTGAGCAATCAACAATTTTTTGGTGGAGGAATGAATTTATCCCCGACTTCCGATACTTCTGACGGCATGCTTGAGGTGACCGTCGTTTCGGAGTTGTCAAAATGGAAATTACTGTTTGTTTTCATGACTGTTTACTTTGCAAGACATACGAATTTTAAGGAAGTTCACCAATTTAGTAGCAATGCGATAACTTTAAAATACGATGCAACGATTTTAGGTCATGCGGATGGAGAAATTCAGACATTGCCGCATGGACATAATACAATCAAGCTTGTCGTAAAAGAAAAAGCATGGAAGCTAGCAAAAAAAAGTAAATATTAAAGCGAAACCTATAAATTTGCGCTATAATATGGGCAATGTACAACATAGAAATGAGGATTTATTAGTGAGATTAAGACATAAACCATGGGCAGTAGAATTTATCGATGCACATACAGATGTGGTTATTCCAAACCCAGAAGCACATAAAACAAAATGGAGTGAAGTATTCGGAAATGAAAATCCCGTTCATATTGAAGTAGGAACAGGAAAAGGTCAATTTGTTCTAGGAATGGCTTTGCAAAATCCGGATATTAACTATATTGGTATCGAATTATTCGACAGCGTCATTGTGTGCGCATTAGAAAAAATTATTGAGGCAGAAAAGCCAGCCAATTTACGATTATTAAAAGTAAATGGTGCTAAATTAGAAGAGTTTTTTGCGAAAGGCGATGTAAGTCGTGTTTACTTGAATTTCTCGGATCCTTGGCCAAAAATACGCCATGCAAAGCGTCGTTTAACGCATGAGGGCTTCCTGAAATTATATGAAAATGTTTTAATTGATAATGGTGAAATTCACTTTAAAACGGATAACCGTGGTCTTTTTGAATATTCATTAGTTAGTATGAATGAATATGGCATGGCATTAAATTTTGTTTCATTAGATTTACATGTCAATATGCCAGAGGACAATGTGATGACTGAGTATGAAGAGAAATTTTCTGCGCTAGGTCAGCCGATTTATCGATTGGAATGTCAATTTAAATCGAATAAATAATTGTTTTAAGGGGGAGAAATGGATGGATTCTTACGTATTTCACAACATGACATTAACTTGGTTAAACGGTGGTGTTACAGCACTTGATGGCGGGGCGATGTTTGGGGTAGTGCCAAGAGCATTATGGTCACGCAAATACCCAGTGAATGAATTAAATCAAATTGAATTAGCTTGTGAACCTATATTAATTCAATATGAGGGGAAAAATTATTTAATAGATTCGGGTGTAGGCGCAGGAAAGTTGAACGAAAAGCAATTGCGTAACTTCGGCGTTTCAGAGGAATCAACAATCGAAAAAAGCTTGGCAAAACTCGACATAAAGCCAGAGCAAATTGATGCGATTTTAATGACGCACTTACATTTCGATCATGCCGGAGGTTTAACAAAATGGGTAGGCGATACGTTAGTACCCGTGTTTCCAAATGCGGTAATACACACGACTCAAACGGAATGGGATGAAATGCGTAATCCAAATATCCGTTCGAAAAACACGTATTGGAAAGAAAATTGGGAGCCTGTGCAGCATTTAGTGAAGACATTTGAAGGGGAGCTAGAAGTAGCGCCTGGTTTAAAAATGATTCATACAGGTGGACATAGTGATGGACATGCCATTATTCGTATTGAGCAAAATGGTGAGGTGGCATTACACATGGCCGATATTATGCCGACACATGCACATCAAAATCCTTTATGGGTGCTTGCTTATGATGATTATCCGATGACAAGTGTATTTGCAAAGGAAAAGTTATTAAAAGAAGCACTAGAAAATGGCTATCGTTTTATTTTTTACCATGATGCATACTTCCGAATGATTCAGTGGGATGTAACGGGTAAGAATATTGTTGATAGCTTGAAGCGAACGAACGAGGCAATGATTCAATTTAAATAATGCTTAGAAATGTAGAAACGTTAATAAAAGCGTTTCTACATTTTTTAGTTAATAGAAACCTCAAAAAAAAACAAATCCCGATCACTTACTGCGAACTTTAAATATATATTGTGCGTTAATGCTGATTAGTATGAGAGAAATTACTAAAATAGAAAATAGTTGTGATTCACCTGTTAAAACGGAATACACCATAAAAAGAACGAGGGCAAAAATAAGTAAAACATACATTAAATTATAGGCAGAATAAAGACCATTTAATATAATATGACGCTCCCCTTCATCAGCAGCTTCTAAAAGTTTGTTCATATAATTTTTATCATTTTGGTTTGGAAGGTTACGGTCTGGATAAACATAACGCATGGAATTGCCTGTCATAATGGAAACGATCGAACTAAAGAATACTAATATTAAGGAAATAATAATAAGTGGGAAAACCTCTTCTGTAATGACACCAATGCAAAGTATCACAATGCTTAAAATGAGAGCAGTAGAACTTGCTAAAGATACATCGCTATATTTCTTGTATAGCCAATCATCACGTAAATCTTCCTCCTCTCCATAAAGCGTTTGTGATGCTTTCTTTTTAATTGTAGCTAAGCGAATTAAGCTAAAAATACATAGAAAGAACGAAATGATAGCGAAAATGACCATTGTTTCTGTTGAAAAATCATAAATCGGAAGTGTAAAGGAACCTCCTAAAAGAACATACCCTAAAAACCCCCCGATTAGTGCGCCATAGCCTAATTGTTTTAATACTCTCATTACAATTCATCCTCCTCGAAAATAAAAATGTTATCAATTGGTTCGTTAAATATTTTGGAAATCCTAACGGCAATTATTAGCGATGGAACGAGTTCTTCGCGTTCAATTAGGCTTATTGTTTGACGAGAAACTTTTGCACGTTTAGCCAATTCGGTTTGATTTAATTGATCACGTGCACGCAATTCCTTTATTCTTGTTTTCATCGTTTCACCTCTTGAAAATAATGTAAACTAAAGCAAACATTTTGACAATTATTTTTGTCATAATGACTAATAAATTTTAATGAAACCAAAAATAAAATGCCTACTGATCTAGGTCAGATAGGCATTTTTGTATTAATAAATTTTTTTTTAGTAACTTCAAGTTAAACTTTTTTTAATTCAACAACGGCGCCAGAACGGGCATCGGCAGCGAATTCAAAGTTTTCCATTTCGCCATCCATCATGCGAGAAATACCGCCACGATAGACAGGTGTTTCCGTAAAGCCATTGTTAAATTGCTCTGTTTTCATATAAATCCAAGAGCCGTCAATTGGTGCTTGTTTTTTAAATTCGTCTTTAATCGTAGTTAAAATGTTATTTGGAGATAAGTAAGGTGAAACGCGTTCGCTCATTTCCTTAATGATGACAGCTGCTGCTAGTCCCGTAACAACGCCAAGTGCAAAATCTTTCATTTTCATACAAATAACCCCCTCAAATAATGAACTACTATCACTTTAACATACTGTTATTTCGGTGTACAAAAAAATAGAAGGTTCGAATTACGAAATAAACTTTTAATTTATGTTATAATGAGAAAAATTCAAATTTTACGAGGTGTTTACAGTGAATCAAGATACACTTGCGATGTTTAAAACGTTAACAGAATTACCTGGTGCTCCAGGAAATGAACGAGCAGTTCGTCAGTTTATGCGTGAGCAACTAACGCCATACGCAGATGAGATTATTCAAGATCAATTAGGTGGGATTTTCGGTGTTCGAAAAGCGCAGGATGAAAATGCGCCCAAAATTTTAGTTGCGGGTCATATGGATGAAGTCGGGTTCATGGTAACTTCTATTACGGATAATGGGATGCTACGTTTCCAAACGCTAGGTGGCTGGTGGAATCAAGTGATGCTTGCACAGCGCGTAACAGTTTATGCGAAAGATCGTGAAATTCCAGGGGTCATTGCTTCGATTCCTCCGCATTTATTAACAGATGCAGAGCGTGCAAAGCCAATGGACATTAAGAATATGTTAATTGATATTGGTGCTGATTCGAAAGAGGACGCGCACAATATGGGCGTACGTGCGGGACAATCCATTATCCCAATCTGTCCATTTACACCAATGGCAAATCCGAAAAAAATTATGGCGAAAGCTTGGGATAACCGTTATGGTTGTGGTTTAGCGATTGAATTATTAAAAGAATTACATGGCCAAGAAGTGAAGAGTCATATTTATTCAGGTGCGAACGTAATGGAAGAAGTCGGTTTACGTGGCGCGGCTGTATCTGCTAATATGATTCAGCCTGATCTATTCTTTGCGCTTGACGCTTCACCAGCAAATGATACATCTGGCGACAATAATCAATTTGGTCAATTAGGAAAAGGTCCGTTATTACGTATTTTCGACCGTTCTATGGTGACACATCGCGGAATGCGTGAATTTGTATTAGATACAGCTGAATCGAATAAAATTCCATATCAATATTTCGTTTCTCCTGGTGGAACAGATGCTGGTCGTGTACATACACAAAATGACGGTATTCCATCAGCTGTTATTGGAATCTGTTCACGCTATATTCATACTGCAGCTTCTATTATCCATGTAGATGACTACGCTGCAGCAAAAGAATTATTAGTAAAGCTTATCCAATCTGCAGACCGTTCTACAATTGAGTCAATTAAAGCAAACGTATAAAAAAAAAAGCGTATGCATTATAATACAAGAATGTGGTGTACTCACATTCTTGTTTTTTTTAGTTAAACATATGAAAGTATATTGATAAAATTAATGGAGATGAAATGATGAAAATTGCAATTGGTACAAAAAATCAGGCAAAAGTTGGTGCAGTAGAAGCCATCGTTTCACAGTATTTTTCGAATGTTCAATTTGAGCATGTGGATGTCGCTTCTGAAGTATCTATTCAACCATTTTCGAATGAAGAGACGAGACAAGGAGCGATAAATCGCGCGCGAAATGCATTGATTGCAACACATGCAGACATCAGTTTTGGCTTAGAGGGCGGTGTAGAAGAAATAGACGGTTTAATGTATTGCTGTAATTGGGGAGCGGTTGCTTTAAAAGATGGGACAATCCTTTCAAGTTCAGGCGCACAATTTGCCCTGCCTGAAAAAATAGCCATTGAATTACGTAGTGGCAAGGAACTTGGTACGGTCATGGACGTCTTTACTAATGAAAAGAATATACGACACCATGCAGGCGCAATTGGAATTTTCACAAATGGATTAATTGATCGCAAAGAGATGTTTGAACATATTGTGAAGCTTTTAATTGGACAAATTTTATTTTCGTCTAGCAAAGAACTCCCACCAAAATAGTTGGTAAGATGAATGCAATGTTCGTAGGTTTCAAAATTTAGACATCAGTTAGCTGAGTCGAAATTGATAGTTAACAAACTAAAAGGTTTAGTCAAATCACAAAATTTGCAATTAGTTAAAAAGAGAAATTATGATAGAAGAAAAAGAGTGAAGGTGAGGGAATTGAAAATGAAACGCAAATGGGTTCTTGTTTTTTTCGTAAGTATCGTAATGTTACTTATTACTGGATGTAATCAGTCTGTTGAAGAACAAGTTTCAGCTGGCTTAGAAAATGCAAAAACGACTTTTGAAAGCAAGCCGAATGAGCCGAATAAAATGATTGGACATATTGAACTATATATTCCAAAGGGCTATGGCATTGAAAAAGGGATTGATGAATTAAATTATACAATAGTGAATGGTGAGGATTCTTATATTTTATTTGTGAATCCCCATGAACCAGGTGATAGTCAATTACATCATACAATTTTAAAAGAGGAACCAAATATAGAAATTGTGCAAGAAAAAATATATAAGGCTGATGAAGTTTTTGGCTTTTCTACTGTAATCAGACGCGATGAAAATCAATATGAACTCGTTGTTAGTATCGGTGGCGTAAAATTAACTACTCTTTCTAATAATAAAAAAATCGATCAAAAATTACAGGAAATGATGGAAATTGTGCAAACTGTTCGCACCATTGATTAACTCAAGCAAGGAACAGGGCATTATGGGTACTTTTTTGATACAATGAAGTAACGATAGCGATAATGGAACGGTTCACAATGGTGGACCGTTTTCTATTGGTACATAAAAGTAGAGGAGTGATGAAAATGGAATCTCCACAATTAGTCGCGCAAATTAAAAGCCGATTAGGGGAAGCGACGTATTCGTTTACTTTTGATGAGAAGCAAGATAAATTGCGCCTAGATCATAAAGTTTTAGAGAAAGGGATGGATATTTCTTTAGCTGAAGTTTTAGCAAAATATGAAACGAAAAAAGATCAAGCAATAGATGAAGTTATTTATACGATTAAACAAACGTTTTTGGCGATGGAACGTGAACTAAAAGAGGGCTTTGCGGGCTTTGCTGCAGTATATCCAATTATTCGTTCGACTTCATTCCCCTTAAAATCAAATGAAGGACATACATTTATTACGACAGATCATACAGCAGAAACTAGAATTTATTATGCACTTGATTTAGGCACTACGTATCGATTGATTGACGAGTCCATGCTGCCGAAATTGACAATAACACAAGATCAAATACGAGAAGCGGCACGTTTTACTGTAAAAAAATTACCGACTTCTTTCAAACGTGATGAAGTTTCAGGCAATGTGTATTACTTTTTAAATCATAATGATGGTTATGATGCGAGTCGCATTTTAAATGAAAGCTTTTTAAATGAGATGGCACAACAAATAGAAGGGGAAATGACGGTATCTGTTCCTCATCAAGACGTGTTAATTATTGGTGATATTCGCAATGAAGTAGGGTATGATGTATTAGCACAGATGACGATGCATTTCTTTACAGTCGGAGCGGTTCCAATTACATCGCTTTCGTTTGTTTACGAGAACGGTCATCTCGAACCTATCTTTATTTTAGCAAAAAACAAAGTGAAAAAGGAGCAAGAAGATTAATGAAAGTAGCTTATAACAAACAACATGTCGGCGATGTTCTATTAGTTCAAATCGCGATGGAAGAAATTGTACAAACACAAATGGAGCGCATTGGCGATTTAGCCATTTTAAAAGAAGAAGCAACAGGTGAGGTAAAAGCATTTAACTTGTTCAACGCAAGTAAATATATTGCGTTAGATGTCGTGGGCAACGTAGAAGTAACGCCTGAGCTTGTAGAAAAATTAGAAGCTGCGATTCAAGCAAACGGTGCAGAGCTTTCATTAAATGTTGACTTCTCGCCAAAGTTTGTTGTTGGGTATGTCCAATCGAAAGAAAAACATCCAAATGCAGATAAATTAAGTGTGTGCCAAGTTAACGTGGGCGATGAAACAGTACAAATTGTATGTGGAGCGCCAAATGTTGAAGCAGGTCAAAAAGTAGTCGTTGCAAAAGTAGGCGCGGTTATGCCATCTGGTTTATTAATTAAAGAAGGAAATTTACGCGGAGAAGATTCTTTCGGTATGCTTTGTTCGGCTCGCGAATTAGCTATTCCTGGAGCACCAGAAGTTAAAGGGATTTTAGTTCTAGAGGAATCATCAGAAGTGGGTAGTCCGTTCGAAGTTCTAGCACGCTAATTTGAATATAAAGTCAGTATGAGTTTTTATTATTGCTCATACTGACTTTTTTTATGTTGAAAAACATCCGTACAATGCCCATTTCCCCCACTAAATATGATATGATTTTGAGGGATGCGTATTATAACTTGTTTCAGCAGAAGTCCCCTACCTCTATAAGTGGGGATGAATGATAAATATGCATTTTTATTAGGTGGGGGTTTAAACCCCGGCTAAATCAAGTTAATGTTCCGGCGGATGTCACAGATTTTTTAAGGGGAGTTTTTCGAGTGAGCTCGAAAAAAATCTGGACGCAATTACGCCTCGGCGTAATTGATAAATACTATAAAGACCACTACAAAATATAAGCTTGTAGGGCGATGTTTTTTGAGAAAGAAGTGATGAACTTGAGTTGGATAAAAAATCAGTTAAATAAATTCCTCTATAAGGATACAGAAGATGAGTTTGATGACGCTGAATACGAGCGTTTTTCAGAAAATAAGGAAGCACAATATGGGGGACAACGCGTTGTTCATGATACGCCGCAATCGAGTCGTACAACATTTCGTTTCCCTTTAATTGATGATGAAGCTGCCGAAGTAACTGAACAACAGAAGCAACAACAATTTGAACCGAAAAAATATGAGCAACACAATAATCATTATAAAAGTGAAGATAATGAGGAATTTAAATTACCGCAATATTTGCAAAAACCAGCGCCCAACACTGTTTACGATGTTGAAATATCAGGTATTCGGGATTTATTAGAACGCCGTAGAAAAGGTCGAGGTCATTCAAATGTCATTCGCAGTCAAGATAGTACAGAACCTAGAGCGCAGGTGACAAGAGCAGAACGCGAAATTTTAACGACAAATCCAAAGCGTGAAGAGCGAAAAATTAATAAGGAATTTGTTAATCCACTAGCTAATCGTAAACGTTTTGTACCGACAGATGTGCCATCACCAGTATATGGATTTCAAAAACTAACACCGATTGAAACGTTAATGGAACGACAGCAACCAACTCAAAGCGATCAGCTAAACAACGAGAACCATTCAGCTGTAACTGAAAAGGTCGAGAGCAAAGTTGCGCCATTGCCAGCTAATGAAGAAATTTTGGTACATAATGAAAATATGGAAGCACCAAAAATAGTACCCGTTCTAGTAGAACAACAAATTTTAGATGAAGTAGCAGTAACAACAGTAGAGTCGGTACTAGAAAAAGAGCCGATTCCATTAAAAGCGGAAATAACGGATGTATCAAAAGAAATCGTAGATGATACGGCTTTCTCTGAAAATCATCGTGCACCATCGATTCAAGGAGATGCAGTGGAAGAAGAATCGTTAAATGAAGTTCAAGTGAAACATGTAACGATTGAAAATTCAACCATTCATATCGGGCAGTTAAATGTTGAGCAAATTCCACAAACTGAAGAGGTACAAGTAACGGATGAAAATAGACAAGTAGCGCAACAATTACGTGAAAGAACAAGAAGTCGTGTGCCATTTAATGTGGTCATGCTAAAATCTGATAAGCAAAAACTAATGGCACGCCAAATGCTTGAAAAACAATTTTATCAAGCACATGCGACACAAAATGCTGAAATGAAAGAAATCAGTCACGAAAAAAGCATTGAAGATGTATTGATAAAAGATGACGCACATTTGAATGTAGTTGATGAAGAAAAAAGTGAGCCAGTTAATGAACATTTGAGTGCGCCAGTTGAAATGATCGCTGTGCCATTACAAGAAATAGTTGAACATGAACAACTGCAAAAGGATAGCGAACTACTTGACCAAAAAACTGAACCAATTGAAAAATTAGTTCAAAAAGACGTGGAACCTATTAAAGAACTGAGTAAACTGATGCCCGAACAAATTGAGCTAGCTATAACGGGTGAAATAGTTGAAGAAAAGATTGAGGAACCGACGCAGGATATAAGCGAACTAGCAATGGAAGAAATAAGTGAAGAACCAATCGAAGAACCAATCGAAGAACCAATCGACCTTTCATCACAAGAAGTCGAGGTCGTTCTAGATAGATTCGAGCCGATTCAACAAGCAGTAGAAGTGAAAAAAATCCCATATGTGAAGCCACCATTAGATTTTTTAGTTCCACCAGAGGAAATGTTAGAAGATCGAGAATGGATGGATGAGCAAGGGGAACGATTAGTAGAAGCATTGTCGTATTTTCAAATTCAAGCACATATAGAATCGATCGTTCAAGGTCCGGCTGTTACCCAATTTGAAATTACAGTTGGACAAGGGACAAAAGTGAGCAAAGTTCGCAACCTTGCTGATGATATCAAGCTTGCTTTAGCGGCAAAAGATATTCGAATTGATGCGCCAATTCCAGGGAAACGCTCCATTGGAATCGAAATTCCGAACCGTATTTCACGAGCAGTTCGCTTGTCTGAAGTTACCGATTCGGATTCATTCCGCAATTCCGATTCACCACTTGAAGCAGCGCTGGGCTTAGATTTGACAGGGAAGCCTGTAACGATTGATTTACGCAAAATGCCACATGGATTAATCGCAGGCGCAACTGGTTCTGGAAAATCGGTATGTATAAACTCAATTTTAGTGAGCTTATTATATAAAGCGAATCCAAATGATTTAAAATTAATGTTAATCGATCCGAAAATGGTGGAGTTAGCACCGTTTAATCACATTCCACATTTAGTGAGCCCAGTCATTACAGATGTTAAAGCGGCCACAGCTGCATTGAAGTGGGCAGTAGAAGAAATGGAAAGACGTTATCAGCTATTTATGCATAGCGGTGCACGAAAAATTGAAGCATATAATAAAATGTGTGAAGAGAATCGAATGTACGCACAAAAATTACCTTACTTATTAATTGTCATTGATGAGCTAGCAGATTTAATGATGATGTCGCCACAAGATGTAGAAGATAGCATTTGTCGCATTACACAAAAGGCACGTGCAGCTGGAATTCATTTGATTGTTGCTACACAGCGTCCTTCTGTGGATGTTATTACCGGTTTAATAAAGGCCAATATACCATCTCGTATTGCCTTCTCTGTTTCATCACAAATTGATTCTCGTACAATATTAGATGCACAAGGTGCGGAACGATTACTTGGGCGGGGAGATATGTTATATTTAGGAAATGGTATGTCTGCACCAACGCGCATTCAAGGCACATTTGTAACGGACGATGAAATTGAAGAAATTATTGAATATGTCCGTGAACAAGGAGAGCCAGAATATATTTTCAAACAAGAAGAGTTATTAAAACGTTCAGAATCTTTAGAAGAGCAGGATGAGCTGTTTGAAGAAATTTGCCGATTCGTATTTGAACAAGGCTCTGCTTCCACATCTTTATTACAACGTCGCTACCATATTGGCTATAATCGCGCAGCAAGATTAATCGATATGTTAGAAAAACATGGCTATGTTTCAGAGCCAAAAGGTAGTAAACCGAGGGATGTTTTTATTACGGAAGAGGATTTAGCTGTACAATTTGGAGACTAAAGATCTAGTAAATGAACGGAATCAATTTTTAGAATTGTCGTTCATTTATTATTTTGAGCAAATAGTGCTATAATAAATATAGTTTAAACAAAATAATGATTAAAATATTGATGATTCAATGGGATCTTTGCATCCTAGGAGGGTTTTACAAAATGACACGATATCATTTTACAGGTATTAAAGGTTCGGGTATGAGCCCACTTGCGCAAATTTTATTTGATTCTGGTGAAGAAGTGCAAGGTTCTGATGTAGAAACGTATTATTTTACTGAACAACCTTTACGTGACCGTGGTATTAAAATTTTAACTTTTGATGAAAATAATATAGAACCAGGTTTAACAGTAATTGCTGGAAATGCTTTTTCAGATGACCACCCAGAGCTTGTTCGCGCACGTGAATTAGGTTTGGAAATCATTCGCTACCATAAGTTTTTAGGGGAATATAGTAACCGCTATACGTCCATTGCGATTACTGGTGCTCACGGAAAAACGTCAACAACAGGCTTAATGAGTCATGTAATCGGCGGCTATATGCCAACATCTTTTTTAATTGGTGATGGTACAGGGGCAGGTAAAGAAGATGCGTCTTATTTTGTAATGGAGGCATGTGAATACCGCCGACATTTCTTAGCGTATCATCCAGATTATGCTGTGATGACGAATATTGACTTTGACCATCCAGATTATTTTAAAAATATTGACGATGTATACAACGCATTCCAATCATTAGCTTTACAAGTAAATAAAGCGATTATTGCATGTGGTGATGACGAGCAATTACAAAAAATCCAGGCAAATGTCCCTGTTGTCTATTACGGCTTTGGTCAAGAAAATGATTTTGCAGCGCGTAATATTGTGAAAACAACGGAAGGTACAGAATTTGAAGTATATGTCCGCAATGAATTTTATAGTAAGTTCTTCATTCCATTGTTTGGTGATCACACGATTTTAAATTCATTAGCTGTTATTTCACTATGTCATTATGAAGGGATTCCAGCGAGCTTAATTCAGGAGCGCCTTCACACATATGGTGGTGTAAAAAGACGATTTACGGAAAAGACTATTGGCAACAATGTGTTAGTGGATGATTATGCACATCACCCAACAGAAATTGCTGCGACACTTCAATCTGCTCGTCAAAAGTATCCAGATCGTGAAGTTGTGGCGATTTTCCAACCACATACGTTTACACGAACACAAGCATTCCTGCAAAATTTTGCAGATAGCCTAAGCGGAGCCGATGCTACTTATTTATGTGATATTTTTGGTTCAGCTCGTGAAAAACAAGGTGAATTAACTATTACAGATTTAAGCGATTTAATCGACCGTAGTGAAGTGCTACAATTGGAGACAATATCACAATTACAAAAGCATAAACATGCTGTGTTCCTATTCATGGGTGCTGGCGACGTACACAAATATCAAGATGCTTTTGAAGCGCTATTGAACGAAGAAACAGCTTAGTCCATTACGGATAGGCTGTTTTTCTTCAATTGAATAGTATGACAAATTTCTCGATTCCTTTTACATATAATATTGTTTTATCTTTTAAATGAATGGGAATTATGTAATTATGGATAATATGTAATGGATATTTCCAAGCAGGATTGTCACTATTTTTGTCGAATAATTATATAGGAACGAGATGGAGGAGGTCATCAGATGGAGTTAGTACTTTATATTGCCGCTTTAATTGCAGCAATTGGTTTTTTAGTTTTATGTATTAGTATTGGTATGACATTGTTCTCATTGAAGAACACATTAAATTCAATTGCTGGGACGGTAGCCGGGATTGAAGGCCAAATGGAAGGCATCACACGTGAAACAACCTCGTTATTAACGAAAACAAATAATTTGGCTGATGATATTTCAGATAAATCTGAGAAGTTGAATTCCGTTATACATGCTGTACAAGGTGTTGGCGAATCAGTAAATGGTTTAAATTCATCCGTACAACGCATTACCACTTCTATTTCAACAGAAGTTCAAAAGAATGAAGAAAAAATTGCGCAAGTTGTTCAATGGAGTAATGTAGCAATGGGTATTGCCGAACAATGGCGTCAACGTAAACCAATTGATCAAGATGAAGTGGTTTTTACTAGCACGAAAACAAATGAAACACCAGCAGGAATGGAAACGAAATCAAAGTTTGGCTTCTTAAAACGCAATAAAGCATAATTCTGTTATCTTCGTTCAGCAGAAAATTCCTACCTCAATAGGTAGAGATGAATGGAGTGTTCGTTTTGTTTATTGGGTGTTCAAACATACAATGAACAAAGATAAAGCCCCCGGCGGATGTCACAGATTTTGAAGGGAGGGATGCAGGTCAGTTAGCCGTTGTCGTATGGATGCGACGAACTTAGGCTAACATCCTGTGCAAATACAATTCAAAATCTGGACCAATTACGCCGAGGCGTAATCGATAAGGGGAGAGCTGAATATGTCTGAAAAGCAATTTACTGTAAATGCACCTCAAGATTATACGCATATTAACGAATCGATTTATGGAGAGGAGACAATACAGTTGAAAGATTTCATTCTCGGTGCATTTGTAGGCGGAATTGTAGGTGCAGCTGCCGCATTACTTCTAGCACCAAAGGCAGGTAGTGAATTAAGAAGTGACGTTGCAATCCAAGCAGTTTCTTTAAAAGAAAAGAGTGTAGAATTTTCAGGAACGGCAAAAGAAAAAACAACTCAAATTTCGAACCAATTAAAAGAGCAATCAACTAACTTAGTAGAAAAAGTAAAAGCAAAAACAGCAAAACAGCCACCCGCTTTTGATGATGGAACGGTTTCTTTTGAAGGCGAGGAGCCGCTAGACTCAATTAAAGATGTGGTAGATGCGACTGTAACAGAGGCGACGGAAGGCATTTCAGAAGTGGCCAATTCGACTCGCCATACTTCTGTGGAGGAGTCATATAAGTAAGAACTATGCAATCCATTTAAGACGCATTAGTAAACGCACCATTTCACAAAAGTTGAAATGGTGCGTTTTTGGTTTTTCGAAAATCCTCTTACGTTATATTTTTATAGATTGCTCGATTAACTGAATTTCCAATTGATCCCCACCGAATATTTCTGCATCAAATGAAGAAGACTGTCCATTTCTTAAAATGGAAAACGAACCTTTAAAGGCAGTAGGCAGTTGCCAAGATGAAAAACGGAACACATCTTGATAAATCCACTTGCTCGAATCTTTTTCTAAAATTTTGATCGTCGCTCCATTTGGCACAGTCGCATGTTTTTGTACGACTATCCCATTAACAAAAAATTCTCGTGCCGTTTTTACAAGCTCAACTAGTTCCTTTTGGAATGTAACAACTGCTTTTTCCTCAAGCAGTAAATTGAGCTCGTTTGCAATCATATCAGCCGTAGGTAACTGGAACTGTTCAAATGTAATGACATCCCCATTTTGAATTGGGTAGTTCAGTTTACCAGGCTTGCCATTAACAAATAATCGCGATGAAAATTCAGGCAGGTGCACGGGCTTCCCATCAATATGAATAAAGTATGAACTGAATTGATTTAATTGTAAAAGGTTATCGGTATGTTTAAAAGCCGCTTCAATAGTTTCAACGGTTTCGACCATTATAATATCACGATCTTTTAGCATCGTATCCAGGCTGACTAATTCACCGTTTACATATACTTTTGGTTCAATCATAAACAATGTATTTTGAATCGTTACAGATTTAACAGCGGCATTATCAATAATATCACGTACATTTACCGTGGCGTCTGTACCATCCAATCCAGCAATCAGCTCTATTTGATCGCCATTTTTAACGAGCGATTTCGTCGAGGCAGTTTGTCCATTTAATAGTATTTGCGCGGGTTGCCCATGCTCACCTGGAACAAAGATACTTTGGCCATTGACTGTAATAGATAAACCATGTCCTAATTTTCCGTAAAGCTGTTTTGCACGAATATTTGCCGCTAAAAAGGCATCCCCCACAGTCATTTCCTTCAATTCAAATAAACGAATAACTTGCTCGTTTACAGAAATGGACATGTAGTGAATGGGTGCTTTTTGTGCAGCAATGGCAATACCAATTGGCGTCACAAGCTCTGGTGTTGCAGCAATCTTCTCATCACGTGTTAAATTTTGAATAGCGTCAATTCCTCGAACAGCTACACGATTTTCTGGTAGCCCTAAAACATTTCCAATTTCTTTAGGTAAATTGGGTGTTAAGCTTCCTCCACCGACTAACATCACCGCTTTTGGGGCAACATTATTATTAAGACGTAAAATTTCTTTACCGATGGATTGAGCTAAGTTTTGTATTGCAGGATATATCGCTTTTAACACGTCATCATAAGGGAAATATTGATCGAAGCCTAAAATATCTTGTATTAAGATTTCTTGCGCCGTATGCATTTGACGCTTCGCCATTTCTGCAACAGGGAAATCAAGTAAATAATGGTCGCTCAATGCTTCAGTAATTTCATCTCCAGCTGTCGGTACCATTCCGTAGGCAACAACCGTGCTATTATCTGTAATGGCTATGTCAGATGTGCCAGCGCCAATATCAACAAGTGCAATATTTAATCGACGCATTGTAGGAGGGATGAGCACATTGATTGCAGCAATCGGTTCAAGCGTCAGTGCTTCCATTTCTAAATCCGCCCGTTTCAATGCTGCGAGTAAAGATTCTATAACGACGCGCGGTAAAAAAGTCGCAATCACTTCAATTGTTGCCTCGTCACCTTGTTGATCCAATAAACTACCGATTTCTTCCCCATCTAACCGGTAGTACAACACGGAATAACCGACACAATAATAGTGATTGGATTTCGCATCCTCTTTTTGTTGAAGAAGCTGCTGCTGTGCTTGCTGTACAGCTTGTAATTCCAAACGATTAATATCTTCTTCAGTGAAAATTGGACGGTTTTTAATCGGAATTGTGACACTTGCATGCTCCGTTTTTAAAGCACGACCAGCAGCTGCGACGCTTACCTTTTTTAGAGGCCCGTGCAGTACTTCTAATTCTTTTTTAATTACTTGTATGAGCTCGGATACATAGAGCACATTATGTATTTGACCATCTACCATTGCTCGTTCTTTATGTTCTTTTACGAGAATATCTGAAACATGGTAATGATCATCGTGCTGTTCTAAAATAATGCCGACTACGGAGCGAGTACCAATGTCCAAAGCAAATAATTTTTTCGTCATGTGAAAACGCTTCCTTCCGTTCAAATTCTCACATTATACTTTAACGAGTTGAAGCGCTAAAATAAAATACGTGACATTCTATCATTAGTTGATTATAATAAGATTATTATTTTAAAATGTATCATACTTTTATAGTAACAGAAAGTGCCGGATACGAGGAAGAGGGGAACAAGATGATGGGTCAACAAGATTTAGAAAGCTTACGTAGTCAGATCGACGATTTAAACTTAGAAATTTTACGTTTAATTAATGAACGTGCCTCAGTAGTTGAAGAAATTGGTAAAATTAAAGAAAAGCAAGGCGTTAATCGATACGATCCGCTACGTGAACGTCACATGCTGGACTTAATAAAAAAGAATAATAACGGTCCTTTAAATCAAATGACGGTTGATTTTATTTTCAAGCAAATCTTCAAGACAGCGTTAAAACAACTTGAAGCTGAAAAGAAAAAAGAGCTCCTTGTTTCACGAAAAGAAAAGTCAGAAGATACTGTCATTAATGTGAACGGCGAATTAATTGGTTCTGGGGCACCTTCCTTTGTATTCGGACCATGTGCAGTTGAGTCATACGAGCAAGTAGCAGCGGTTGCCGCAACAATTAAAGAAAAAGGCTTAAAACTAATTCGTGGTGGTGCATACAAACCACGTACATCACCATATGATTTCCAAGGTTTAGGCTTAGATGGTTTGAAAATTTTAAAACAAGTTTCAGATGAATACGGTTTAGGGGTTATTACAGAAATCGTAACGCCATCGGACTTAGATCATGCGTTAGATTACATTGATGTGATCCAAATTGGTGCGCGTAATATGCAAAACTTTGAGCTATTAAAGGCAGCAGGTGCTACGAATAAGCCGGTATTATTAAAACGTGGCTTAGCGGCTACAATTGATGAATTCATCCATGCTGCGGAATACATTATGTCAAAGGGCAATGAAAACATTATCCTTTGTGAACGCGGTATTCGTACGTACGAAAAAGCAACACGTAATACATTAGATATTTCAGCTGTGCCTATTTTAAAGCAAGAAACACATTTACCGGTAATGGTAGACGTAACGCACTCTACAGGTCGTCGTGATTTATTATTACCATGTGCAAAAGCGGCAATTGCAATTGGTGCAGACGGTGTTATGGCAGAAGTACACCCTGATCCTTCAATTGCACTATCTGATCAACAACAACAAATGGACATCCCAACGTTCAATGCTTTCTATGAAGAAATTCAAAAATTCATGAGGCAATATGAAGTATCAAAATAAGTGAATGTCTAATCTCTAAGTCAACTAAGGCTTAGAGATTTTTTATAATAAATTATTTACTTACTTTCAAATGAAGGAATAAAAATGACCTTATCAGATAAAAATGAAGCGGGATTACCACAAGTAATATTTGAGAATCCAACCCATGATTTATAAACTGAACAGTTTACCTTTAAACTATTTAATGATAAACTAATTATAATTAACTGATAAGGGAGCTGTATTCTTATGAAATTACAAGATAAAGTTGTTATTATTACTGGCGGTGCTGGTGGTATTGGTGGCGGTATGGCAAATGCAATGGCAAAAGAAGGCGCAATTATAGCAATCGTTGATTTAAATGAAGAAACAGGTAAAGCGATGGAAGCGGAATTACAAAAAATTTCTCCAAAATCAATGTTTATTCAAGCGAACTTAACTGACCGCGAAAACCTACCGAAAATTATTGATATAGTAATTGCGCAATACGGTAAATTAGATGTATTAGTAAACAATGCACATGCATCACGTCAAGTAAGTCTTGAAGAAGCAACTCAAGCAGATTTAGATTTATCATTTAATACAGGTTTCTACCCAACATTTTACTTAATGCAAGCAGCATACCCGCACTTAAAAGCAACTGAAGGTAATATTATTAACTTTGCTTCTGGTGCTGGTCTAAATGGTCACGTTACACAAGGTGTTTATGCAGCAGCAAAAGAGGCGATTCGCGGGATCTCTCGTGTTGCAGCAAATGAATGGGGTAAAGATGGAATTAATGTTAACTTAATTAGTCCGATCGCAGAATCTCCAGGAGTTCGCGCATGGGCAGAGGCACAACCTGATTATTACCAAGAAGTATTATCGAAAATTCCTTTAGGTCGTTTCGGTCATATCGAAGAAGATATCGGTCGTGTTGCAGTATTCTTAGCAAGCGAGGATTCACAATATATCACTGGTCAAACAATTATGGTAGATGGTGGGTCAATTATGTTAAGATAATGATAAAAAAGGTTAGGTTTTCAAATGGAAAAAAAGAGTATTTTTCAATTAATTCATACAGTTGAGCAAATGAATAATGAATACATTATCCGTTTCACCAAAAGATATCCTTATCCAATCGGCGTATCACCCATTTTAGTATTAGCCGAGCTAAGAACTAAGGGGCCAAGGAAACAAGTAGAACTAGCAGAAGTGCTCGGTTATACAAAAGGCGCTATGACAAGCATTGCAAATAAATTAGTATCGCTTGATTTAGCGGAGCGGATGTATGATGAAACAGATCGCCGAATCATTCAACTTCGTATAACAGAAAAAGGGAACGAAGCTTTTCTTATGGCACAAAAAATTGGTGAAGAGATGTATATGGAGTTATACAAAATATTTACTCCAGAAGAAATCGCAACCTATTTATCATTACAACAAAAGTTATTGAGCAATGCGAAAAAGAACATTCGAAATTAATATGAAGGAGTGCTATCTCTTGGTAGCGCTTTTTTTATTGAATCGACTATGTTTAACTTACTTTAGTAGAATGTCCTCAACGTCTATACGAGTACGGGATGAATAAAAAATCTGGACAAAAGTTAGTCTTAGTGTAATTGATTAATTGATTGAAAATGGAAATGAAAGTATTATATGATTAGTATAACCATATTCGGTGCTATAAATAAGTCTGGGCTAATTGGATGGAAAATAGCATTTATCAATAAAAAAGGGGGAGATTCTTTGACTGTCACAATTTATGATGTTGCACGTGAGGCAAATGTGTCAATGGCAACGGTGTCTCGAGTAGTAAATGGTAATCAAAATGTAAAGCCTGCAACAAGAAAGAAAGTATTAGATGTAATTGAACGACTAGAGTATCGTCCAAATGCTGTAGCACGTGGTTTGGCAAGTAAAAAAACAACATCAGTAGGAGTCATCATCCCTGATATTTCAAATAATTTAAATGCAGAGTTAGCGAGAGGGATTGAAGATATCGCAACGATGTATCGATATAATATTATTCTGGCCAATTCAGACCAAAACGAAGAAAAAGAGTTAACACTTTTAGATACAATGCTTGGCAAACAAGTAGATGGCATTGTCATAATGAGTGATGAAGTAACAGAAAATATTCAACGAGCAGTTGAAGCATGCTCTGTACCAATCGTTTTAGCGGGTTCCATTAGTTTAACAGAAAAAGTGGCATCAGTTAATATTGATTATTACACAGCAACGTATGAAGCGATTCAATTATTTATTGAGCATGGTCATAAACGAATTGCATTTGTTTCAGGTCCATTAAAACATACAGTCAATGGTCAGCAAAAGTTACAGGCTTATTTGGATGTATTGCAAGAGGCTGGAATTGAGCTAGATGATTCATTAATCGTTGCAGGGGAAGATTCCTATGATGATGGTTTAGAAGGATGGGAAACGTTAAGCCAACTAGAAAATCCACCAACTGCTATATTTGTAGGAAATGATGAGTTAGCAATTGGTCTTGTCCACGGCATGCAAGATAGCGGAAAACAAGTACCTGAAGATATAGAAGTAATTAGCTTTGGAAACTCGAAACTTGCCCGCATGGTTCGCCCACAGCTAACAAGTGTCGTTTTACCGCTTTACGATATCGGAGCTGTTGCGATGCGTCTATTAACGAAGTATATGAATAAAGAAGAAGTAGAAGTTCAAAAGGTCATTCTGCCTCATCGAATTGAAATGCGCGACTCCATTCAAAAATAATAGAAAACTCCCCATTCATCGATTTATTAATGTGAATAGGGAGTTTTAAGTGTTGGATGAATGCTAAATATGTACTGAATTCAGTAGGAGTTCAAACCCCGGCTGAATAGGGGAACTCAGGCTAAGATCGCCACGTCCTGCGGAAACGCCTGAGTAACCAACATCTTGTTGGCCCTAAGCCCCCGGAGGATATCACAGATTTTTTACGAGTATGCTCGATAAAAATCTGGACGCAATTACGCCGAGGTGTAATTGATTTATTCTTACGTTACGTTTGGCTAGTGATTTGGAGTACCGTTTTTCATGTTGTTCGTTGTCTTTACGAGTTTTGGCGTTTCAGAAACACTAAATTTTGTTTTAGTTTGATTACTTATCACCTTTTTCATTAATCGAAGCTGTCTTTCCAAAGTAAAATGAAACAATTGAAATGATAACCGTTTGAATAAAATTAGTCTCCAGCAAGCCCTTCACCGAAAGGACAAAGAATAATAATACCGTAACTAACGCAATAATCTTCCTTACCTCCAATAATGAAGTTAGCTTGTTTTTCATTAACCAACACCTTTCTCCCAGCCTCTTGCTAGGTTTAATCTAAATACATTCTACAGCCAAGTGAAATGTCCAACTGCGATTACTATCACTATATTGATAAATTACGAATTTTATCACCCATGTTCAAATTCAATAAATACAGGGCAATCGAACATCGTTTACTGCTAACCAAGGCTAACCGCATAAATAAAGAAACGCCCTTTCCACATTAATTGTTAATGTGGAAAGGGCGTTTTTTAATCTTTCATTTTGAACTATAATTTTATGGTTATTTTACTAGTAAAGTCGAACAGTTCGCATTTTTCGTTACATATGTACTCACACTGCCAAATACCATTTCGTGCATTGGGTTTAATCCGCGACAACCGATGACAACTAAATTCACTTTATTGTCGTTCGCGTATTTTGAAATCATACGACCTGCATGACCATGAGTAATAACGACTTTATAGTTGGCATGATTATTTTTAATGAATTGTTCCTCTCTGGCAAACTTAGTGCGGTAATTTTGTTCTAAGTTATCTAAAGTACCTGCGTGAGCTGCTTGTGAAGTAATTCCTTCTGTTGATATAACAGAAATAATTTCGATTAAAGTATTAGATGTTGCAATATTCACTGCATCCTGTGCTGCGCGGAATGAATTGTCAGAACCATCAACTGCAAGTAAAATATGTTTATACATAAAAACTCCCCCTAATCTATTATGATACTATTATAGTATAAGGCTGAATATTTTTGGGTCATTCTTCTTTTTTTAGCTAAAAAGCTATACAATCTTTGTCCAAAGAGTGTATAGCTAGTCAATTGCTATGATCGATTTTTTTCAGTACGTATCATATGTAGCGCCTTTGCAAGCATTTGGGCGTTTTTTTCTTGAATTTCCGCCTTTCGAGGAATCGCTTCATAGAGGGGAAATGGGTCATTCCAAGTCGGAATTAACGGTACGGGAGATTCGGCTTGCCATTTATCTAGCCAAGCTTGTGGCAATGGCCCGGCAGGTTCTTGTTGATCTGTCATTTCCGTCCAAATATAAGACCAGGCACGGGGAACAACGCGCCAAATATCATAGCCACCCCCACCAACTGCGATCCATCTTCCCCCGCAATATTCATGAGCGAGTTTATGGGCAAGCTTTGGAATTTCTTTATAAATATTCATCGTTCCGTATAAGTGTGTGAGCGGATCAAAATAATGTGCATCTGCGCCATTTTGTGTGAGCACAACATCGGGTTTAAAAAATTCGAATACTTCACGCATCGATTGCTCATATATTTCTAAGAAGCTTTCATCCTCGGTAAATGCATCGACAGGGAAGTTAAAAGAAGTACCATAACCTTCACCATTGCCTCGCTCGGTAATATTCCCTGTACCTGGAAATAAATAGCGACCTGTTTCATGAATGGACAATGTACAAACATTGGGGTCATCATAAAATGACCATTGCACCCCGTCACCATGATGTGCGTCGGTATCCACATATAAAACACGTAGACCATACTTTTCTTGAATATATTTTATAGCGACACTGCTGTCGTTATAAATACAAAATCCAGAAGCACGACCACGGAAACCATGGTGCAAACCACCGCCAAGATTGAGCGCGTGCTGTGCTTTTCCTTGTAAAACATAATCCACTGCTTGGAGAGTACCTCCTACAAGCAGTGCACTTGCCTCATGCATATTTTGGAACATGGGCGTATCTTCCGTCCCGATTCCGAAAGGCTCTCCTTGCTTAGCAGTTAATTCCCCGTGACCTGCTTTTTTGACAATTTCAATATATTTCGGATCATGAGCTAGTGCAATTTCTTCATCTGTGGCCATACGTGCAGGAATAATATCATCATCGCTCAATGCGTTAATATTTTTTAATAAATCAATTGTTAAGTGTAATCGTTTATGGTTGAAAGGGTGTGTGTCCGAAAATTTGTAATTTAATTGGTCTGGCGAATAAACAAAAACTGCTTTTTTCATAGCGTAACGCCAGGGAGATTTGGCCAGAGCACATTGTAGCCCTGCTGACGTAAATCTTCAATAATTGAGAGTGGGTTAATTACTTGTAATCGGACACTTAAAATACGCGTATTAGCGCTTTCACCATCTGGATATACCAAAACACTTAAAACGTTGGCTTTATGATCATTAAATATTTTCGAAATCTCAAATAACACTCCGGGCTTGTCTGTGACACGAATATCAATTTTAGAGCCTGGTTTATGAGTGCCTGTTAATTCGATATAGGTATATAGCAAGTCCGTAGTTGTGACGATACCTACAAGCTCGCCTGCTGTCACAATCGGCATGCAGCTAATTTTAGATTCATAAAAAATAAGGGCAATTTCCTCGACGAAATCTAAAGGATGGCCAACAATTGGATTTTTCGTCATAATACTTTCGATGGGTGCATCAAATAATGAAGAATCTGGCTCCTCACGAGCAGGTAAAACATTTTTAATATCACGCTCTGTAATAATACCAATTACGCTCTTGTGCTCGTCGATAATCGGTAAATGGCGGAATTTTTTTTCACGCATTAAACGAGAGGCTTCTCGAATTGTATTTTCAGGCGATAGTGTATGTACTTCGGTATTCATAATCTCTTCGACAATCATTTTTCAATCCCCTTTGTGATAAGAATTAATACATGAAACGACTTTTAAAACGAAGTCTGTCAAAACGTTCAAGCGTCTCAGCTTGAACTCGTGAGCCAGTACGTGCCATTAAGCAGTTTGCTGGATGAGAAGTAATTTCTGGGTCATCTGTTGCATAATATTCAAATTTAGCAGAGCTCATCATCCGCTCCATCATATTACGGTAATCCCAAACGGATAAACCAGTACCTTTCAAATCCCAGTGCCAGTAATATTCGGTCGTAATAACTAAATAATCTTCTAAAGCGTCATCCATGAACGACACTTCAAGTAATTTCTTTCCAGCGCCTGTTCCACGGAAGGATGGAATCACCTCAATCGCTCCAAGTTCAATCATATTGGGAATTCGATCTTCTGCCCAGCGCTCGAGCGGGTCGGGATAAAGATAGGTTACATAGCCGACGACAAGGCTATTTTGCCGAATGACGATAATACGTCCTTCGTCAAGTTGGGCAATTCCGATGAGTGCTTCATGTTGTTGCTTGGAAGGTCTAAATGCTTTGAGGTCTTCGTGTAATTCGTAAGTAGCTAATATCTCAGAGGGAACAGGACCTTCAATTAAAACTTTACCGTTTTTTGTATTTTCTTCAATACTGTAAAAAATTTTAATGTGCTCCATTTTCACACCACCTGCTCGTTATATTTCTATTATACAGGATTTAATGCGAAAATACGCTCAATATTGTTAAAAACAACTAAATTGTCACAAAATTATAAAAATTTTGCCGATTAAAAAAGTTTTCGTGTAGAATAATACTATCTTTGAAGTTGAAGGGGGATATTTCATGGGGATGAAAACATTGGAGAAATTAGCAGCACGTCCAGGGGAACATAGTTTAATAAACTATGAGGATACGGCAGCAACTCACGATTGGGAGAATACGGAGAAGGCTTTTTCTTGGTATGAAACGGGGAAGGTGAATATTGCGTATGAAGCAATAGACCGTCATGTAGATAGTCATCGGAAAAATAAAGTCGCACTTTATTATAATGATGGTGTACGTAAAGAGTCGTATTCATTTTATGATATGAAGCGCAACTCAAATAAAGCGGCAAATGTTTTAAAAGAGAAGGCTAATTTACAAAGGGGTGATCGCCTATTTATTTTTATGCCACGCTCACCAGAATTATATTTTAGTTTGCTTGGCGCATTAAAAATGGGCGTGATTGTTGGTCCGTTATTCGAAGCGTTTATGGAAGGTGCGGTATATGACCGGTTGGCTGATAGTGAGGCGGTTTCGATTGTGACAACACCATCATTGCTAAGTCGTGTTCCAATCAATAAATTACCAAACTTAAAAACGGTTTTCGTTGTTGGGGAGAACGTCGAAGAAACCGATATAATTATTGATTTTAATCGTAATTTTAAAGAAGCCTCTTCAAACTTTGAAATTGAATGGATGGATAAGGAAGATGGCTCTATTTTACATTATACATCGGGTTCTACTGGGGCACCAAAAGGCGTGTTACATGTACATTATGCGATGGTACAACAATATCAAACAGCACAGTGGGTACTCGATTTAAAAGAGAATGATATTTATTGGTGTACAGCGGATCCAGGCTGGATTACAGGTACGGCATATGGTATTTTTGGTCCTTGGTTAAATGGTGTCACGAATGTAGTTGTCGGTGGTCGCTTTAGTCCACAAGCTTGGTATGGTGCCATTGAGGAATATGGTGTTACTGTATGGTATAGCGCACCGACTGCATTCCGAATGCTAATGGGTGCAGGTCCAAAAGCGCTTGAGCAGTTTAATCTTTCAACGGTACGCCATGTTTTATCGGTTGGGGAGCCGTTAAATCCAGAGGTTGTACGATGGGGGATTGAAACGCTAAATCATCGTATACATGATACATGGTGGATGACAGAAACAGGCGGGCATATGATTTGTAATTATCCTTCCATGGATATTAAGCCAGGTTCGATGGGGAAACCGGTACCTGGAATTTTTGCAACAATTGTGGATGACCAAGGAGATGAAGTACCACCTTGTACAATGGGGAATTTAGCAATTCGTAGAGGATGGCCGGCAATGATGCGTCAAATTTGGGGCAATCCAGAACGTTATGAATCTTACTTCTTAAAAGGAGAATGGTATGTCTCTGGAGACTCCGCTTATATGGATGAGGAAGGTTATTTTTGGTTCCAGGGTCGAGTGGATGATGTCATTATGACTGCGGGTGAACGTATTGGTCCATTTGAGGTAGAAAGCAAATTACTCGAGCATCCACATATTTTAGAGGCGGGTGTTATTGGGAAGCCTGATCCGGTGCGCGGGGAAATTATAAAGGCGTTTGTTTCATTACGTGAAGGGGTAGAACCTTCAGAAGCATTAGAAGCAGAAATTCGTGAATTTGTTAAAACGGGATTGTCTGCACATGCGGCTCCAAGAGAAATCGAATTTAAGGACAAGCTGCCAAAAACACGGAGCGGAAAAATTATGCGTCGTGTATTAAAAGCATGGGAACTAAATCTCCCAACTGGTGATCTTTCAACAATGGAAGAGTAATAGGTCTCAAGTAATTAAATGCATGTGGAAGTCTTATGTGAGCATAAGGCTTCTTTTTATTTGATTCGCAAGTTAAATTTAAAAAATTTAGAATTATTTATATTTATATAAAAATACAGTTGACTAAATAAATATACATAATTTATACTTACTTTTATCCTTTATAAAAATAGACAGAATATTATTTTCCGTGAAATAGAATGATTAAGAAATCCAGGGGTGACGTGATGAAAGTTGGAATTATTGGGGCTACTGGCTACGGTGGCTTAGAGTTAGTACGTTTTTTACATAATCATAAAGAAGTAGAAGATATTGCATTATTCACATCTTCGGAGGAAGGAACAATTTTTTCAGCAAAGTTTCCTCATTTAACAGATTTATATAATCAGCCATTACAAAAAATCGATTATGATGCATTAGCTAAGTTTGATGTGGTGTTTGCGAGTACACCATCTGGGGTATCTAGTAATCTATTTCCTCCATTAGTAGGCGTAGGACCAAAGCTTATTGATTTATCGGGAGATTTTCGTTTAAAAGATGTTACCAGTTATGAAACGTGGTATAAAAAGGCGGCAGCACCTCTAGAAACTGTGAAAAAAAGTGTGTATGGCTTAACAGAATGGAATGAACAGGAAATTAGGCAAGCAGAGCTCATCGCAAATCCAGGATGCTACCCGACTGCTGTATTACTATCCCTCTTGCCTTTAATTAAATCGAATTTGATTGATCCAAGTTTTTTGGTGATTGATGCAAAAAGTGGGGTTTCAGGGGCAGGGAATAAGCCATCTCAATTGACGCATTTTAGTGAAACCAATGAAAGCTTCTCCATTTATAAAATTAATGAACATCAGCATATTCCAGAAATTGAGCAGGCCATTTCAATGTTCGCGCATGTTGATACAAAAATTACATTTAACACACATTTAGTCCCGATGACGCGCGGAATTTTAGCCACGTCCTATGCCCAAGTTCACGCAGGTACTACACAGCAGCAATTAGTACATTGTTTAAAAGAAACGTATGCCAACCATCCATTTGTGCGAGTAATAGAAGAAGCATCTTCTATCGGAACGAACAGAGTGAAGGGGTCCAATTACTGTGATATTTCAGTAAAGCTAGATGAACGAACAAATCGTGCAACAATTGTTGGCGTCATTGACAATTTAGTCAAAGGGGCAGCAGGGCAAGCAATTCAAAATATGAACGTTCAGTTTGGATTACCACAAAAAACAGGATTGGATCTCATTCCGTATTTTATTTAGTTAATTTGCTTCAGCAGGTTCGAAAAAAATCTGGACTAAAGTTAGTCGAGGTGTAATTGATTAAAAAACACATTATCCTGAGGAGGAATTTTATATGGTATCAACAATTGAAATGAAAAAATTATCGAGTAAAAATATCGTTTCACCGAAAGGCTTCAAAGCAGCAGGAATTCATTGTGGCATCAAGCATAAGAAAAAAGATTTAGCAATTTTAGTCAGTGAGGTACCGGCAAGCGTTGCGGGTGTATTTACGACAAATGCTGTACAGGCGGCTCCGATCAAAGTTACGAAGGAAGTTGTGTATGCCACTAAAAAAATGCAAGCGATGATTGTTAACTCAGGAAATGCGAATGCTTGCACAGGAAAGCAAGGGTTGGCGGACGCGTATGAAATGCAACAGTTGGCAGCGCAAAAATTAGGCATTGATAGCGAATTAATCGGTGTAGCTTCTACGGGTGTTATTGGTGAAATTATGAAGATGGAGCCAATCCAAAAAGGCATTGAACTACTAATACCAGATTCAAAATTAGAAAATGGCATTGATTTTGCACAGGCAATTATGACGACGGATACGGTTATGAAAAATACGACGTACGCAACTGTAATTGATGGCAAAGAAGTGCTCGTTTCAGGCTCTGCAAAGGGTTCAGGAATGATTGAACCAAATATGGCGACGATGCTAGGCTTTATAACAACAGATGCCAATATTGAATCGGATGAATTACAAAAAGCATTATCGAGCGTGACGGATTGCACGTTTAATTCAATTACAGTGGATGGAGATACGTCAACGAATGATACAGTAATTGTGATGGCAAATGGCTTAGCAGGGAATGAATCGCTAACACCTGCACATCCAGAATGGGAAAACTTTTATACGGTACTACGTCTTGTAGCGGAAGATTTAGCTAAATCGATTGCTCGTGACGGAGAGGGTGCGACAAAATTAATTGAAGTCGAAGTAGACGGGGCAATTTCAGATGAAGAAGCAAGAAAAATTGCGAAAACAGTCGTTGGTTCACCACTTGTTAAAACAGCGGTCTTTGGCTGTGATGCAAACTGGGGACGTATTATCGCGGCAGTGGGATACTCGGGTGCACATGTAGATCCTGAAAAAATTACGATTAAAATTGGCGGTGCAACAATGGTCGAAAATGGCGAGCCAATTAAATTCTCAGAAGAAGAATTGATTGAAATTTTAAAGCAGCATGAAGTAAAAATTTATGTATCGCTAGAAGTTGGAGAAGGGCGCGGATTTGCATGGGGGTGTGATTTAACTTATGACTACGTTCAAATCAACGCATCATACCGTTCGTAAAATGGTCATCAAGCTTGGTGGTAGTACTTTAGAAGGTCTAAACGAGGCCTTCTTTCGTAATTTTAAAGCATTACAGCATCAGGGAATTCAATTAATTATTACACATGGTGGAGGACCTGCGATTAATCGTGAGCTTGCGGCAGCGGGGATTGAATCGTATACAGTTAATGGTTTACGTGTAACGAATGAGGACATGATTGGCATTGTCCAATCGACGTTAATTGGAAAAGTAAATCCGGCACTTGTGCATGAGCTAACAGCGGCAGGAATTGCTGCAGTTGGATTAAATGGTTTTGATGGAAATTTACTAGAGAGTCATTTTCTTGATGAAGCCACATATGGTTATGTAGGTGAAGTTAAATACGTTCATACACGAATATTGAATGCATTATCAGCAGCAGGCATTGTCCCGGTTATTGCTTGTATTGGTACGACGAGAGAAGGGCAAGCATTGAATATTAATGGTGATACGGTTGCAAGTGAGATTGCACTTGCTGTAGGCGCAGATCGCTTATTACTCGTAACCGATGTTGCAGGAATCCGTATTAATGACGAGTATCAAAGGGAAGTTACGCCAACACTCATCAAGCAATGGATTGAGGAAGGTCATATTAATGGTGGGATGATCCCGAAAGTACAAGGGGCGATTAATTGCTTATCAGCGGGAATTCCATCGGTACAAATTGTGAATGAAACATTAACAGGTACAACTATTTTAAGTGAGGAGCTAGTCCAATGAGTGCATTATTTCAAAATTATGCAAGAAGACCAATCGTGATAGTTGAGGGCAAGGGAACAGAAGTTTTTGATGTAAATGGAAAACGTTTTTTAGATTTTACAAGCGGGATTGCTGTATGTAGTTTAGGGCATGCACATCCAGGAATTGTTGAGACGCTTCAAAAGCAAAGTGAAAAACTTTGGCATATTAGTAATCTGTTCGAAAGTCCAGGGCAGGAAAAATTAGCAGCTAGCCTTTTGATGGATTTACATTTGTCGTATGCATTTTTCTGTAATAGTGGTGCAGAGGCGAATGAAGCAGCGATTAAGCTTGTTCGTAAGCATACAGGAAAGCATAAAATAATTGTATTCGAACAAAGTTTTCATGGCCGTACATTTGGGGCAATGAGTGCAACTGGACAGGATAAAGTGCGCAATGGCTTTGGTCCACTTGTGAGCGAATTTATTACATTGCCATTTAATGATGTTGAAGCATTACAGGCAGCGGTAGATGGAGAAACGGCTGCAATTATGCTCGAGATGATTCAAGGTGAGGGCGGCGTAAACGCGGTATCGGAGGAATTTGCACAGGCGATTCATGATATCCATCAATCAACGGACATTTTATTAATTATTGATGAAGTACAAACGGGAATTGGTCGAACGGGAACACGTTTTGCATTTGAACAAACGGTTCTTAAGCCGAATATCGTTTCATTGGCAAAAGGTTTAGGAGGAGGCTTCCCAGTTGGAGGTATTTTAGGGACGGCCGAATTATTTGAAACGTTTAATGCAGGGACGCATGGTACGACGTTTGGTGGAAATCCACTAGCCGTAGCTGTAGCGCAAACCGTGATTGACCATGTATTTGACGAGGCATTTTTAGAAACGGTTCAGCAAAAATCAGCCTACTTTACTGCGAAGCTAAAAGAGGCTTTCCCAGAGGGAAAATATTCGGTGCTAGGAAAGGGCTTAATGCTTGGTTTCGGCTTTGGTGAAGAAGTAGCACCCTATGTTTCGGCACTTGATGAAGCTGGGTTACTGACAGTTGCTGCAGGTCCTAAAGTCATTCGTTTATTGCCACCACTAACTGTTTCAGAGCAAGAAATAGATGAGGCTGTGGCCATTTTAAAATCAGTTATACAAAAATCATAATCAAAAAAATCATCATTTTAGGCCAAAGCCCGAAATGATGATTTTTGATTTAGAGGAAAACCTTAAAATATTCCTAGTAATAGCTAGTTCGTACCAGTATCTTCAACAGGTTGTTCTATGTCCTCTGGTTCCGTCGGTTCGATAGTGTCCTCGGTATTGTCACCTGGGTTCGTATTTTCTTCAGGATCTGGAGGGAGTTCAATAATTACCCCAACTTCATTTGAGTGACTCGATTCAAAACCTGTAATATCCACTGCGACTACTACATAACGTACACCAGGTGTAACTTTCATACTGTGACTTTCATTAGATTTGAATGAAGCAACGAATGATCGACCACCATTTGTAAGGCTATATACACGATAGCCAACAATATCGTTTGAAGCGGAATTCGTCCATGATAGTACCCCATTCCCCAATGTTGCCGATACAGGGCTTGGAGACACACTATCAGCTTTGAATGCTGAACTAGAAACGACCGTATTACCGGAACTGTGTGGTAATAGTTTTGATGCGTCCCCACCTAATTTACCTAACATTCGATTTGCAAATGCTTGATTCAAACCGAAGCCACCTTTTTTAACGAATTCTGGTGGTGTTTTTCCAAGTGCTGCATAAGACTTTCCATTTATGACAACCGATGAAGAGGATATAAAACTATCATCAGGCTTCGATGGATAAAGGACGCTTTTATTAAATAAGTCAGACGTTACAAGACCTGCATTTGCACAGGAAGTGGATGGCGCTAAGCCTGAAATTCCACAAAATGAAGCGGAAACGACATTCGCAGGTTTTTGGAACGGCTCTTTTGTCCCAATCAATTCTGGGTCTACTTTGTATAAACTATTCATATATTTTGCCCAAAGCGTGTTAACACGAGCACTTGGGTGCTGATACGTATTATTGAAAGCGTATAAAGTACGTGGCTGATCATAACCTAACCAAACCCCGAGTGAAATATTAGGATTATATCCAACTAACCAGACGTCTTTATGATCTTGCGTTGTCCCAGTTTTAGCTGCAAAATCAGATGAGAAACTTAATAAGTTCTTCGCTTTTGTTGCTGTTCCACCGTCTTTTAAAACGCCGCGCAGCATATCTGTCATCATATAAGCAGTCTCTTCAGAAAATACGTCTACTGGCTCTGTTTGATGTTCAAAAATGACATTGCCATCTAAATCTTCAATGCGTTCGATCATATAGGCGTCGATAAATTGTCCGTTATTCGCAAATGTTGCATAGGCATTCGTATTTTCTTCTACCGTTGCGCCGTGGGTAATCCCACCAATTGCAGTAGAAAGGTTAACGAAATCGCCTTCCGTTAATTTTGAAAAGCCCATTTTCTCTAAAAACGTGGCAGGTCGTTTATCTAAAATGTCGTCATATAGTCGGAGCACAGCTAAGTTTTGTGACGATGCAACTGCTTGACGAGCTGAAATAATACCAAGCTCTTGATTTGGATTGTAGTTGACTGGTTCATAGTTGTCGTAGCTACGTTTAAATTTCACATCAACGACTGGGCTACCCGCACCGATAACACCATACTCTAAAGCGGGTGCATATGCGAGTAGAGGCTTCATCGTAGAACCGTTTGAACGGTATGCCTTTGTAGCGTGATTTAATTGTTCTAATTCATGATCACGTCCACCAACGAAGCTTAAAATTTTGCCCGTCTTATTTTCGATGACCATACTACCAGTTTGTACAGGGACATCGACTTCAATTTCTTCCCCAGTTTCAGGGTCTTTTACTTTTTTCTTATACGTTTGACCATATAATTTAAATTCATCTGTTACTTGCTGCATTGCATCATACATATCTTTATTTATTGTTGAATAAATGCGGTAACCACCTGAACGAATCTGACGGTCAGCTAAGATTGTATATTTATCGTGAAGATTTGATTCTTCTTTTAGACGTGCTGGATCAATCCCATCTTTTTCAGCAAGGATAGTGGCAAAAACCTCTTTAGCACGTTCTTCTAGCTCCGCTGTTAGCCATGGATATTTATCCTCTGGACGTTCTTCGTGATCTCTAAAATCTTGTGTAATATCATAAGCAATAGCTTCTTCATATTCTTTTTTCGTAATGTATCCAACTTCATTCATGCGATACAAAACGGTTTTCATACGGTCAATTCCGTGTTGCATCCCTTCTTGACTTTTACGCTCCCCTTTGTTCGTGAAAGGAGTATATTTAAAAGGAGCCTGTGGAATACCGGCAATATAAGCAGATTGTGGCAAAGATAATTCAGATGCAGGAATCCCGAAAATACCTTGTGCCGCCGTTTCTATCCCTGCAATATTACGCCCAGATGAATTACGTCCATAAGGAATAATATTTAAATATGCCTCTAAAATTTCTTCTTTTGACATAAAATACTCTAAACGTAATGCGAGTAAAATTTCCTTTGCTTTACGCTCATAAGATACTTCGTTTGTTAATATTTGGTTTTTAATTAATTGCTGCGTTAACGTTGAACCACCTGTTTGAGTTGAGGAATTCGATACGTCCTGTAAAAGACCACGTAAAACCGCTTTCGGTACAATCCCATTATGCTCACGGAAATATTCGTCCTCTGTCGCAAGAACTGCATTAATTACGTTAGGTGATATATTGGCAAGCGATGTTTCACGACGGTCTAAATCAGTACGGATTTTTCCGATGTAAATATCGTTTGCGAAATAAAGCTCACTTGTTTCTTCATAGCTAAAGATTTCCTCGCGCATTTCTTCTTTTGAACGGAGTGGTTCCTCCTTAACGAGTGAAGCAAAATAACCAGCTCCAACGCTTACCATAAAAATGGCTGAGGCGGTGAGGAATATAATCGTTAAAAGAGTCAGGTTCCAAAAAACGCCACCCGCTATACGGAAATGACGCATCCATTTTGAAGAAGCAAGGATTTCGATTTTTTTATTTAATTTTTCGAGCCATTCTTTCACTTCATCGACCTCCTAAAGTCTTGTTTATCTTCATTCACAAAGATAATATTTACTGAACGAAGATAAAGCTCCCGGCGAATGTCACAGATTTTGAAAATCTAGACACAATTACGCCTAGGCGTAATTGATTATAGCATATTTGTTTCTGATACGAATATAATTATTGACATAGTAAAGATATTGAGTAGAATAAAGAATATAAAATTTCAAACAATGAAGAGTTTGCAGTAATGAATTCATTCCCTGATTTAGAGAGCTAGCGGTTGGTGTAAGCTAGACATAGTGAATTCATGAAGTACGTGCTCAGAGTTTGAACGGGTCGTTTCGATATAAACGCTTAAAGTGGAAGGAATTTTTTCCTTCAAGCCGGGTGGTACCGCGTTAAATAATGCTTATTTGACGTCCCTGCATGCAGTTTGCGTGTAGGGACGTTTTTTGTTGCCCTTACATGCAAAAAAACACATGTAAAAGGAGAGTTTAAGATGAACGAATTAATTCAAGACTTACAATGGCGCGGGTTATTATACCAGCAAACAGATGCAGAAGGTATGGAAAAATTATTAAACGAGCAAAAAGTATCGTTGTATGTTGGGGTGGATCCAACAGCTGATTCCATGCATATCGGTCATATTGTACCATTATTAACATTACGCCGTTTCCAACAAGCGGGGCATACGCCTGTTTTATTAGTAGGTGGAGCAACAGGAACAGTTGGAGATCCATCGGGTCGTTCAGAAGAGCGTCAATTACAAACGATGGAGCAAATCGATCAAAACGTACAAGGCTTAAAGAAACAAATGGAGCGTTTATTTGATTTTACTTCGGGTTCTGAAAACGCAGCTAAACTTGTAAACAACCATGACTGGGTTGGTCCATTATCATTAATCGATTTCCTACGTGATTACGGAAAGCTAATTAACGTCAACTACATTTTAAATAAAGATACAGTGGCATCACGTCTTGATTCAGGTATTTCGTTTACGGAATTTGCGTACACATTAATTCAAGGGATTGACTTTAATCATTTATACGATCACCACAATGTTCGAATTCAAGTAGGTGGTTCTGATCAGTGGGGGAATATTACGACTGGATTAGAAATGATTCGTAAAACACATGATGAGCAGGCGAAAGCTTTTGGTATTACGATTCCTTTAGTAACAAAAGCAGATGGTACAAAGTTCGGTAAAACAGCGGGTGGCGCGGTTTGGTTAGATGCAGAAAAAACATCACCTTATGAGTTCTACCAATTTTGGATTAACGCAGCCGATGCAGATGTTGTGAAATACTTAAAAATCTTCACATTCTTATCGCATGAAGAAATAGAAAGCTTAGAAGTAAGTGTGCAAGAAGAGCCACATTTACGCAAAGCACAAAAGGCATTAGCAGAAGAAATGACGCGATTAATTCATGGAGAAGCGGGCTTAGAAGCAGCGGAACGTATTACAAAAGCATTGTTCTCAGGTGATTTAAAGTCGTTGTCTGTAGATGAAATGAAAGTTGCCTTTGCGGGTATTCCTTCTGTTGAAGTAGCAAAGGCAGATCAAAACATCGTGGAATTAATTGTTGAAGCAGGCATTTCATCATCAAAGCGTCAAGCACGAGAAGATGTGACAAATGGAGCGATTAGCATTAACGGTGAAAAAGTGACGGATTTAGAATATGTTGTCGATAGTAAATATCGTTTAGAAGACGCCTTTGCCATCATCCGTCGCGGTAAGAAAAAATACCATATGGTGAAATTCGTCTAATCTTAAATGACGAGCTTATAGGGGAAGCGTCTCAGAAATTACTCTGAGGCGTTTTTTATATTATCGGAGTGAATGCGTAGTGAAATTAGTTGCAACGATTTTTAACGTTCGATAACTTTGAATCACTTTAAAAATAACAGTATAATATAGTTTGTATTATTATTTTTAGGAGGTTCTATTTTGGTTGAACAGCAAGTGAGATATGTCGATGATCGGCATGCCATTTTAAGTATTGCGATTAAACCGCGTGATACAATTCAGTATGTATTAAAAACGAAAAACTTGCCGTACTTTCTATTTATCGGGATTATCGGCATGTTTAGTAGTAATGTAGCGAGTTTTATAGGGTCGACGTTTGATGGGAAATACTCATTAGGAGATATCATTTACTCTTCGTTCATGTCGAGTTTCTTACTTTATTTTTTATCAACCTTCATTGTAGCGGGAATTTTTCTATTGTCTGCAAAAATGTTAGGTGGAAAAGGCACCTTTAAGCAAATGTTCCGTGTTGTAAGCATCACGATGATTCCCTATATTTGGATTTTGCCATTGCTGTTATTTTGGATGCAATTTGCACCGCAGTCCTTTTTCGATATTTCGTATATCGAAACCGGTCTAGGTGATGTCATTTTACAATTTGTTGGCTACGTCTTTATTCTCATCGCAAGTATTTGGACATATGCATTAACGATTATCGGTATTTCAGAAGTACATAAAATTACAAAATGGCGTGCCTTTTTCGCTTCAATTCTTGTACTCATTGTCCTATGTGCGATTTTAGTATTTACATTACTTTAGTAGCAAAAAGGTTATAAAAAACAGTCAATCAATTTTAAATTGAGGGCTGTTTTTTTATATAAAGAAAGTAATTTGTGTGGAATATAAATTATAAAATAACTTTGGGATGGTTTTAATACAAATAAAAAACTCCCAAACACTTGATAAACAAGGTTTGGGAGCTTTTTTGAATCTCGGAACGATTAACGAGAGTAGAACTCTACGATGAATTGTTCGTTGATTTCAGCAGATAATTCAGAACGCTCTGGTAAACGTACAAATGTACCAACTTTAGAGTCAGCATCAAATGATAAGTACTCAGGAACGAAGTTGTTTACTTCGATTGATTCAGCAACTACTGTTAAGTTAGCTGATTTTTCGCGTAATGCGATTGTTTGACCTGGTTTTACTGAGTAAGATGGGATGTCAACGCGACTACCATTTACTAAGATGTGACCGTGGTTAACTAATTGACGAGCTGCACGACGAGTGCGAGCTAAACCTAAACGGTAAACTAAGTTGTCAAGGCGAGTTTCTAATAAGATCATGAAGTTTTCACCGTGTAGACCTTGTAATTTACCAGCTTTGATATAAACGTTTTTGAATTGACGTTCAGTCATACCGTACATATGACGTAATTTTTGTTTTTCAGTTAATTGTAGACCATACTCTGATTTCTTAGTGCGAGAGTTTGGACCGTGTTGACCTGGTGCGTAAGGGCGTTTAGCGATTTCTTTACCTGTGCCGCTTAATGAAATACCAAGACGACGAGAAAGTTTCCATGATGGACCTGTATAACGAGACATAATTGTGTCTCCTCCTTTAAATTTGGTTTTTGTTGTAAAAGAAAAACCAGCTGTACCCAACAAAAAGGGTATTTTATTTTCACGTATCTTCGCCCATGCAGCCGAAAGGGTTACGCAATACACCGTCCTATTTTAAAAATAGAAGGAATAAAATACAAACAATTAAGTCATACAACTACTGCGTTCATTTTACACAAGTAGTATTGTAACTTTTATTATCATTTTAGTCAATAAAGAAGTATATTGCGGGAAATAGATGAATATTAAAATAGCAGGACAACTTTTGGTTAAAATGACCTATAAATGACCTGTTGTTTATAGATATTTCAATTGATTATGAGAAAGGCACAGGAAAATAGAAAAAAAAACCATAAATTTATAGTCAAATAGACACGATAAGTGTATACTTGAAATTAAGTTAATCGATTTGATTCGGTAAATGTGAAAGAAAAGGTGATTTAATGATAGTGCATCAAAAGATGATAGAAAAATTTAAATCTGAAGTCCTGAGTCTTTGTATTAATTCAAATAAAAAATTGAATAATTTTGAAGATTTTTTTTCACTACTTAATAATAGTTTGACTAAATTTTTTGGTGTAGAAGAGTGCTTTCTTTTCAATATAGAAGGTGAATTTTTAAAACCGTTACAAAAAGAACTTTTAGTACAAGGCTTCGAATTACCTTTAGCTTTTAATTTATTTGAAACTTATTTTAATGATAGTAAAGTAGTTGAATTGCCAAACTTTTTGAAAGAAAAGGGGCCTTTTACTGAGTACACTTCCATGATGCTTGTGCATTTGGCAGAAGATAAACCAGAGGCAATCTTATTGTTCAAATGTAATCACGAACACGAAGGATGTTTATGTTTTAATCATGCTAATGAATCGGTAATAGAACTCGAAGCTATTTTTAAATATTTATATCAAAGTTTTGAAGTGCATGCAAATGAGCAACAATATCGTAAATTATATAATATGACCGATTTATTCCATTCTACAATGGATATCGATGTTATTTTAGAAAATGTACTTGTAACCATTGAGGAAAATTTTCATGATTTAGAAGTAGAGCTTATATTACCAAATGATCAAGACCGACAAACAAGAGTTCGAATTAAGCCGTTTGATTATTTATTGGAAAGACCATCTACAATAGAAGCATTCGTTTCAGGTGAGTTGAAAGAGGAAGTGGTAGAGGAATTGAATTACCGTTTGCTAGATGCACCAATTAAAGGGCGTCAAGCGATTTACGGTATCCTTCAAGTGAAAGCGCCTTTAACATATGCCTTTTCAGAGGCGCAAAAAGAATTTATTCGCATGTTAGCACAAGCATCAGGGAATTCCCTCGAAAATGCGAAACTTTATCATCAATCACATCGATTAATAAGTGATTTACAATTAATCAATGAAACGTCACATCGTTTAAATATGAAGCTTAATATTAATGAAATGCTCTCGTTTTTACAAAAGCAGTTAAGCAAATCATTCCAACCGACGGAACTGGGCTTCCTATTTAAAGTTGAAGATTCCTATGAAATGTCAAATGCATGTACAGATGTATTTAAATCAGCAGCAGGAAACGCCTATATCCAGCATGTAGAGAAGCATTTCGAAAAAACGCAGGATCCGCTATTTATTGCCGATTTTAGTCGATTACTTGAAGCGGATATCGAGTATAAATCGTTGATGGCCATCCCGATGATTGTAGAAGAAAAAATTAGCGGTTTTAGTATTGTCCTTCATAAAGAGCCCTATTTCTTCTCCTTTGACAGCTTTAAATTAATGCAATCCTTAATCCATCACTCGTCATTAGCAATATCTAACTCCATTTTAAGAAATCAGCTACAAGACATGGTAGATTGCGATCATTTAACGAAGCTTTATGCTCGTAATTATTCAGATAAATATATTGTAAATTCTTTAGAACAAGATGACTCAGGTATGTTCTTATTAGTCGATATTGATGATTTTAAAAAGATTAACGATACGCATGGTCATCAAGTTGGTGATGATGTTCTTGTGCAAATTAGTTCGGAACTCCGAAATTTTATCGGAACGAGGGGGATTTGTTCTCGTTGGGGTGGAGAAGAGCTGTCGATTTATATTCCAAATATACTAGAGAGTGAAGCACTGAAAATTTCGAGGGAAATTGTTGAAGTCTTGCCAAAAGTGACGAGTCCGACTGTGACTATTTCTGCGGGAATGATTGCATGGAAGAAAGAAAATCGTCCGCAATTCCAACAATTTTTCCAACAAGCTGATATAGCGCTTTATTGTGCAAAAAATAGTGGGAAAAATAAAGTATGTGTATTTGAAGATTCGATGCAATTACAATCATAAAAAATGGAGAGTGGGTCGTAAGTGTAAAGGACAACTCTCCTTTTTTTTATGCTCAAAATGAGGAATTTACAAGTGATTGATGAGCGTTTGTACAAACTGCTCCAAGCCTAATTGATCCTCTTTTGAAAATCGCGCTTCAAATGGACTGTCAATATCTAAAACGCCAATAATTGTATCATTTTTAATTAAAGGAATAACAATTTCCGATTTCGAAGCTGCATCACAAGCAATATGGCCAGGAAATGCATGAACATCATCGATAAGGAGCGTTTGTTTTTGCTCAACCGATGAACCGCACACCCCACGCCCAACAGGAATACGTACGCAAGCAGGTAACCCTTGGAATGGTCCAAGCACAAGCTCGCCATCGTTCATTAAATAAAAACCAACCCAGTTGATTCGGTCTAAAAATTGATTTAATAATGCAGATGCATTACTTAAATTTGCAATCAGATCCTGTTCGCCATCTAATAATGCATGTAACTGTTGAGAAATTGCTGTATATTGCTCGGCAAGTGAGCCTTCATAATTAATTTGAGAATACATAAAGAACCTCCGTTTAAAATTTAAATTTTTGAGAAATTTGGCTGTAATGTTGATGTAAGTCTTTGGCGGTATGGGCATCAGAACCAAAAACAACGGGTAACTTGATTTTTTGTGCAAATGTAACTAGATCCAATGGCGGATAAGGTTCTTTGCACAGTGGTTTACTTAATCCAGCACTATTTAAATCGAGCTCGTAACCACTTCTTGCCATCTTAGTAAACAATGATTCGATTTGATTTTTGTCATCGATTTGGAGCGAATGTGCGAGCTGAAATTTATGAATTAATGTTGGATGTCCAATCCTTTTTGGTTTAAAGGGACCTAAATCCGCTTGAATGGACATTTGTACAGTTTGATAATAATGATCATACATTTCCTGAATCCCACCAACTTGCTCTGCAAAATGTAAGTAAACTTCCTCAGAGAAATCAATGCAATAATAATTGTCGTCGTGTTTTAAAAAGTGGACCGATAATATAGCGTCGTCGAGAAATTTCCCGTATTCGTTCAAAAATTGGCGCGTTTCAGCTTCATATCCGACAATATAATCAATTTCTAAACCGATATTAATTTTAATTTGAGCTTTATACAATTCTTTTAGGCGCTGAAGCTGCTCAATATAATTATGTAATTGCGCCGAATCCATCCCACTATCTTGCTCAGGTGTAGGGTCGACAAAGTTTGCAGGTAGCGGTGCATGCTCGGTAAATGTGATTTCTTCAAAGCTATTGGCAATTGCCTTTTCAATATATAACTCGAATGGGTCAGAAGAACCGTGCGGACAAAATGGTGTATGGATGTGACCATCTCTTTTTATTTGAATCCCCTCCTTTTGTACTAGGTTTAAAGAAGTTAGAAAAAACGGTGAAATAGTTCAACAAAACTATGAAAACATGGTATTATTAGAGTTACGTATATAGCCGATTTATAGATTTTAATTTGGAGTAGGGGGCTTACAATGATAAAGTATATCATCATTGTCGTCGTCATACTATTAGCATTATTAATTACAGGATTAGTAGTAAGGCGCAAGCATAATGCAGAAATAGGACGATTAGAAAAAGAGAAGATGCAAATCCAGCATTATCCAATATTTGAAGAGCTTGCAAAAGTAAAGGCTTTAAATATGAATGGACAAACCGAAGAACTTTTTGAAAACTGGCGTAATCGTTGGTTGGATGTTGTCGACGTTCAAGTGACAAAGTTAGACGAAAT